>NZ_VPEW01000021.1:0-51183 GCF_013416965.1 Acinetobacter sp. YH1901134 | reverse complement strand
TAACAACTCAACGCTTCGCGTTTTGTTCGTTTCCGTCTATCTCGTCGGTATGGGGTGCATTCTAGAGCATTTCAGAATCATTGCAACCCCCAATTCACTATATTTTTCACGTATGTATTTTTTATAAGCGTTTTTGCTAAAAAAATTGCATTTATACCTATTTTTTAAGCATTTTTTATAAATTTTTAGCAAATAGTCGATATTTAATTAAGTAAATTTCTTATATCTAGCAAATCTTTTTCAGCACTTTTAAGTCTAATAAAAGTAGCTTTGATTATTTATTAATCATTAGTCTACTTTTATTCTTCAAAGCACATCATTTTTTCTGTCATCACACCGATTCAAGCTTCATAGGCATTTTTTAGCATGCATTTTTATATTTCCAAGCATTTTTTTAACGTTCATATGCTAAATGTTGCATGACTTCCAAGATGACTTGTTGCTTTCCACTGAAATCCTCGGCAGAAAATAGCAGCTTTGCACGTCTAGGGAGTTGTTCTCTTACCAATGCGAATAGTTGGTACTGTGCTGCGATATCCAAATCATGTAATTGTTGCCGCGCCTCACAAAATAATGCTCGTTTATGCTGTTTGGTTTGGTAGTCAAATAAATATCTCAAGATTCGATCGATCTGTTCATCATGATTATCGGTATTGTAATACGCCATGTTGTTGCTCTTTTTTGATTTTTGACCATTGTTCCATAAGGCCTGTTTTTGCAAAAATCATTTTAATTACATGCTTAGTCATTTTTGCTGATAAAAATACAGCCTATTTATTTGAATAATCACTATTAACGATCACAGTCATAAAAAGCCACTATTTTTGGGCTTTAGACGCATAGAGCGCAGGCTGCATTTCACGTACACTCTTTTTATTTTTTAGGTGCAGGATGCCAACACAGTTTTTTCCACGCTTATTCTTACTATTAAGCGGATTAGGATTATTGGCTTTTGGTGTCGTACTCTCTATACATTCAAATTTAGGGACATCCCCTATTTCTTCGGTGCCTTACAGCTTTAGCTATATCTTTCCACTCACCGTCGGCACATTAACAGTATTAATGCACATCATCATGATACTGCTGCAAATGCTGATCTTAAAATCACGCTTTCAGTGGATACAGTGGTTGCAATTACCCGTGGGAATTTTGTTTGGTGCATTTATTGACGGTTTAATGTGGCTCACCCAAGGCTGGAGCATAGAATGTTACCCACTTCAACTCCTGGCTTGCTTGGCAAGTTGCCTGATTACTGCTTTAGGTGTGAGCTTAGTGGTCAAAGCCAGTCTAGTCCTCTTGGCCGCAGAAGGCCTCTATCAAGCCATTGCTGTTCGTTATCGCCTTGATTTTGGCAACTGTAAAACATATGGCGACATTGTCTTGGTCAGTATTGCGGTTATCAGCAGTTGGCTGGTCTTACATCAAGTCATCGGAGTCCGTGAAGGCACCATTATTACCGCACTTTTAGTCGGGACTTTAGTCAAGCGGATTTTACCTAAATTAAGCTTCATTCAATTTGGCCCTAAGCCCTAAAATAAAACTCAATGAACATCTATCTGAGTAAAGACATTTTAAAGCTCCATGAACATCTATCTAAGTAAAGACATTTTAAAGCTCGATTGAATCGGGCTTTTTTTCTGGCGCGATTAAAATCTTTAATACAGAAATGAATGTGATTTTTGAAAGGAATACTTCAATTTTACAAATAAAAAAGGGAAAGATCTCTCCCAAAATCTTTCCCTTAGAATTGAATCTTTAGTCGATCCATCGTGTAATTATTATAGTTATCTGTTTACTTCACTAAAAAAAGAGTCCCTTGGGGAAGAGACTTATAAAAAGTGGAGTTATGATTATGTACCCTCTAGATGGTATATATCTCTCTAGATGAATAAATCTTATACATAAAATTCAAGAAATGCAACACATTTGGCAAAATTTAAGTGTTGTTTTTATAAGGTTTTTTTTGAATTTGCTTATTTATATTATTAATATATTAATTGGTAAAAAAAAGCAGGCCGAAGCCTGCTTTTAATTCAATAACTTAACTAAAAATTCAAGAATTTATTAGTCGGTAAAAGTTACTTTTGCGATTGCTTTTTTGCTCGCTTGGATGATCAAAGTTTTGTTTTCTGACACAGCATAACCTGCATCAACCACTTCCCAATCCACTTTCACTGCACCACGACCAATTGCATCTTTTGCTTGAGCAGCATTTTTAGTCAAACCCGCTTCACGCAAAATAGAAGTAATGAAAATCTCACCACCAAATGCGCCACGAGAAATGGTCACTTCTGGTGTACCTTCTGGAAGTTCACCTTCAGTAATCAAGTTACCTGCACCTTTGTGCGCATTTGCTGCAGCTTCTGCGCCATGGAAACGCTCAACCAATTCAAGTGCAAGAATTTTCTTCACTTCTTGTGGGTTACGACCTTCAGCCACTTCTTTGAGCAACTGTTGAATCTCTTCAATCGATTTAAAGCTCAACAAGTCAAAGTAACGTTCGATCAAATCATCTGGCATTGAAAGCACTTTTTGGTACATCGCACCCGGTGCATCAAAGACTGCAATATAGTTACCCAAAGATTTAGACATTTTATTTACGCCGTCTAAACCTTCAAGAATCGGCACAGTAATGCACACTTGAGACTCTTGGTCATAACGGCTTTGTAATGTACGACCCATCAGCAAGTTAAAGGTTTGGTCTGTACCCCCCAACTCTACATCCGCTTCTAGCGCAACTGAGTCATAACCTTGCACCAATGGATATAAAAATTCGTGAATCGCAATCGGTTGATGGCTGTTATAACGTTTAGTGAAATCATCACGTTCCAACATACGTGCCACAGTTTGCTGTGAAGCTAACTGAATCAAGTCAGCAGCAGTTTTTTGACCAAACCACTCTGAGTTGAACACAACTTTAGTTTTCGCAGGGTCAAGAATCTTAAATACTTGTTCTTGATAAGTTTTAGCATTTTCTAAAACTTTTTCACGAGACAACGGTGGACGTGTAGCGCTCTTACCCGTTGGGTCACCGATCATGGCTGTATAGTCACCAATCAGGAAGTAAACTTCATGACCTAAATCTTGGAAAACTTTTAATTTATTAATCAGAACCGTATGACCTAAATGTAAATCAGGTGCAGTCGGGTCAAAACCCGCTTTAATTTTTAATGGGCGATTCTGCTTTAATTTCTTAAGAAGATCTTCTTCAGAAATAATCTCATGTGTGCCTCGTTGGATGAGGGCAAGTTGTTCTTCAGCCGGCAGGAAATTTGACATCACAAAATCCAAATAGATCAGTTATACAATTTGTGCGATATACTAACACTTTTTCAGCACATTGCAGGCTTAAGAATCATCATGACAGCGATCTACATTGGGGTAATGACCGGCACGAGCATGGATGGTGTCGATATTGTTGCTGCTTCTTTTGATCCTTTAGAGATTCATGCGACGCTCACACTTCCCTTTGACCCAGACCTTCGTGATGAACTGATGGCCCTCACCTTGCCTGATGATAACGAAATTGATCGCATGGGTAAGGCAGACGTTGCTTTAGCTCAAATGATCGGTCATGGCATCAATGAGTTGATCGAGAAGAATGAGCTAGATCGTAGTCAAATCAAGGCGATTGGCTCACATGGTCAAACCATCCGCCACCGTCCTGAACATGGTTTTACCCTGCAAATTGGCGACCCCAATATTATTACCGAACTCACTAAAATCCCTGTGATTTCAGACTTCCGCCGCCGTGATATGGCTGCAGGTGGTCAAGGCGCACCTTTAGTTCCTGCGTTTCATCAAGCGCTTTTCCAACATGACACCATTCACCGTGTGATTTTGAACTTGGGCGGAATTGCCAATGTTAGCATGTTGCCTGCAGGTCAACCTGAAGCCGTGTATGGCTTTGATACAGGTCCAGCTAACATTTTAATGGATGCTTGGTGCGAACGTTATACTGGTCAACCCTATGATGAAAATGGGAACTGGGCAGCTTATGGTCAACCTATTCGCAGTCTGCTCGAGCGCTTACAAGCACATGAGTTTTTCTCTAAAGAACCGCCAAAAAGCACAGGTCGTGAAGACTTCAATCTAGAATGGTTAGATGAACAGATTCTCGATTGGCGTGGAGATCTCGAATATGACGAACTCGAAGATACACCAGAAAACATTCAAGCAACCTTAATGAAACTCACCACACGTGCCATTAAAAAAGCCATTTACCGCTCTGATATGGATACTGGTGAAGTCTATGTATGCGGTGGTGGTGCATACAATTCGCACCTATTAGAGCAACTGCGCTGGCGTTTACGTAAACATGAATGGACGGTACAAAGTACCGCAGATTTAGGCTTAAGCCCAACATGGGTGGAAGCCACAGCCTTTGCTTGGTTGGCGATGCGCTTTGTCAATCAGCTTAGTGCAAATTTACCAAGTGTGACGGGTGCTGCTGGCTATCGTATCTTAGGTACAATCACTGCGGTTTAAGAATCAAAAACATATAAAAAAGGTCTGCAATTGCAGACCTTTTTTATATAGACAAGCTTTTATATATATTGACTACTATATAAAAAGCATAGCTCAAACTTAATTCATCATTGCCTTGGCATGCTCATTACGAAATGCCCGTAAAATCTGCTGTCCCGCCCGACCTGTTGGACTTAAACCCAGTCGATTTTGCTCTTGTCGAATGGCTTGACGGGTTTTATCTCCAATTAATCCATCAACTTTACCGATGTCATAGCCGCGGTTAAGTAAAAATTGTTGAATCTCTCGTCGTTCCGCACGTGAAGTCCCAGGATCATCGGTTGGCCATGTCGTACTAAAGCCACCCTTGCCTTGCAAGCGATCGGATAAATGCGCAATCGCTAATGCATAACTCTCTGCGGCATTGTAGCTATAGATTGCATCGAAATTTTTAAACACCAAGAACACAGGCCCACTTGCCCCAGCCGGTGCCATTAAACCTGCTTGGCTCGATCCAGAAAGGTTACCTTGTATTAACGGTGTACCATCGACACGCTGCAAACCACGATTCATCCAGCTGTCCAAGGATTTTTTATTACGGCGACTTTCACCACTGATCGACATTCCTTCGGGAATTTTTACTTCAAAGCCCCACGGCTGACCAGTTTGCCAACCACGCTTTTTCAGGAAGTTGGCTGTAGATGCCAACGCATCCGTGGTACTCGACACCAAATCACGGCGGCCATCACCATCAAAATCCACGGCTAGTTCTTCATAGGTACTCGGCATAAATTGGGTATGACCAAATGCACCTGCCCATGAACCTTTCAATTGTGATTCATTTAAATCACCACGCTGCAAAATCCGCATGGCTGCAAAAAACTCGCCACGGAAATAGCTTTGACGGCGTCCTTCACAACTTAAAGTGCCCAATGACTGTAATAAAGGATAGCTACCCGCAATATCACCAAAATTACTCTCCACACCCCAAACCGCGACCACGGTTTCAGCAGGCACACCATAAGCCGCTGCGACACGGTTTAATACATCACGATGCTGCGCCAATTTCTGCTGACCCAGTTGTACACGCTCTTCATCTACCAGACCGGACAGATAGTCCCAAATCGGAGTTGAAAACTCAGGCTGATAGTTGAGCTTTTCAATCACAGAATAATCAGGTGTTAAATTTTGTGTATAGCGATCATAAGTGGATGCACTCACACCAGCATTCATTGCTTGCGAGCGCAAATTGGCTAAACAACCTTGAAAGTTATTTTGTGGTGAAATGCTGCTGGTTGTAGGCATGCTCGACGAATTGACAGACTGACCATTAATAATCAACTCGGCATTTGCCTGAGTTATTGCCAATAAAGCAGTCCCGAAAACAAATCCTAAGTGATGCTTCATACCCTAGATCTTTTTTGAATTTAAATTGTTGCTTTAACAATAGCAGCTCAAAGCAAAAGTTAAAGGTTCAAAACGTAAATTTAAATTCATATTTTCTACTTATTTAAATTCATTTTTAAAATTTGAATTCAAAAGTAGTTATCCACAACCCAACTTTAAATTCACTACAAACCAAACACCGGTTTAAATTTAAATTCAAAACTTTTAAATTCAAAAATAAACTGCATGCATAAAAAATTATCCACAAATGCAAAATGGGGTAAAAATTCATTTTTATTATTAATAATCAAAATATTATAGGTTTTAAAATATACTCCCTATAGATCCAATAAGTCTGAGCAACTTTTAAATTCAAATTTTTAAATTTAAACACAGAGAAATGAATTCATTTTTTCAAATTTGAATTCATAAACTTTGAATTCATTGTTTTTGGCATAGGATTTTTTGAATTCAAATTCATAGTTTGAATTCAAAAACACAATTTAAATTCAAAACGCTTTGGTTATTTTTTGATTTTGATTCACACATCACAGGCTATTGATACACAAAAAATAATACGAAGATTAACGCAGAATATTTATAAACGAACGAACACTTTATGATCAATAGTTTCTTATCGTTTCAGCGATAAACGGTGTGATTTTGCAAAGAGGCGCAATGATGCCCGAACTACAGCAATAAAAAAAGCGGCCATGTGCATGACCGCTTTTTTATCATTCAAACTATGGTTTAAATGGTCATATCTTCGCTAAGTGCCAGTGGATTCGGCAAAATTTTCACCAAAGCACGGCATAAAGCTGTTAATTCAGCAGTATCGTTCGGCATTAAAGTGATGTGACCGATTTTGCGGCCTTCACGCTCTGTTTTGTTATACAGATGCAAATGCGCGCCATTCAGTGCCAATACATCTTCAGACTTCGGATGTTGGCCAATGATGTTTACCATGACCGTTGGACGAACAACTTCAGTCGAACCCAAAGGCAAACCTGCTACAGCACGAATGTGGTTTTCAAACTGTGAACACACTGCACCTTCAATCGACCAATGCCCCGAGTTATGCACACGTGGCGCCATCTCATTGGCATATAAGCCTTTATCCGTCACAAACAGCTCTAGCGTCAAAACACCGACATAATTCAAATGATTGAGCAGGCGAGTAATGTAATCTTGCGCAACTGGTTGTAAGTCTGCACTGTTTGGTGCAGGCACAATCGAATGCGACAAAATGCCGTTGTGGTGGTGGTTTTCCGCCAATGGCCATGTTTTCACATCACCATCTTGACCACGCACCGCAATGATTGAGACTTCACGTGAGAAGGTTACAAAGCTTTCCGCGATCAATTCACCTGCAGGGCCTAGTTCAGCCCATGCTTGATCCATTTGCTCAGCGCTACGTAGCACAAATTGACCTTTACCGTCATAACCGCCACGCGATGTTTTCAGTACGATGGGTAAACCCAACTCAGCAACAGCAGCTTGTAAACCCTCGAAAGATGTCACGGCCTTATAAGGTGCAACTGGGATAGCCAATTCATCAAACAAAGCCTTTTCGGACAAACGATGCTGTGCAATCGCTAAAGCTTGGCGCGGTGGGTGCAATGCTTTGTTCTTGGTCAACACATCAACATCTGCTAACGGAGTATTTTCAAACTCTAAGCTGAAAACATCTGCGCTCTGAATGAAATCTTGCAAACCATTTTCAGCTTGAGTCGAAATCACTGGACCCAGCGCTGCAGAAGGGCAGTCGGTACTCGCTTCAAAGAAGGTGCATTGAATGTTTAAAGGCAATGCCGCTTGCGCCATCATGCGACCAAGCTGGCCACCACCAAAAATACCAATGGTTTTATCCATGAGAAATGCCCCTTAATTAAGCTTGACCCGGAATATTTTTACTCGCCACTTTATCGGTTTGCGCAGCACGGAAATCTGCAACATTCTTTGCAATTTCAGGACGTGTTAAACCTAAAATTTGTGCCGCCATGATCGCTGCATTGGTCGCACCCGCTGGGCCAATCGCCAAAGTACCAACTGCAATACCTGCGGGCATTTGCACGATAGACAGCAATGAATCCACGCCGTTTAAAATTGATGATTTTACCGGTACACCAAGTACAGGTAGGTCAGTCTTGGCTGCACACATACCTGGTAAATGCGCTGCACCGCCAGCACCGGCAATAATCACTTGAATACCACGATCACGTGCGGTTTCAGCATATTCGAATAATCGATCTGGAGTTCGGTGTGCAGATACAACTTCCGCTTCAAATGGGACGCCAAGCTGTTTCAGCATATTGGCAGTGTTTTCTAGCGTTGCCCAATCCGATTGAGAACCCATGATAATTCCAACGAGAGGAGTGTCTTGTGAAGCGGCCGCATTCATTGCAATGTTTCCAGAGATTAAAGTAAGAGAGAGTAAATCTCGACTAGAGCCAAGCTTTAATAAGAGCCCCATATTATAGACTGAAAATTCATCTCAATAAAATTTAACGGTTGTCTTTAAAAGAAAACTCCATAATATTTTGATGAAAATATTTTTATTTTTTTCAATTTTATAAAAACTTTTATTAAATCAATATTTATAACAACCCTTTAAATATGAAACAGATCTTTATCCTACTTACTCTAGCCCTAAGCTCTCAAAGTTTTGCCCAACTCGTTCAACTCAATACGAACCAATTTGTGAAAGAATTTAACCTTTTACAGCAACAAAAAGACTATAACGGCCAAATTAAGAGTAATGGCTACATCCACGAAAAATTTTTAGTCACCGGAAAATCGATCATTGATGAACGTGAGTCGGTCAAGATGAAAGGCTATTACAAAGCAGATGATGGCCGTGATAACATGTATTCAATTTCAGAATATCGTGTGTATTGTGATGACCAAAGCTTTGGTTTTGCACTCATGGACTTTGAAGCAGACGGTCAAAGACTGTACTAACCAATGAGAGTGATTATGCCTTTGACTTTGAAGATTCCACTCCACAAGACAGTAAATTCACTAAAATACTCAATAATGCCTGCAAACACGCCTCACTTAATTGATCAGAGCCATGCAGCATTGGATCAGTTAAGCACTGCGAAATACGAAATAGACACATCCAAAAAGGCATAAACCTGCCCACAAATAGTCCAATTTAAAGGGCTGTTTAAAAAGGAAAATCATAAATGGAACGAAGACCAATAGCGTCACGACTTCTTGTGTGATTTTCATTTGACCCAAAGACCACCCATGTTTGGCCAACAGCCGCGTTGCTGGGATCATAAAACTGTATTCGAGTAACGCGATCGCCCATCCAAATAAAATCGCTTGCCAAAGCGGGGCATCATGTAAAAACTTCAAATGCCCATACCAGGCCAAAGTCATAAAACAGTTGGAAATAATCAATAAAAACAGGGCAAGTGACATAAGCAATCAAGATCGCAAAAAATTGCGCTTATTGTACGTTTTTCATCACGATTTCGCGCCTATTTTCCGTGTTTTTATCCTCAAAAAATTGCGCACATTTGATCAGTTGCGAGCTCAATCTTTTTGCACGATCTCATACAAAAAAATCTATCTTTTCGCTAAGACCCTTGCTATGGTTGCTCTCAAATGAAATTAACCTTTTCAACCAAATCTATAATGACAACACCACAATAACAAAGTGATGTGTCGATAAAAGCAGTGGAGTTAGAACGAATGCATCTGCATATCTTGGGTATTTGTGGCACCTTTATGGGTTCATTGGCGCTCTTGGCGCGCGATTTAGGACATAAGGTCACGGGTTCAGACCAAAACGTTTATCCACCAATGTCTACCCAATTGGAAAATGCAGGCATTACCTTAATGCAAGGCTATGACCGTAGCCACCTTCAACCACACCCAGATCTCGTGATTGTCGGCAATGCAATGAAACGTGGCATTGATGCAGTGGAATACATGCTGAACGAAGGCCTGCCTTATATTTCTGGTCCACAGTTCCTTGCAGACCACGTGCTACAAGGTAAACATGTCTTAGGTGTTGCAGGCACACATGGTAAAACCACAACCACAACCATGTTGGCATGGGTGCTCGATCAAGCGGGTTTAAACCCGGGTTTCTTGATTGGCGGCGTACCCTTAGGCTTTAGTGAAAGCGCACGTTTAGGCGGTGGTCAATATTTCTGTGTAGAAGCCGATGAATATGATTCGGCATTCTTCGACAAACGTTCTAAGTTTGTGCATTACCATCCTAAAACAGCGATTTTAAATAACCTTGAATTTGACCATGCCGATATCTTCGAAGACTTGGCTGCGATTCAAAAGCAATTCCATCATCTAGTGCGTACTATTCCAAGTGAAGGCCGTATCATTGCGCCCATTACAGAAACCAATATTGATGAAGTCTTAGAAATGGGCTGCTGGACACCTGTGGTGCGTACATCTTTAGATGCCAATGACAAATCTGAATTGTATGCAGAACAGTTATCTGCTGATGGCTCACATTTCAATGTTTTACAACACGGTGAAGTGAAGGGCTCAGTCAAATGGAACATGACCGGCCAACATAGTGTAGCCAATGCTTTGGCGACGATTGCCGCAGCAGAGCATGTTGGTGTGTCGATTGAAACAGCTTGTGAAGCATTATCTAATTTTGGTGGTGTGAAACGTCGTATGGAACTTCTGGGTACAGTTCGTGGTATTGAGGTTTATGATGACTTTGCTCATCACCCCACTGCCATTGATACCACACTGGAAGGTGCACGTAAGCGTCTCGGTGAGCGTAAATTGTGGGCAGTAATTGAACCGCGTTCGAACACTATGCGTATGGGTAGCCATAAAGATGGGCTTGCACATTCTGCACGCTTAGCAGATGAAGTGATTTGGTATCAACCTGAAGGTTTGGATTGGGATTTACAACCTGTGATTGAAGCTGCTGCGAATAAAGCTGTGGTGGCTCGTTCACTGGATGAGATCATTCAAACCATCGTAAGCGAGGCAGGCGAGGGCGATGCTGTTGTGATTATGTCGAATGGCGGTTTTGGTGGTTTACATCAGAAGTTGATCAGTGCATTAAAAGCCTAAACCCACTAGATAAAATAAAAAAAGCCCGCTGCGCGGGCTTTTTTTTTTATTCACACTCAGCTTAAAAATAATGCTGATAGCCTCGATTTTTATAGCCTAAATCCAGCTTAATCGGCTGTTCAACATTCTCTAATCTTAACAATGTCGTTAAAAACGCCTGAATTTGTTCTAGATTGAGCACGTCGGGTTGAAAGCTTGAATGTCCAAAGCGCTGAAACAAACTAGCAATTTCACTATGTCGGTTGACATATTTCATCGACCATTTTGAAAAATCGATTTGATCAATATTTTGATCAGGATAACGCACAATATCCCGATGGCGAGTATCTTTCGCAATATGCTGAAAAAGCTGTTCGAGAGCCGCTTGCTCACCTTGCAAGCATTGGAAGAACCGGCCTTCGGCATAGTACAGCACGCCAAAAATACGCTGTTCGGTATTGAAGCTGCGGGCTCTCACCAAAATATCACTTAAATCTTGTATTAAATCAAATTGTTGTTCTACACGTGTACTGGCATAACAGAGTTGTATCATTGTGTTTATTCTTAAAGTATTTGCACGATTTTAACGTAGAAATTTCTACAGGATGAGTAAATATTTGTATATTTTTTAATCAAATGTGCTTTTTAACTTACAACAGAAAACCAAGATCACGTATACCGATATCACCTTCATTTTTTTAAACTTATACATATTAAAACAATGAAATTATTTCCATTTGAAGATGAATAAAGAGGCCGACCATGCTTAAAAATTTACTCATTTTTTTATCGATCACTTGTGTATATTTTGCTGCTTTGATCATACTGAATAATTTTGGCGTTTCAGATTTTTTTAATGTCGTTATTTGCTCATTTATTTTAGGAATAACACTGCGTACTGCGATTCCTCACTATCTCATTTATTTACTAATGATGATGACTATTGGCAGTATTTATTTTGTACTGAATGACTTTGCATTATTAAATATCATGTGTTTAAGCTTATTTTTAGGGATATCAAGCTGCTCGATCTTATTGCAGTTTTGGCCAAATCTTTTCAAAGCACCTTCAACGCTGTTAAAATTAAAGCTCAATTAAATACAACTTAGCTTTTAAATTTTTTAAAAAATTCATAATGATAGAAAAGCCCGCATGGCGGGCTTTTTTAGGCTTGAACATCGGCAAGGGTTTTATCTCTACGAAACATCACATCAACATAAGAACAAGTTGGAATAATCTTTAAGCGTTTATCACGAGCGAATTCCACCAAATGATCCAATAACACTCGAGCCATACCTTGCCCACGCAATGAATCATCTACCCACGTGTGATTTGCCACAATGGTATGTTCATCACGCCATAGATAACTCATTTCTGCGAGCCGTTCACCCTCAGCATTTAACTGAAAAAATTCACCTTTTTGACCGTTATCTTGATGTTGTATAGTCACTGTTTTTTCTTCCTTTTTATGAAAAAATACACCGTGTAACAAACGAGAAAGTGATTGGTACAGAACTTAAACGACCTATATTCAACTGTAGGTGATAATAAACTTGTACACCTTTCACATTAATTAAAAAACAATTAAATCACAATTGCCGGATATTTTTATTATGGACCTTTATCTCGTCGCCATTTTTGTATTGCTGATTATTGCAACATGTTTGGTTGTATCGCTGTATAAATCACGATATTAATTCAATTTCACAGCTAGATTTCAAATAAAAACAGCCTGATCGCTATACCATCAGGCTGTTTTTATTTATCCAAATGATTAATCTACATCACGCTATACAATTTAGCGTATTAGCGTAGAACATCACGAATCGATTCATCTTTATCAAATACAGATTTTGCAAAAGGGCAGAGTGGAATAATTTTCACGTTCTTTTCCCGAGCAAAATTCACTGCTGCATCGAGGAGATGTCGTCCAACACCTTGTCCTCGCAAGCTGTCACTGACATCGGTATGATCAATAATAAATTTATCATCGCCTGCCCATGAGTAAGTCATCTCTGCCAAACGTTCCCCATCTTGCTCAACAAAAAAAGCCCCTTTTTTTTGATCATCATCTTGTTGCACAAACATCTTAATTTCCTCCATTTTTTTATAAATTGGCATGTAATGCAGGTCAACTCTGTTGTTTTTGTATTAATTTAAACCGCATGCACAGGGCTTAAATCGGTTCCTGCTTGTGTATAGAGCATAGTAAAATAAGCCACTTTATTTATTTGAAGACACTCATGTCTGCCTCTCCCTCCGAAACGGCTTCTTCTGGCTCTTGGACGGCTGTGATTGCTTTGGCTTTCGCAGCATTTATTTTTAATACCACTGAATTTGTACCTGTCGCGTTGCTCAGCGATATTGGCAAAACATTTAGCTTAGCCGCGACCGATGTCGGCATCATGATTACGCTGTATGCATGGGTGGTTGCGCCGATTTCTTTGCCGATCATGTTATTGACCAAAAATATTGAACGTCGATCACTCCTGATTTGCTTATTTATGGTGTTTATTATCAGCCATGTTCTGTCGTATTTCGCATGGAGCTTTAATACTTTATTGCTCAGTCGAATTGGCATTGCTTTTTCGCATGCACTTTTTTGGTCAATTACTGCGTCGCTGGCAGTTCGTGTTGCACCGAAAGGCAAAGAATTTCAAGCCTTGGGGCTTTTGGCCACAGGCACAGCTTTGGCGATGGTTCTCGGTATTCCGTTTGGGCGTATGGTCGGAGAAGCCTATGGTTGGCGAAATACCTTTGCTCTGATTGGCATTGGCGCCAGTATCGTTTGCCTGATTTTAGCCAAAACACTGCCGATATTACCGAGTTTAAACTCAGGTTCGCTGAGCAGCCTAAAACAGTTTATTCGCCGTCCGAGCTTAATGATGGTGTTTGTATTAACCATTATCGTGATTAGTGCGCAATTTACTGCATATAGCTATATCGAGCCGTTTTCACTTAACATTGCTGCGTTCAGCTCCATGCAAACCACAGCCTTGTTATTAATTTTTGGTGCAGCAGGCTTTCTAGGTTCTTATCTCTTTGGAAAATTTGGTGGGAAATATCCTAAAGTTGCGATTCCTTTGAGTACGGCCACACTGGCTTTATCCATGCTGCTGTTGCTGCCTGTTTCTTTGAGTTTTGCAGGTGTGAGTGCCGTGTGCCTACTATGGGGCATGAGTATCATTGGATTTAGTCTCGCATTACAGTCAAAGACACTACATCTCGCATCCGACGCCACCGATGTCGCCATGGCTATCTATTCAGGACTTTATAATGTCGGCATTGGCGGTGGCGCACTCTTGGGCGGCATGGTCAGTGTACATTTCGGTTTGAGTTATATTGGCGTGATCGGAGGAATCATCGCGGTGATCGGCACACTTTTAGCCTTAGCGTTGGTACACCGTGGTGATTTTAACCCTCCTGTGGCACATTAAATGAATTCGTAAATTGCTGATTGCACTTTGAACTAAAAACTGTCATGCTTTGCCGCATATTTGGACAGTGTCCAAAACAAAATTTGAACAAGGGGAGTAGCCTCCTCCAAACGTAAACCTTGTTTTACGTGTCAGAATATCGTCATTACACTTTGCAAAAAGTCGGTATCTGAGCATCGCTGCTGAAAATCATTACAGTACGATGTAGGCAAGACCTTGATCATGTTGCCTCAGGCGTTTTATTTCGTCTGGCAACTGGTCGAGTTTTTTTTATGGCTGGTTGTTAGATGTGGAGAATACACATGGAAACGATTGGCTCTTTATGGCTATATCTGGCATTTTTCGGTTTAGTCACCATCATGCTACTCATCGACTTTTTAGGCTTTAAAAATAACAAAGGCCAAGAAATCAAAGTCAAAACCGCTGCCTATTGGAGTATTGCATGGGTCTCTGTGGCTACCTTATTCGGTGGTGCATTGTGGCTCTACTTACAGCAAACCGCTGGTGTCGCTGTTGCAAACACCAAAGTCATGGAATATTTCGCTGGTTATCTGCTCGAAAAATCACTCGCAATTGATAACGTTTTTGTCTGGCTCATGATCTTTGCTGCCTTTGCCATTCCACCGGCTTTGCAACGTAAACTGTTGCTCTACGGTGTCCTTGGTGCAATTGTACTGCGTACCATCTTTATTTTTATTGGGGCATGGTTCGTTCAAGAATTCTCTTGGGTACTGTACATCTTCGGCGCATTCCTAGTGTATACCGGCTTTAAATTCCTTAAAGGCCAAGACGAAGAAGATAAAGATATCGAAGATATGGCGATTTTGAAGTGGCTACGTAAACACATGCGTATTACTCCTCAAATACATGAAGATAAATTCTTCGTTCGTCAAAATGGTGTCTTGTGGGCAACGCCGCTCTTTTTAGTGTTGATCTTGGTTGAAGCATCGGACGTAATTTTTGCGGTTGACTCAATCCCAGCAATCTTTGCAGTTACCTCTGACCCATTCATTGTACTGACTGCAAACTTAATGGCGATTTTAGGTCTACGTGCTATGTTCTTCCTCTTATCCGGTGCTGCATCGAAAATGCATTACTTACCATATGGTCTGGGCATTATCCTGGTATTTATTGGCGCTAAGATGCTGTTGCTCGATGTGTTCCACATGCCAATTTGGATTTCACTCGGCTTTATTGTGGTGACCTTAACCATCACCGCGTGGTTATCGATCCGACACAGCAAGAAGTACCATGAAACCATGCTTTAAAACACTTAGATGATTAAAAGCCTTCTTTCGAGAAGGCTTTTTTTATTCTGTAGCAAAGCCATGAGCTAAGCTTCAGGCGTCATCAAGAGTTTGAGTTTCGGCCAGCGGTGTAAAAATTGTTTTTGCTGCACACGCTGCAAAAAAGTCGCCTGACTGACTAAACGTGGGTTCCAGCGGACATTTAATTCAAATAAATCATCTAAGCCCAAAGGAGCAATCAGCTGTATTTGTTGTTGATCATCCAATTTAACAGCGATGGCAGTAGCAGTTTCTGGCCACAACGATAGGGCATGCTCAATCGACTTGAGCGCCTGTATCGGCTCACCATTTTCCAAGCGATACCACTGGTGTACTGTCGCTTGGTTGGTAACATCCCAATGAATGTGAGGAAAATTCAACTGCATCTGTTTTTGGATCTTGTGACCCTGTGTTCCATCATCATGTTCCGCATAATAAATCACATCGACTTCTGTGCCTTCCAGTACATAGAGTTGTTGATGTCGCTGTGACCAAATCAAATTACGAACCACGCCTGCGGCCAAATAAGCCTGTGTATCTATGGCATACAGGGCATGTAAAATCTGCATGATGCCTTGATGCTGAAGCAGGTTATGCTTTAATTGGTCTGAATAGCTCATGTTCACTAAAGGGTTCATTATCGTTTTTTAAAGGGCGCTCTTGAGATCAATATAGCAAGCGTTGCGACTCATGGTCTTTATTCATTCATCGATGTAATGTATACAGCTCAATGCTTTTGTATTATTCAAATCAAATACAATGAACAAAAAAACAGAATCACTTATAAACAGGTGTTCTATTTTTTAGAACACATTTTCACAATTACTCTAACGGTATTTTGAACCAAATTGGGCTACAATCAACCGAAAAAATTCTAAACTGCAGGTATGTCATGTCTTCTGTTATCGCATCTACAGCGATCCGTGGTCGCTTTCTAGATATTCAGAATACAGTTGCCCAAGCACGTGAAATTCACGACCAAGTGCGCTATTTCGAAGATGGTTTGCTAATTACGCAAGCCGGAAAAATTCAATGGTTCGGTCCATGGTCTGAGGGCCAACACCATCTCCCAGATCAGGTTGAAGTACAGCATTATCCTGATCAATTGATTGTTCCGGGTTTCATCGATACTCATATTCATTATCCACAAACGGAAATGATGGGGGCTTATGGTGAACAGCTACTGGAATGGCTTGATACTTATACCTTCCCAACCGAAATCCAATTTGAAGATCCGGCTTATGCAGAGCAAATTGCACAGTTCTTTGTAAACGAGTTACTCAAAAACGGAACCACAACAGCTCTTGTTTTTTGTACCGTTCATCCACAATCGGTCGATGCTTTATTTAAAGCTGCAGAACAGCATCAGATGCGCTTAATTGCCGGTAAGGTCATGATGGATCGACATGCCCCTGAAGCATTATGTGACACAGCTGAGAGTGGCTACAACGACTCCAAAGCACTCATCGAAAAGTGGCATGGCAAGGGCCGTAACCTGTATGCCATCACGCCTCGCTTTGCCCCAACCTCAACGCCTGAACAATTGGCACGGGCAGGGGAGCTAAAAGCCGAGTATCCTGATGTTTATGTGCATACACATTTGAGTGAAAATAAAAATGAAATAGCGTGGGTCAAATCATTATTCCCTGAGCAAAACGGCTATTTAGACGTTTATCATCATTATGGTCTGACCGGATCACGTTCCGTGTTTGCGCACTGCGTGCATTTGGAAGATGCCGAGTGGGAGTGTATGCATCAGACCAACTCTGCCATTGCGTTTTGTCCAACCTCGAACTTGTTCTTAGGCAGTGGTTTATTTCCATTAATGAAAACATGGGAAAAACAGGTGAAAGTCGGCTTAGGTACAGACATTGGTGCAGGTACTTCATTTAACCAACTACAAACCATCAATGAAGCCTACAAAGTTCAACAACTTCAAGGCGATAAACTGTCCGCATTTGAAGCGATGTACCATGCCACTTTAGGGGGGCAAAAGCCTTAGATCTAGAGGACAAACTTGGAAACTTTGATTTGGGCAAAGAAGCAGATTTTGTGGTGCTCGATTTAAATGCCACGGCTTTACAAGCCCTACGTCAACAACGTGCCAAAAATCTGGAAGATGCTTTATTTGCTCTGATGCTGATGGGTGATGATCGTAATATCCATGCCACCTATGTGTTTGGACAATGTGCGTATGTCAAAGCATAAAACGGCTCGACCGAGACGAAAAACAGCGTTGAAAATTGGACTGATTGCCCTCGCTTGTCTGTGCTTACTCAAGCGTGACAGCACTTCCAAGAAAAACTGATTACATTTTCAACGGCAAAAAAGATGCATCTGCGAGCCAGATGTATTAAAATTGGTTCATCTTTAGAGGTGTTGCAAGTCAACACCTTTTTTATTTTTTGATTTGCTTTTTTAGGTATCTACCCATGTCTGTTCAAATGAGCGTACTGATTTCCACTGAAGAAATTCAAGCTAAAGTGAAAGAGCTTGGCGCAAAAATTGATGCACACTATGCTAACAGCGACAAAGAGTTGGTGTTAATCGGTCTTTTACGCGGTTCTGTTATTTTTATGGCTGACCTTTGCCGCGCAATTTCAAAACCGCATGAACTCGACTTCATGACCGTTTCAAGTTATGGCGGTGGGACCGTATCTACTCGTGATGTAAAAATCTTAAAAGACTTAGACGGCGACATTAAAGATAAAGATGTCTTGGTGGTTGAAGATATTATCGATTCAGGAAATACCTTAAGCAAAGTTTTAGAAATTTTACAGACGCGCAATCCAAATTCAATCGAGCTTTGTACTTTGGTTAGCAAGCCTTCACGTCGTGAGATTGAACTCGAAGTGAAATTTTTAGGTTTTGAAGTCGAAGATAAATTTATCGTAGGTTATGGTCTGGACTATGATCAAAAATATCGTCACATTCCATTTATTGGCGAAATTGGTCTCTAAGCAAGATCAGATACTTAAGAGTGGCCTAAGGCCACTTTTTTTTTACTTTTCTGGCTATTTCAGAACAAAAAAACAACAGTTTTTTGCATGTTTAGGCTGTAGCTCAGCTTAGTTTTGATTAAAGATAAAGATTGAACATGTCGTAAAAAACAAATACATGATAACAAAAGGAGAGTTACTATGTGGTCACTCATTGTTGCGATTGTTGTTGGTTTTATTGCTGGTTTAATTGCACGTGCGATCCATCCTGGAGATGACAAAGCCGGTTTCATCATGACCACCATTCTCGGGATAGCAGGTTCCTTACTTGCGACCTATGGCGGACGTTTATTAGGTCTGTATGGAGAAAATTCTGCTGCAGGATTTATCGCTTCCGTCATTGGTGCGATTATCGTGTTGTTTATCTATAATCTCGTTACGAAAAAAACCCGTGTCTAGTTTTTTTATAACGCCATTAAAATACCCGCCTCTAGACGGGTATTTTTTTAATTGTACTTTATTCATCGTACAGCTTGAAATTATTTAATCTCTTTTAACATCGATTCTAATTCAGCAGTCGGGTATGCACCTGTTAAAATCGAACCATTAGCAAACACAATTCCCGGTGTACCATTTAATTTTAAGCTTTTTGCTAATTTTAAATTTCGCTCAATCGGGTTTGCACAGCTTTTCGCTGACTTCGGTTGAATTCCCTTATTAATTAAATTATTCCAGGCCATAGCAGGGTTTGACTCACAAAAAATCTGCTTCGATGGCGCCAACGACTGTGGTTTTATCGCTGTGACAAAAGTATAAATGGTCACATCATTGAGTTTTGCCAGCTCTACTTCAAGCTTCTTACAATATGGGCAATTTGGGTCAGAAAAGATCGCGATTTGGCGCTTCCCATTCCCCCTGACTGTTTTAATCGCATCTTGTAATGGGAGTTTATTCCACTCAGTTTTTTGCTGACTGAGGATCAATTGTTTGGTCAGATTTTTTTGATCTTTTAAACGGATCATAGAACCTGCGATCACATAATCCGCATTTTCACTCAAATACAAAACTTGATCTTCAACAAAGCCGCTATATATGCCCGGCATTTCGGTACTTTGAATATTTTCAATTTTTAAACTGGGGTGCTTTTCTGCCAAGAGCTTTTGAACGTGTGCCGCATCTGCCAAAGCAAAAGTCGAAAGGGTGGTACTCAACGCCAACGCACATATTTTTTTCAACATAGACCGAACTTCAACATTTAATTGATTGAGCATTCTAAGCCCTAACGTGTGAAAGTCTTGGGCTTTTTTCAGTTCATTACGCAATAGCTACATGCCGTTTCACGTGGAACATATTAAGCTGCATCAGGTGAATTAATTTCAACAGACACATGTACAATTTCTTCATGAATCGACAGCGCTTGGCGCACTTCATCTGCACTCAATGCCTGACTTGTTTCTAAAGCTACAATACATGAAAACTGACCTTTACCCACTTTCCACACATGTAAATCGGTTACATCGACGTCGACAGGCAATTGCATTAAAACCTCTCGAATCTCATCAACGACAGGATGATCCATTTCTGCGTCCAGTAATGTTTGTCCTGTTTCTTTCATCAGCCCAATGGCCCACTTACCAACAAGTACCGCACCAACAATCCCCAATAGCGCATCTAAAAATCCCCAGCCCATCCATTTTCCAGCAAATAAAGCCACAATCGCCAACACCGAAGTCACCGCATCTGCAACCACATGCATGAAGGCTGCTTTCTGATTGAGATCGTGATGATGATCATGCTGCTCCTCATGGCTATGCTGGTGATGGTGATGGTGATGGTGATGGTGATGGTGATGGTGATGGTCATCATGCAATAACCAAGCACAGATTAAATTCACCACCAGACCTAAAATCGCAATAGGGATTGCTTCGTTATAATGAATTTGGACCGGGTTGAATAAGCGTTCCACCGAATGAAAGGCCATAAATGCAGCAACGACCATCAATAATATCGCGCTGCTATAGCCCGCTAAAATTTCAATTTTCCAAGTCCCAAAGCTAAAACGAGCGTCTTGGGCATAGTGGCGTGCCGCACGATAGGCAAAATAAGCCAAGCCTAATGCCAACATATGTGAACTCATATGCCAGCCATCTGCCAATAATGCCATCGAATTAAAAATCCATCCGCCAATGACTTCTAACAACATCATGACTGCCGTTAAAATGGTGGCAATTAAGATCCGTTTTTGTGCGAGTGGATTACCTTCATCAAATTGATGATGATGAATTCGGATGGATGGGGAAGTTTTCATTAGGTTCTATGCTTAAATATACTCCCCCATAGTATATTTATTTTCGGGAGAAAGTGTTGAGTCATTTACATCAGGACAAAAAGATTTTAAATCGGGTTAAACGTCTACAAGGTCAGGTCAAAGCAGTTGAACTGGCTTTACAGCAACCCGAAGCAGGGTGTATCGAGGTT
This sequence comes from Acinetobacter sp. YH1901134, assembly GCF_013416965.1. Taxonomy (NCBI): domain Bacteria; kingdom Pseudomonadati; phylum Pseudomonadota; class Gammaproteobacteria; order Moraxellales; family Moraxellaceae; genus Acinetobacter; species Acinetobacter sp. YH1901134. The sequence goes on along the minus strand of NZ_VPEW01000021.1, from coordinate 30,144 downwards.
TTACAACAGGTTGCGGCCATCAAAGGTGCTGTAAATGGATTAATGAATGAATTAATCGAAGCACATTTACGCCATCATGTATTGCCTCAAGATGTTGAAATCAATGAAGTAGAACTGGAAGATTTTGTAAAACTGCTTAAACGCTATGGATAAAGTTACAACTGCGATTTGACCATGGAAAACAATCGGCATTAAACTGAGCCCATATTTCCTTCTTTCTCATGCAGCACAATATTGACCCTATGGGCTGTACCTCTGCGACTTTAAAATGACCACATCTCCCTCTTGGCGACCGTTTATTATGGTGAGCCTTGCACTCTGTATGGGCACTATTGGTACAGCGCTAGCTAGTCCTCTGTATCCCATTTATCAGCAACTTTGGGGACTGCTGCCGAGTCATATCACCTATATCTTTGTTGCCTACATGTTTGGTTGCCTAGCGACCTTGCTGTTTTTAGGTCGTACCAGTAACAGTTTTGGTTTTTTAAGAACCCTGCAAATCGGTATGGCGTGCATCATCTTAGGTTTAAGCTTGTCGGTGTTTGCCAGTAATGCGCTGTGGTTATCTATCGGGCGCTTTATTATCGGGATTGCCTCGGGTTTAATCAGCACCTCAGCCATGCTTGGTTTGGTCTATACCATTCCTGAACCGCATAAAAATAATGCTCCACAGTTGAGTTCAATCATTACCGTGATTGGTTTTGGTCTTGGCCCATTTATTGGTGGAGTGATTGCCCAATTTTCGGAACAGCCTTTAGTCACCCCTTATATCCCTGTGATCTTTGGGGGGTTGGCGTGTTTAATAGGGTTATTTTTTATTCGCACACCGAATTTTGAGCCACAGCCTTTTTCAGTGGCACCACATTTGGAATTGCCTGAAAAGCGTGATCATTCACGATTTTATATCGCTGGACTGACTGCCTTTTGTGCCTTTGGTTCTTTTAGCTTATTTGCATCACTCGCACCCTCTTTCGTCAAAGATGCGATCCCATGGCATGGCCCTTTGGTCAGTGGTAGTGCCATTGCAAGTATCTTGCTGGTTTCCGCTGTCGTGCAATTTATGGCGAAATCGATTCCTTCTGCAAAATGTGTCAATGCCGGCTTAATAGTGTTAATACTGAGCTATGCGCTCCTTGCGCTATGTATGACCCAACACTGGAGTGCATTGTTTTTTATTAGCGATATTTTAGTCGGTGTAGGGCATGGTCTAGGGCTTTTAGGCGCATTTGGCTTAGTTCATCAAATGACCAACAATCAAAACCGTGCTGCGGTGATCTCGACCTATTTGTTTATCGGATATTTAGGAACCATTATTCCAATTATTGCAGCCGGCTATTTATCTGATCATTTTGGCTTGATCGTCGGTGTTTTAGGTTTTTGTATGGGTGTAGGTTTATTGTGTATCGGCTTATTGCTTTGGCACCGTAGTCTGAACACCAATTAACCACTAAACTTATTCAAGAAGCATCTTGTATGGGGTGCTTCTTAAACCCAAAAACAATTAAGAAACCCTATAAAAATCAATCAAATTAAATTAAGATCTTGTCTGATGTGATTCAAAAATTTAAAAAATGCTAAAAATTCAATGTCAAATTAACACTGCGGAAAATCAAATCATCGCCAGCAGCGAATACGGGAATATTCACTATATTTTACCGTTTGAATCCTTACCGCAATTAGAAACCTATGATTTTATCGTTTGGGGCTTTTTACCCATTGCCATGCGCCTTGGCATCCCGCTGCATGTAGAAGGACCTATTTCAATACAAACCCTCCACTCCGCACGGGAGGTTTCAACGGTCTGGACCGCTTGGTTACCTGATTTATATCAACCAGTCATGCTCAGTGCTGCATCGATTATCCAAACACCACCGGCAAACCAAACCACTCAAAATTTAAGCTTTTTTAGCGGTGGAATTGACTCCACATATAGTACATACAAAGCTTTTCTTGAAAATGGGCAAGACTCTGATTGTCTCACTGTGCATGGAATGGATTATAAATTTGATGACCATGAAAAATTTCAGGCCTTAATGGATCAGACCCATGACTTTAGAAGCCAAGTTTTTAAGCAAAGTCGCGTGGTAAAAACCGATGCTTACACGCTGTACAGTAAATATGGCTGTAACCCTAAAGGTTCGCATGTCACACATATCTTTTCGCTGTTTTCCTGCGCTTCGATTTTTGAACATTACCAGCAATATCGAATTTCAGCCGATTACCGTTTAGATCAACAATTATTCGTTCATCCCTATGGCTCAAATACGGCATCCAACCGATTGATGAAGAACCGATCTGGGGTCTTAATCACCCTCGACGATGATGTCACGCGATCACAAAAAACCGCATTTTTAAGCCAATCTGACTTAGATTTACAAACCCTGTCGATTTGTGTGGACTATAGGGCTCGACCAAAAAATTGTGGTCAATGCAGTAAATGTATGCGCACCAAAGCCATGTTTTATGCCACTAGCCCCGAAATTCCCGATATCTTTTTAGATCGTCGCTTTGAAAAAGAGTGGTATCAATCCATTCCATTAAGTTCAAAAATCAATCGTGCTTTTTTAATTGATATTTTGTCAGCGGTGGAAAAATCCTCGCAACAGCAACAATTTCCAGACTATGCAACACTCAAAGTCAAAGTTGAAGCCGCATCAAAAAGAGCAGCAATCAATCCTTTTTATGGGATGAAAATGAAAGATGTGCTGAGATCGATCTTTAAAATCATTTTTGGCTCAAACCTAGGCTAAAGAGATGCAAAAAAAAACACGATGTTTTCGAACATCGTGCTTTGGATGGATATTTCAATGGATGAAACGAGGAGCTCAATCGTTTTATTACTTTCCAATACAGAACGATCCAAAAATCTTCCCGAGTAGATCATCCGCACTGAAATCGCCGGTAATTTCACCTAAGGCATTTTGCGCCAAACGTAGCGACTCAGCCACCAACTCACCCGCATGATAAACCACCAACTGCTCACGTGCTTCTGCAAGATAGCGCTGAGTGCGCTTCATTGCGTCTAAATGGCGTGTTCGAGCAATAAAGGTATCTTCCTCTGGTTGAAAACCTGCATGCGCTGTAATCGCATCAATAAGCGCTTGAACGCCAGTTTCTTGTTTAGCCGACACGCGAATATGTCGAAAACCGTTTAAATCGGTAATTTCCGCGGTAGATCCCGTCAAATCGCATTTATTACCAATCAACATCAAACGCTTCGGTTCGATATGATCGGCAAAGTACGCTTGAGCCAATAGCAGTGGATCTTCGCCCTGACTTAAGTCATAGACCAAAAGTAACAAGTCAGCTTGCTCAATTTCTTTAATTGCGCGGCGAATCCCTTCTTTTTCGACGATATCACCGGTTTCACGTAAACCTGCGGTATCGGTCAAGGTAATCGGCAAACCATTGAGGCTGATTTTTTCATGTAAAACATCACGTGTCGTACCCGCAATATCCGTCACAATCGCACGTTCAACACCCGCTAAAGCATTGAGTAGCGATGACTTACCTGCATTGGGTTTACCGGCAATCACCACTTGTAGACCTTCACGCAGTAACTGACCTTGACGGGCAGATTGCTGCACAGCATGGACCGAGCTTGCCACTTCATCCAATAAGCCCAAAATCTTACCATCCGCCAAAAAGTCGATTTCTTCTTCAGGAAAATCAATCGCTGCTTCCACATGCAAACGCAAATGGATAAGTTTTTCTAACACCGTATTGACCTTGCTCGAAAAGGCACCTTGTAATGAACGTACCGCAGAACGCGCAGCAGCTTGTGAGGTGGCATCAATCAGGTCGGCAATCGCCTCGGCTTGCACCAAGTCCATTTTGCCATTTTCAAAGGCGCGCATTGAAAATTCGCCCGCTTTCGCAGCAATAGCACCCAATTCAAGTAACCGTGCCAATAATGCATTTTGAATAACGGGGCCGCCATGACCTTGAAGCTCCACCACATCCTCACCCGTAAAAGAGTGCGGATTTGGAAAGCAAATCACCAAACCTTCATCCATGATTTCATTCGATGCATCATAAAACTTACGGAAACCAGCAAAACGTGCTTGTGGTAAGGATTGCTGCGTTAATGCTTCTGCAATGGCATAAGATTTGGGACCAGACAGGCGAATCACGCCGACACCACCACGACCCGGCGGTGTGGCAATTGCTGCGATGGTGGTTCGGTTTAACATAAAATTTACCTAAAAATTTTCAAACGACAGATAAAGAAAAATCCGCCTAAGATTACCATCTTAAGCGGATTTATTCAGCCCATCAGCAATGCTTAGTTTGCTGAGTCAGCTGCTTCACGTTTTAAACGGTCTTTTTCAACAGATTTGTTAATCAAACCTTGTTGAAGAATAGTAATACTGTTGTTACAGATCCAGTAAAGCACAAGGCCCGCAGGGAAGAACAACATAAATACCGTAAAAATCACTGGCATGATTTTGAAGACTTTCGCCTGCATTGGATCAGCCGGTTGTGGGTTCAAACTTTGCTGAATAAACATGGTTAAGCCCATTAATAGCGGCAAAATAAACCATGGATCCATCGCAGATAAATCTTGAATCCAACCTAACCACGGCGCATGACGTAGTTCAACGGACTCCATCAACACCCAGTACAAAGCTAGGAAGATCGGCATTTGGAGCAATAAAGGCAAGCAACCTGACAGTGGGTTTACTTGTTCACGTTTATACAATGCCATCATTTCTTGCGAGAAGCGCATACGGTCTTCACCGAACTCTTCTTTCATGCGTTGCATTTCAGGTGCAATCACACGCATTTTCGCCATAGAGCGGTAGCTCTTCGATGACAAAGGCCACAAGATCAGTTTCACCAGAATCGTCAATAGAATAATTGACCAACCCCAGTTACCCACTAAACCGTGGAAAAACTCAAGACCGACGAACAATAATTTCGCAATTGGCCATAACCAACCGTAGTCTACAGTTTGGTTTAAACCAACCGCCAATTCTTTTAATTCAGATTGGATTTTTGGACCTGAATAGAACGTTGCATCTACTTCTGCCACAGTTCCTGCAGGAACATTAATTGCAGGCGATGTGAACTGAATGATGTTCATATCATCAGTAGATTTACGTGACTCAAGTTTCGCAGCATACGGTTGACCATTGGCTTGCGTTAATTTGATCTGTCCAGGAATCCACGCACTCACGAAGTAATGCTGAACCATTGCAACCCAACCGCCAGTTGCTTCAACATTCAATTTTTCTTCATTGAAGTTGGCAAATTTAAGTTTGTTGTAATGTTCTTCAGGCGTACCCCATGCACCACCAAGGAATGTACCTAAAGTGAAAATACCTTGATCAGATTTACCTGGATCTTCAGAGTTGTCGCGTTTAAGCTGACCAAACATCTGACCTTGCCAGTTCTGAGCACTGCGGTTCACGATTTTATGATTCACGACAACAGGGTATTCACCTTCAGTGAAGTTAAAGGTTTTAATAACCTCTACACCATCTGCTGTTTTATAAACCATTGGTACTGACAAAACTTTTGCTGTTTGGCCATCTTTACCCTTCACAGCTTTTGCGTCATTTAACGTATATGAAGATTTTTCAATCTCATAGGTTGGACGTCCTTTCGGATTGCTGTCAGGGCCATTAAGACCAATTAAGCCAGACTGAGCAACATAAGTACGTTTTGCATCGCTTTCAAGCATTACAAACGGTTCGTCGCTGTCTTTATTTTTGTCATGATTGAGTAATTCAATACGAACAATATCGCCACCCTTTGGATTAATCCAAAGATGGTAAAGGTCAGTTTGTACTGAAATTAACTGTTGACTAACAGGTGCAGTGGCATCTGTTGTTTGTTGTGTAGCAGCATTATTTGCTTGCGGCACATCAGTAGCAGCCGTAGCTGTCTGGCCATTTGGCAAATCGGCAGATACTTCATGCGTTACCACCGCAGCATTTTGCTGAGGTTTTTGTTCCGCATGTCCATAATCTTTCTGCCAAGCCAAAATGAGCAAATATGCGACAACAAACATGGCCCCTAGAATTGCAATCCTGGCCCATTGTTGCATAGGTATTACCCCAAGTGGTTAGAGTGATTTTGGTTCAATAAACGTTCACGAAAGGGTACAGCAACGTGACGCGTTTGAGAATCTATTTGCTGAAATGAAATAAAACGAATTGCTTTTGATGGAACAGGATCATAGCCTGAACCGCCCCAAGGATGACAACGGCAAATACGCTGAACAGCTAGACACACTCCACGTACAGCACCATGTTGATGGACTGCTTCCAAAGAATATTGAGAACATGTTGGAATATAACGACAGCGTGGTCCCAATAAAGGACTAATCGCAATCTGATAGAAACGAATGAGCCAATGCAGTAAACGAACCATTGGTCATCTCTACGCTTGTGGGGAGGTAGCTATTTTTTTATGCTTATTTGCAAGGCGCTGCAATTTTTGCCAAGCAAATTGTAATTGCTGATGCAACTCTGCATTCGGTACCGCCTCTATGCCCATTTTTGGCATAACGACAATATCTAATACATTAGACTGCTGTTGATGCAGGCGAAAACTTTCGCGTGCAAGTCGTTTTACTCGATTTCTTTCATGTGCGCGGCGCACTTTTTTCTTAGCAACAACAATACCCAAACGGCTATTCGGCTGTTCGGAGATTTTTGCTAGAAATAAGAAATGGGGTTGATGCACTTTAAAAAGCGCACCATCGAACACACTTTTATAATCGGCAGCACAGTGTATTCGCACATCTGTGCTAAAGCCGTAAAGTGTTGTCATAACACCCAAGTCTTGACAGTCTTAACTGAAATTAAACAGTTAAGCTGTGACGACCTTTTGCACGACGACGCGCTAATACTTGACGGCCAGCTTTAGTAGCCATGCGAGCACGGAAACCATGAACGCGTTTACGTTTCAACTCAGAAGGTTGGAAAGTACGTTTCATATCGAAACTCCAAAAATGATCTTTCAGTAAAGGTTCGCGATTTTAGTGCTCATTGCTTGAGCTGTCAATGAAAAACACGCTTTCTTTCAAAATCTAGGCTGTGATATATCAAGATAATATAAGGATTAGAAATCAGTCAGAAAGTTTTAAATTAAAATATTCACAAACTAAATCATTGTATATATTAATTATTTAAGTTATCTTCAAGTTTACTCACAGATTTATCCACAATCTCAAATTTGTGAATTGGTTTTTATGAATTTAAATTTGAATTTAAACCAACCATCAAGTTATCCCCAGAATGGGTCGATCTTATAAATAAATTCAAATTTTAAAATTTAAATTTATTACTATTAGTGTTGATATTTTCTGTGGAAAACGCATTTTTAGATTTAAAAAACAAATAATTACACTGTGGATAAAGATGTTTTTATAATTTTGATAGTTTGTGGATAACTTTGTGCTACAATTTATCCACAGCTTGCGGATAAACTTATCCACACGTGATTTAAATTTAAATTTAAACTCAATTTGCGTTTTTTTGATCGATTTCGACTGATTTGTTCATGACAGATGTGGATAAGATGGTTAGAATGGCTGCCCGCTTAGGCGGGGTTGAATTATTTTTTTCGTACAATGGACTGAAATAGGGGTTTCACATGCTTTGGACAGACTGCTTAACTCGCTTGCGACAAGAGCTTTCAGGAAATGTCTATACAATGTGGATACGCCCACTAGTGGCAGAAGATGCAGGTGATAGTCTAAAACTCTATGCACCGAATCCGTATTGGACACGCTATATTCAAGAACACCATTTAGAACTGATCTCTATTTTAGCGGAACAGTTGTCTGAAGGTCGGGTACGTAAAGTCGAGATTTTGGTTGATTCACGGCCTGGTGCAATTTTATCTGCAGCTGAACAACCTGCAACAACCACCGCAGCATTAGAGTCAACGCCGCATGTGTCTGCACCGAATCGTCTAAAAAAAGAAAAAGAAGAGACGTCTTCAAAAAATAACCGTAAGCGTCAGCTTAACCCATTATTTACCTTTTCCTTGTTTGTTGAAGGCCGTTCCAATCAGATGGCGGCAGAAACCTGTCGTAAAGTTTTGACGCAGCCCGGTGCTTCACAGCATAACCCGTTATTTTTATATGGACCGACTGGTTTAGGTAAAACCCATTTAATGCAAGCCGTAGGTAATGCATTATTACAAGCGAAGCCGAATGCACGTGTGATGTACATGACGGCTGAAAGTTTTGTACAAGACTTTGTGAGCTCTCTACAGCAAGGTAAGGTCGAAGAATTCAAGAAAAATTGTCGTTCGTTAGATTTGTTATTGGTGGATGATATTCATTTGTTAGCGGGTAAAGAGGCCAGCTTGGTTGAGTTTTTCTATACCTTCAACGCGTTATTAGATGAATCTAAGCAAATCATTTTAACTTCGGATCGTTATCCAAAAGAACTGACTGAGTTGGATCCACGGTTGGTTTCACGTTTTTCGTGGGGCTTATCGGTGGGTGTTGAACCGCCTGATATTGAAACCCGTATTGAAATTTTACTGAAAAAAGCGGAAAGCAATGGCGTGGAACTTCCACGTAATTGTGCGCTGTTTATTGCTCAACAGGTGGTTGCCAATGTCCGTGAACTAGAAGGTGCGCTGAATAAAGTCGTAGCCATTTCTCGTTTTAAAGGCACTCCAATCGACCTTGATGTGGTGCGTGAATCATTAAAAGATGTGTTGGCGATTCGTGCACGTACTATTAGTACTGAAAATATTCAGCGTGTGGTGAGTGAATATTTCCGTATTCCACTCAAAGAATTGGTTGGCCCAAAACGTACACGTATTTATGCACGTCCACGTCAGTTGGCTATGGGGCTAGCACGTGAGCTGACAGGGGATAGTTTCCCTGAAATTGGTATGGCTTTTGGTAACCGTGACCACAGTACTGTGATGCATGCCTGTGAAAAAGTACAAAGCCTGCGTGAAGAAGATCCAATCTTCAATGAGGACTATAAAAACTTGCAACGTCTGCTGCAAAGTTAAGTCTTTTTGTTCAAATTCTGTTCTTGCAATGCGGTATATTCTGCCGCATAGTACACTGCTAAAAAATTAATTTATTTTGTCTGTCTTCAGTTTTTAGAGGAATGTATTGTGCGTTTAAAAATCGCGAAAGAAAGCTTACTGAATGTTCTGTCACATGTCGTAGGAGCGGTTGAGCGTCGCCATACCTTAAATATCTTATCCAATGTCAAAGTACAGGTTACTGAGCAAGCATTGACCATTACAGGTTCTGACCTAGAAGTAGAATTGGTTGCGAGTACACCGCTGGCAGACGGTGCTTGTTTACAAGCAGGGGTGACGACAGTTCCTGCGCGTAAACTGATGGATATCTGTAAATCATTACCGTCAGCGGCATTGATTGATTTGCAAATTACTGAAGATCAACGTTGTATTTTAAAATCTGGAAACAGTCGTTTTGTATTGGGTACTTTGCCTGCAGAAGACTATCCATTATTAACCACTGAAAATACTCAAGGCACTCAAGTTGGTGTAACTCAACGTGAGTTAAAGCGTTTATTCGAGAAAACATCTTTTGCCATGGCGGTTCAAGATGTGCGTTTTTATTTGACGGGTACTTTGCTTGAAATTGATGAAAATCAATTGCGTGCAGTAACGACCGATGGTCACCGTTTGGCGATGTGTGAAACAGCGGCAAGCTCGAATGCGACACAAGCAATGCAAGCGATTGTTCCACGTAAAGCCGTAGGTGAATTGCAGCGTCTATTGAGTGTTGAAGACGAGCAATTATCGTTGTTAATTGGTCGTGAATTATTAAATGTAACAATTACCATTGCCAGCCGTGATAAAGAGCAGGGTGATATTACCGTACGTTTCACCACAAAATTGATCGATGGTAAATTCCCAGACTACCGCCGTGTGATTCCACGTGGTGGCGATAAAAACGTGCGTATTGCACATGATGTATTTAAACAATCACTGCAACGTGTAGCGATTTTAAGTAATGAAAAATTGCGCGGCGTATTCTTGAAGTTTGATGCGGACACTTTACAACTTCGTGCCAATAACCCTGAGCAAGATGAAGCAATCGAAGATCTTGCGATTCAATATGCAGATGCACCGATGGAAATGTCATTCAATGCACAGTACTTATTGGAAGTTCTGAATGTATTGGATGGTGATGATGTTGCAATGACCATGACAGAAGCCAACCAGTCGGTATTGGTACAAGATCCACAACAACAAGATCAAACCTATGTTGTGATGCCAATGCGTGTTTAATTCAGACTGACGTCTCAATTATTATGCATATCACGCGTTTACATGTAGAACGTGTTCGAAATTTAAAGACGGTTGCACTCTCTGGGTTGCAGCCGTTTAATGTCTTTTATGGGCAAAATGGTTCAGGCAAAACTTCTGTATTAGAAGCAGTACATTTGCTGGCAACAGGCCGTTCTTTTCGAACTCATATTCCGAAAAACTATATTCAAAATAATAGCCCTGACGCTGTCGTCTTTGCGCAGTCTGCAACAGATCGTATTGGTATGCAAAAAATGCAGTCGGGCGAGCAAGTGATTAAAGTCAATGGAGACCTAGTGGGGACACAAGGGCAGTTGGCTAAGATTCTACCGCTACAAGTCATCGACCCACAAAGTACCGATATTATTGATCATGGTGCGAAGCCACGACGTCAACTTTTAGATTGGTTGATGTTCCACGTGGAACCGGAGTTTTACCATGCATGGCAATATTATGCACGGGCATTAAAACAGCGGAATAGTTTACTGAAATCACGACGTCATTTGAGTCTGTCTGACTTAGAACCGTGGAACAAAATGCTCAGTGACTATGGTGAGATATTACATAGTCTACGCAGCAATGTGGTGGAACAGTGGACTCGATATTTCCAACAAGATCTTGAAGCATTATTGCCTGATTTAACAGTGACATTGGAATATAGTGCAGGCTTTCATGCTGAAACAGGACTGCTGAATGATCTGACCAATCAGCATTTTAAAGACTGCGAGCGTGGCTTTACTGAGTATGGTCCGCACCGTGCAGATTTAAGGTTAAAAACTGCTATGGGTGATGCTGATGTTGTGCTCTCTCGTGGGCAAAAAAAGTTATTGATCATGGCGTTAAAACTGTCACAGATTGCAATGCTACATGCTTGTAATAAGGAAACTGTGGTATTATTAGATGATCTGACAGCAGAATTAGATTTAACCGCACAACAGCGTTTAATTGAGCGTTTAAGCCATCTTGGTAGTCAAGTTTTTATTACCACTTTAGACCATGATTCAGTGCAAAAACACTTACATGATTTATCTATTTCTTATCAATTATTCAAAGTTGAAAATGGTACGGTGCAGGCTGTTGTGCAATGAAATACCACCTTTGGATAGACCTATTTTTCACTAGGGAGAAACCATGAGTTCAGAAGATCAAGCTGCTTCTCAAACAGAACAAACCATAGAAAAAGCTTATGATTCCTCTAGCATCAAAGTATTACGTGGTCTAGACGCTGTACGTAAGCGTCCGGGCATGTATATTGGTGATACTGACGATGGTACTGGCCTACACCACATGGTGTTTGAAGTTGTCGATAACTCAATTGATGAAGCGTTGGCAGGTCATTGTGACGAAATTCAAGTCACCATTCATGAAGATGAATCTGTAAGCGTATCGGATAACGGTCGTGGTATTCCTACCGACATTCACCCAGAAGAAGGTGTTTCTGCAGCAGAAGTGATTTTAACGATTCTGCATGCGGGCGGTAAATTTGACGATAACAGCTATAAAGTTTCAGGCGGTCTACATGGTGTAGGCGTATCCGTGGTGAATGCGCTTTCAAGCAAGCTCGAATTAACTATTCATCGTGCGGGTCAAATCCACCAGCAAGAATATAAACACGGTGATTCCGTGTATCCATTAAAGGTGGTGGGTGAGACAGATCGTACAGGTACACGTATACGTTTCTGGCCAAGTGCTGAAACCTTCAGTCAAACGATTTTTAATGTCGATATTTTGGCGCGTCGTTTACGTGAATTATCTTTCTTGAATGCAGGTGTGAGAATTGTGCTACGTGACGAACGTATCAATTTAGAGCACGTTTATGACTATGAAGGTGGTTTGTCTGAGTTTGTAAAATATATTAACCAAGGCAAAACCCATCTGAATGATATCTTCCACTTTACTACTCAAGCGGATAATGGCATTGGTGTAGAAGTTGCATTGCAGTGGAATGATTCTTATCAGGAAAATGTTCGTTGCTTTACCAATAACATTCCACAAAAAGATGGTGGTACGCATTTAGCGGGTTTCCGTGCTGCATTAACTCGTGGCTTAAACAGCTACATGGAAAGCGAAAACTTACTCAAAAAAGAGAAGGTAGCAGTTTCTGGTGATGATGCGCGTGAAGGTTTAACTGCGATTGTTTCGGTGAAAGTGCCTGATCCAAAATTTTCTTCGCAAACCAAAGAAAAATTGGTGTCGAGCGAAGTGAAAACTGCGGTAGAGCAAGCAATGAATAAATCGTTCTCTGAATATCTTTTAGAGAACCCACAAGCTGCTAAATCGATTGCAGGCAAAATTATTGATGCGGCACGTGCGCGTGATGCAGCACGTAAAGCACGTGAAATGACACGTCGTAAGAGTGCGCTTGATATTGCAGGCCTGCCAGGTAAATTGGCCGATTGTCAGGAAAAAGATCCTGCATTATCTGAACTTTACTTAGTCGAAGGTGACTCTGCGGGCGGTTCTGCAAAACAGGGCCGTAACCGTAAGATGCAAGCGATTTTGCCGCTGAAAGGTAAAATCCTCAACGTGGAACGTGCACGTTTTGACAAGATGATTTCTTCTCAAGAAGTGGGAACACTGATTACCGCTTTAGGTTGTGGTATTGGCCGTGAGGAATATAACCCAGATAAACTGCGTTATCACAAAATCATCATCATGACCGATGCCGACGTCGATGGTTCGCACATTCGTACGCTACTGTTGACTTTCTTCTTCCGTCAAATGCCAGAACTTGTAGAACGTGGATATATTTATATTGCACAGCCACCGCTGTATAAGCTGAAAAAAGGCAAGCAAGAACAGTACATCAAAGATAATGATGCGCTTGAGACTTACCTGATTTCAAATGCAATTGATGAGCTTGAATTACACATCAGTGCAGAAGCGCCAGCCATTCGTGGTGAGGCTTTAGCGGGTGTGATTGCGGATTATCAAACCTCTCAAAAGAGCTTGCATCGTCTGACTGTACGTTATCCTGCAAGTGTGTTGGATGGTTTATTGGCAGTAGAAGGCTTTAAGTTAGATCAAGCAAATAACCAAGACTATGTACAGACTTGGGGTGAGCAACTACGTGCCAATATTGAGAAAACTCAGCCTAGCCTACGTCCTGAATTAAGCATCGAAACGTTTGAGCATGAAGATACTGAAGGCAATAAGTCAGCGACCTATTTCCCGCGTATTACCATCTATGTTCATAATTTACCGCACCAATACTTGTTAGATTCAGGTCTATTGGGTTCAGGTGAATATGCGCGTTTACTCAAAAATTCGAAGAGTTGGTTCACCTTATTGGAAGAAGGTGCTTACCTACAAAAAGGCGAGCGCAAAATTCCAGTGGGCAGCTTCCATCAGGTTTGGCAAAACATCCTACAAGACTCACGCCGTGGCATGATGATTCAGCGCTATAAAGGTTTGGGTGAGATGAATGCTGAACAGCTTTGGGAAACTACAATGGATCCTGAGAACCGTAACATGCTGCAAGTAACGGTACAGGATGCCATTGAAGCTGATCGTATGTTCTCTTGTTTGATGGGTGATGATGTGGAACCACGTCGTGCTTTCATTGAAGAAAATGCGTTAAATGCGGATATTGATGCCTAAATTCTGATTACAGAATCATTCAAAAAAGCACTCTTCGGAGTGCTTTTTTTTGTGCTATCTTAAATAAAATTGAATATTAAATCGCCAATTTGTGTTTTATAAAATTGACTTATTCTGATGCTAAGCTCAAATCAAATTGAACTTAGCAGCTAAAAATAAGAGGTCTATATATGATGGACAATCAACTTGAACACATTCGTGATATCTGGATAAATGCATTTTTTACCGGAAATTATACTGTTTTAGCCGAATACGAAGATGAGCACTTTAAGGTGGTTTATGAGCAAGACGGGCGTGTCGAAAGTAATTATGTCCGCTATGAACGTATTGCACATGCAGTAAAAAATGGGGTTTGGAAACCACAAAAACCAGACGTAGAATTTGAAGATTATGAGTTTAATCGTGACCAAACTGAGTGCAAAATTTTAATTGGTTTAGCCGAAACACAGCAGAAAATACAGGAAATCTGGCATTTTGATCAGACCTGGAAAATACAAGAATTACGTTTTTTAAAGGCAAAAAAAGCCCATCCTTCTGCCTTATCTTAAACAATAAAAAGTTTAAATTAATGTAGTCAGTGGAGATAAAATGCATCCATCTTGCAAATGTGGATAAGTTTTGTGAATTTTCACATTTAATAGTGTTCAACATCAAAGTTATTTATAATTGTGGATAATATTATTTAAAAATATTTATCCACAAAAAGGTGGTTCGATATTTTGAATTTAAAAAATAAAAACGAATTTAAAACTAAGATTTGAATTTAAAAATGGCTTTTGTGGATAACTGCGGCAATGAGTTTGATGTGAAGTATATTTTTTGAATTCATTTACAAAATTAGGGTAAAAGCTATCGCTGAATTTTTAAATTCTTTACGAATAGAAATGCCTTAACTATGCAATAACCAGTTGGATATGAACATTCGATTTTTTTTAAATATTTTTTAGATTTATAATGTGATTATTATTGTGAAGTATAAATAAAAAATCGCCGTGGAACATTTAAATTTCACGGCGATTGATTTTTTGAGTTTAAGTTAGGTTTTCTTAATAATGCAAATCTATGGTTTTGCTTTTTAAATTAAGCCTCAAAACTACTTTCCATTTCTTCTAATTCCATCATTAATTCAAGCATTTGCTCTTCGACAGATTCAAGTTTGGCTTTTAATTCTGTTTGCTCATTCATAAGTTTGAGTAAGTCATCTTTACGACTGGCTTCATATAAAGCACTGTCTGCTAATAATTCCTCGATTTCGTTTAAGCGTGGCTGAATTTTGCTGATTTGCGCTTCATTTTTTTCAATGTTTTTACGAATCGGGCGGGTCAATTCACGCTGACGTGCAGCTTCTTTACGCTGCGCTTCTTTATCGACTTTAGAAATCGTCTGTTTAGTTTCAACTTGAGATTTGATGGGAGTAGGGGCTTGTTGGCTATTTTTCATCATGTCAATCCGTGCTTGACGCAGCCAATCGGCATAAGCCACGAGGTCACCATCAAATTCGCGACATTTACCATGATGTACCAACAATAATTCGTCACAAACGCTGGCAATCAATTGACGTTCATGCGAAACCAAAACCACAGCGCCTTCAAAGTCTTGTAATGCCATAGTCAGGGCATGACGCATATCAAGGTCTAAATGGTTGGTCGGTTCATCTAGAATTAAAACATTGGGACGTTGCCAAACAATCAAAGCCAAAGCTAATCGTGCTCGTTCACCGCCTGAAAAGCCTTCACTTGGTGTATCCATGCGTTCGCCACTAAAACCAAAGCTGCCTAAAAATGAACGTAATGCAGCTTCACTGATTTTTTTGTCAGCAATTCGAGATAGTTGCAACATCGGGCTGGCATTGCCATCTAGAGCATCCATTTGATGCTGAGCAAAATAGCCAATATTCAACAGTTCAGAGGCTTTGCGCGTCCCTTGTAATAAAGGAAGGTCACCAACTAAGGATTTAATTAAGGTTGATTTACCCGCACCATTCATCCCGAGTAAACCAATTCGGCTGGTTGGGGTAATTTGCAGGTTTACATTGGTCACGATCAGTTTGTCGCCATAGCCAATATCTGCGTGTTCCATTTGCAGCAGTGGTGAACTCATTTTGGTCGGTTCACGGAAACTAAAGGTAAATGGTGTATCGACATGCGCCGCAGAAAGTTCCTGCATGCGTTCTAATTGTTTAATACGGCTTTGAGCCTGCTTAGCTTTAGTCGCTTTGGCTTTAAAACGGTCAATAAATTTTTGGAGATGCGCACGGGTTTCAAGCTGCTTTTCATAGGCTTGTTGTTGTTGTGCCAAGCGCTCAGAGCGGGTGCGTTCAAAGGTCGAATAGTTGCCGGTGTAAAGTGTCAGCTC
Organism: Acinetobacter sp. YH1901134; assembly: GCF_013416965.1. NCBI lineage: Bacteria > Pseudomonadati > Pseudomonadota > Gammaproteobacteria > Moraxellales > Moraxellaceae > Acinetobacter > Acinetobacter sp. YH1901134. The sequence goes on along the minus strand of NZ_VPEW01000021.1, from coordinate 13,923 downwards.
TTGATTTTCGATATGTAAAATATGATCAGTCACCGCATCTAAGAAATCACGGTCATGTGAAATCAAGATTAGTGTACCTTCGTAAGCTTTTAACCAATCTTCTAACCACAAAATCGCATCTAAGTCTAAGTGGTTGGTTGGTTCATCGAGTAATAAGAGGTCGGAACGGCTCATCAGGGTACGCGCAAGGTTTAAACGCATACGCCAACCACCTGAAAAGCTTGAAACATTGAGCTGGGACTGATGTTCAAAGAAACCCAGGCCGGCCATCAGTTGTGAGGCTTTGGATGGAGCTGTATAGCCATGGATTTCATCAAATCGGCCATATAAGTGTGCCAACGCTTCATTGTCTAATTGTTCTGGATGTTCAAGTTTATGTTGTATATCCCAATATTCCTCATCGCCTGATAGAACGAAATCAATCGCTTTCATATCAAGTGCTTTGATTTCTTGTGCCATATGCGCGACGGTCCATACCGCAGGACGAGTTAATGAACCACCATCAGACTCCATTCCACCTAAAAGCGCAGAAAAAAGAGTCGATTTACCCGCACCATTTACACCGGTTAAGCCGATTTTCCAGCCTGGATGCAATTGCATAGATGCTTTTTGAAATAAAACACGCCCACCGCGACGAATGGAAAGTTGGTCTAACTGAATCATGGAACTAACTAAACAAGAAGAATGTGTGGCTATTCTAATGGATGGCTTTGCAAAAGAAAAAACAAAGCATCGCAACCATCTGAAAAAATGTGACAGATTCCACGTATTTAGGTATATTGAACGGGCTTTAGTATTAAAAAAATATTTCAAGTTGTTGTTTTAAATGGATTAATAAAACATATTGGGAATATAAGAAATGAGAAAAGGAATTTTAATTTTATCGCTTCTTTCAGGTGTGATGTCTGCACAAAGCTATGCCAATCAGAAGGTTTGTGTGTTCGATTTACTTGGAAAAGCTGGGGAATCTTATAAGCTGATGGAAGAGTGGTCTCTGGCTAGTAAGGCATGGGGGGCACAAGTTCAACTGATTTCATATCAAGATGAATCCAAAGTCGATAAAGATTTTAAAGAAGGGAAATGTGACGCATTTTATATGACCTCGATGCGGGCACGTGCGTATAACAAATTTGCCGGTTCGATTGATGCCATTGGCGGTGTACCGAATAATACTATCGCACAAAAAGCCATTACCTATGTCTTAGATAAACGGAACAGTAAACGACTGATTAGCAATCTAGGCAAAGATAGTTATGAAGTGGCAGGGATCGGGCAAATTGGTTCAGCCTACATTTTTGTCCGTGATCGCAATATCAATAATTTAGAAAAAGCTGAAGGTAAAAAATTTGCCATTTTGCATTATGATTATGCGCAAAAAGTGATGGTCGACCGTGTTGGCGCTGTGCCAGTGATGTCAGAAATTTCTAATTTTATTCGCAAGTTTAATCAGGCCGAAGTTGAAATTGTGGCTGCGCCAGCTTATGCCTTTAAGCCACTCGAAATTTCAAAAGGCTTAGGCACTACCGGGGCGATGGTGAATTTTCCTGTGGTGAATGTCACGGCAGACCTGATTATTCGTAATAATAAATTCCCAGAAGGTTTTGCTGAACTTTCTCGGCAATGGTTTGTTAAGCAATTACCAAAAAGTTTTGCCATGGTGAAACGTATGGAAGCTGAAATTCCTGTCAAATATAAGATGAATCTCAGCAAAGATGATCAGTTGAAGTATCAGAAAATATTGCGTGAAGGACGGATAGATTTAACCAAACAAGGGATCTATGACTCCACTATGATGACGGTACTGAAAAAAGCCCGTTGTACGATTGAGCGAACCAATTTTGAGTGTTCAGTGGCGGGTGAATAAGCTTTTTTCTGTATTTCTTTGTAAATTTTGATGCAATCGCTGTAAATGCAAAAATCCATTTTTGTAAATATAAGATGATGATTATATTTATAATTTTACTTTATATAAAAAGTGATATACATCACAGAAAAACAGAATGTGCCAAAATGACATAAATAAATGGAGTAAATGCTCTATTTTTTTTAATTTAACTTGCTTAATATCGGCGTTGTGTAAGGACACCTCTGAACCATAAAAAGATTTGAAAGGAAAATAGAATGAAAAAAACGCTCCTCTCATTGGCTACGTTTGCTGCAATTGGCTTTGCTGGTTCAGCTCAGGCAGCAAAAGTAGATATCTGTGTATTTGACTTACTGGGTAAGTCAGGCGAGTCATATCAAATGGCTCAGGAATGGGCGCTTGCAGCAAAAGGCTGGGGTGCTGAAATTAACTTAATTCCGCGTCAAGACGAAGCAGTAGCCGACAATGACTTTAAAGCGGGTAAATGTGATGGTGTATTTATGACGGCGATGCGTGCCCGTCAATACAACAAATTTGCAGGCTCTATTGATGCGCTGGGTGGCGCACCGAGCAATGCGATTGCACAACGTGCGATTACCTTTGCATTAGACCAACGTAATGCTGCAAAAATGGTTAGTAACCTAGGTGGTAAAAAATACGAAGTGGCGGGTATTGCCCCACTGGGTTCAGCATTCATCTTTGTCAAAGACAAGAAAATTGACTCAATTGAAAAAGCAGCAGGTAAAAAGTTTGCAGTATTAGGCTATGACGAAGCACAAAAAATTATGGTGCAACGTGTCGGCGCTCAAGCTGTGATTTCAGATGTATCTAACTTTGTGGCGAAGTTTAATAATGGTCAGGTCGATATGGTGGGTGCGCCTGCATATGCCTACAAACCATTAGAGATCTATAAAGGTTTAGGTACAAATGGTGCGATGTTTAACTTCCCAGTTCTACAAGTGACTGCGGACTTTATTATTCGTCCTGATCAGTTCCCTGCAGGCTTTGGTCAAAAATCACGTGATTGGTTTGTGAAACACTTACCGAAGAGTATCGCGATGATTAACCGTCTAGAAGCGGGTATTCCTGCGAAATATAAACTTAACCTAAGTGCAGAAGATAAAACCAAATATCAAAAATTACTGCGTGAAGGTCGTATGGATATGACGAAGCGTGGCATTTATGATGCAGGCATGATGTCTGTTTTGAAAAAGGCACGTTGTTCTGTCGATAAAGCCAATTTTGAATGTTCACTTGGCGGCGAATAAGCTGATATTTAAAGAAAAAAGTCTGGATTTATCCAGGCTTTTTTTTGCAAATGCACAGGTCATTTGCGCCATTGAGTGAGCAAAATATTCAGGTAATCTAAATTCAAATCGAGGGCTGTGAGTCAATTAAATTGAACTCAGCATGACCCAAAATTCAAAAAATGGTTAAAAAACAAAAACAGTAAAAAACAAGGAAAGTCAGTATGAAACAATGGACAAAGGCATTGAGTGTTGCTGCTGCATTAATAGCGGTAAATGGCGTAGCTCAAGCGAAGCAAGTGGTATGCGTATTTGATTTGGTCGGTAAAAATGGTGATGTTTTTACCCTGATGAAAGATTATCAATTGGCGGCAAAAAACTGGGGCGCAGACATTGAGCTCCGCGTCGGTCAAAATGAAGCAGTGATTGCAGAAGATTTTAAAGCTGGTAAATGTGATGGGATCAGTGTTACTGGTATGCGTGGTCGCCAATTCAATAATTTTACCGGTTCTTTAGATGCCATTGGTGCGATTCCAGATTTGAAATTGGCCGTAAAAGTTATGCAAGGTCTTGCAAGTCCAACATTTGCTAAGAGCATGGTCAATAGTAAATATGAAGTGGCAGGTGTGATACCTGTTGGTGATGCCTATCTGTTAGTGAATGACCGAAGTATTAATACTGTCGCTAAAGCAGCAGGTAAAAAAATTGCGGTGCTTGACTATGATGAAGCACAGAAAATTATGGTGCAGCAGGTCGGAGCTCAAGCAGTCAGTGCTGATGTAACCAATTTTGGCGCCAAATTTAACAATGGTCAGGTAGATATAATTGGGGCACCTGCTGCGGTGTTCAAACCATTGGAATTACATAAAGGTTTAGGCAGCAAAGGCGCAATCGTCAATTATCCAATTTTACAAGTGACGGGAAATATCATTATTCGCCCAGATAAATTCCCTGCAGGTTATGGACAAAAATCACGTGATTGGGTCAAAACACAATTACCTCGTGCATTCACCATTTTAGGAAAAATGAAATCGGAAATTCCAGCCAAATATTGGATGGATGTTCCAACAGCAGACAAAGCTGGTTATCAAAAAATGATGCGTGAAGCGCGTATCGATTTGACTAAACGTGGTATCTACGACAAGCGAATGATGAAACTATTATGGCAATTCCGCTGTAAACAAGACCCTAAAAACTTCGAATGCGCATTACAGGAAGAAAACTATAAATAAGTTTTAAATGAATCTTGAGAAAAATACTCTGATTTAACTTTAAACTGTGAAGACTGACCATATATTGAGTGTGTTATACTTGAAATATGGTCTTTTCTTTTTAAAGACACCCCAATGACTCAGAGGAATCCATCATGAATGCTCAAGCACTTGTGCTGACTGACAATGCTGCCAATAAAGTACGCCAATTGCGTGAGAGTGAAGGTAATCAAGACCTTATGTTACGTGTATATGTGACTGGTGGTGGTTGTTCAGGTTTCTCATATGGGTTTAATTTTGCTGAAAGCCAAAACGAAGATGATGCTGAATTTATCAATGGTGATGTGAAGATGTTGGTTGATTCACTGAGCTATCAATATTTAGTTGGTTCAACAGTCGACTATATTGAAGGTCTTGAAGGTTCTCGATTTGTGGTTCAAAACCCGAATGCGACAACCACGTGTGGATGTGGATCTTCATTCTCGATCTAATCGCGATGATGAATTGAGCCATAAAAAAGCCCTCATTTAGAGGGCTTTTTTAATGTTTAAAATCGATATTAGGCTTCAAATTTTAGTGCTTCTAATAGATCTAAAATTACGGTAGTCACGTCTTGAGTCAATTGATAATTATTAAAAATTTCATATGCCGTAATGGTGACATCGGTATCACTCGGAAGCAGGCGTTGTTCTTCTTCGATGAGGTCACGGATCGGCAATAGGGTTTGTTTGACCTGTAAATGCAAGACATCTTTAAACTCAAGATTTTCGTCTTCGAGCTCAATTAATTGCTCATTAAAAAAGGGTAAAAGTACCGCATGGAGATAAGGTTGAATGTCTGTAATATCAAAAATCTCAATATCACGGGTTTGTTCAATCGTGCTGATGTGGTCATTCACTTCAATTAAGATATGGTAGTAACTCACATTGCTCTCCACGTAAGATGTCATTGATATAAGGGAATTATTGCAAATCAACAATAACATGAAATGCTAATTATTGTTGGTGAATCCTATAATATCCTTATAGATTGTATGGTTTTTTTTGCTCAGGGTGTTCTAACGATAATATAGTAAGCCTTGGTCTGCTGGCATCAGTTTAAAGTTTTCTAATTGTTGCGCGCCTAAGATTGGGTACATTAATGCAGCAGGGTCATTATGGTGAGATAAGCCGAGAGCATGTCCGAGTTCGTGGGCAAGGGTAAGGCGTAAATCATCTTTGGCATCAAATTGATAAATCTGAATCTGATCCCCCATAAAAACGCCTTTATGAAACTCTCGAGCAGGAAAGCGCTGACTGGCTTGTATCACGCCTGCATTATATTGATCGATTTGCTGGTTATAGCTTAAGACTTGTTGGTTAAATTGATCATTTTGCTGATTAAATCGATCTATTTCTTGGTCTAATTGCATCGCTTGTGCTTTAACTTGCTCAAGTTCTCTTTCAACGCGTTGCATATTGGGGTTTTGTGCATGCTCTATTCGGCTCCAATTCATACGTTCTTGCGACAGCTGTGCGATTTCCGCACGGATCATGGCTTGTTTTGATCGGAGCTGTTGCTCATTCATCTCCAGACCTTTTCTCGAATTTGCTAAGTTCTCGGCATATAAATCATTACGGGCTTTATCTGCGGCTAAGGTCTTTTGGACTTGCTTATAGGCATTGTATTGCTCTTGGCGATCATCATAAATTAGATGGATCGCCAGTTGTGCATTTGGGTCATAGATAAATAACGGTTTGAGTGTCCCTTTATGCCATATCTCTGCGGCTTCTTGGCTAAGTTGAATGACTTGTTGCTGGCTTAATCCAAAACGCGGATCGACATCAGCAACCCGATAACGCAGTCGGGTATCGAGAGGGTGTAAAAGTCGATCTGAAATTGAATTAAATTTCAGTTGAGGATGCTGCTTGGTTTGATAGATCCACCAAGTACTCAAAACGATGACAACAATAATTAAAATCAAACGCATAGCGTCGCAAAACTTGATTATTTTGCATTAATTTAACTGAAATTTAGCGCTATGCAAATCTAAGTATAGACAGATTGGCAGTCGAGAAGAATGTGGCTGTTTGAACTTTAGCGTGTTATTTGAATATTGCCTGATGCAGATAAAATCATCCACAAAAAAAACCGCGCTTTCGCGCGGTCTTTTTGAGCTTTGAAAGACTCAGTTAAAGCGACAAATTATTTTTTGTCATCTTTCACTTCAGTGAACTCAGCATCTACAACGCCGTCATCTGCTTTTTGAGCTTGACCTTCAGCGCCTTGGAAAGCGCTAGGATCAAAACCTTCAGCACCGCCTTGACCTTGTGCAGCTTCATAAGCACGTTGAGTGATCGGCATAATGATGTTTTGAAGTGCTTCAGTTTTCGCTTTGATTGCATCTACATCGTTTTCTTTAGTCGCTGCTTCGAGCTCAGCTACAGCAGCATCGATTGCAGATTTCTCATCAGCAGTTACCTGTTCACCAAGATCTTTTACTGCTTTTTGAGCAGAAGAAACAAGTGCATCAGCTTCGTTACGTGCTTTCGCTAATTCTTCAAATTTACGATCTTCTTCAGCATTCGCTTCAGCATCTTTGATCATCGCTTCAATTTCAGCATCGCTCAAACCAGAGTTAGCTTTAATTTGAATTGATTGCTCTTTACCTGTGCTCTTATCTTTTGCAGATACTTTCAAGATACCATCAGCGTTGATGTCAAATGATACTTCAATTTGTGGTACACCACGTGGAGCAGGTGGAATATCGCCCAATTGGAAGTTACCCAACAATTTGTTTTGTTGAGCCATTTTACGTTCACCTTGGTAAACTGAAATGTCTACAGCTGGTTGGTTGTCTGCAGCAGTTGAGAACACTTGAGATTTCTTCGCAGGAATCGTCGTGTTTTTCTCAATGATCGCTGTTAACACGCCACCCATTGTTTCAATACCAAGTGTAAGCGGAGTTACGTCAAGAAGAAGTACGTCAGTTTTATCACCTGAAAGTACTGCACCTTGAATCGCAGCACCCATCGCTACAGCTTCATCTGGGTTCACGTCTTTACGTGGCTCACGGCCGAAGAACTCTTGTACTTTTTGTTGTACAAGTGGCATACGAGACTGACCACCCACCAAGATTACGTCAGAGATGTCAGAGGTTGAAAGACCTGCATCTTTAAGTGCAATCTTACATGGTTCAATTGTACGAGCAACCAATTCAGCAACTAAACCTTCAAGTTTAGAGCGAGTCACGTTGATCACTAAGTGTTTAGGACCAGTCGCATCTGCTGTGATGTATGGAAGGTTGATTTCTGTTGCATTCGAAGAAGAAAGCTCGATTTTTGCTTTTTCAGCAGCTTCTTTTAAACGTTGAAGTGCAAGCGGATCTTGTTTCAAGTTTACGCTTTGTTCTTTCTTGAACTCTTCAACCAAGTATTCAATTAATGCATTATCGAAGTCTTCACCACCAAGGAATGTATCACCGTTTGTAGACAACACTTCGATTTGTTGGTCGCCATCAAGGTCAGCGATTTCAATGATTGATACGTCGAAAGTACCACCACCTAAGTCGTAAACCGCAACTTTACGGTCGCCTTCTTTTTTGTCCATACCGAACGCAAGTGCAGCAGCTGTTGGTTCGTTGATGATACGTTTAACATCTAAACCAGCAATTTTACCTGCATCTTTAGTCGCTTGACGTTGAGCATCGTTAAAGTACGCAGGAACAGTAATTACCGCTTCAGTTACTGTTTCACCAAGGTAGTCTTCAGCTGTTTTTTTCATCTTTTTCAAGATTTCAGCAGAGATTTGTTGTGGTGCAAGTTTCTTGTCGTTTACATCAACCCAAGCATCGCCATTGTCAGCTTTGATGATTTTGTAAGGTACAAGGCCGATATCTTTTTGCACAGCTTGGTCTTGGTACTTACGACCGATCAAACGTTTGATTGCAAATAATGTGTTTTTAGGGTTAGTCACTGCTTGACGCTTAGCAGATTGACCGACAAGGATCTCGCCATCTTTATACGCAATAATAGATGGGGTTGTACGAGCGCCTTCAGCGTTGTCGATTACTTTTACTTTGTCGCCTTCAAGTACTGCTACGCAAGAGTTTGTAGTACCTAAGTCAATACCAATGATTTTCGCCATTTGGATGTTTCCTCTAAAATTCTTTTACGATGTTTTCGCTTGTTATCCGATATGAGAGCCAATCAAAAATTTTCAAGTAATATTGGTTAAAATTTTTAATTCGTCTCAGAAAATTTGTCTTTATGCACCAACCATAACCATAGCAGGGCGTAATAGGCGACCGTTTAAACTATAGCCTTTTTGCAATACTGTCCCAATTTCATTCGATTTGGCATTTGGATCGATGCCCACAGCCTGATGAAGATCTGCATTGAAACCATTTGCAGTATCCACAGCAACCACACCAAATTTTTCTAAAGTGCTGAGCAATGATTTCAGTGTAAGTTCTACACCTTCAGATAAACCTGATTTTTCATCACCTGCCGCAGCAATCGCGCGTTCAAGGTTATCAACTGACTCAAGCAATTGTTTTGCAAATTTTTCCAGCACAGTATCTTTATGCTTTTCAGATTCGCGTTGAATGCGCTCTACACTTTTTTGCGCTTCATATACGGCATTTGCAGTACGTGCTTTTTCAAGTTTTAAGCTTTCTTCTAAATTGGTGATTTGTGCTTGTAAATCTTCAACTGAAACTTCAGCTTGCTCGTTTTCAGCTTGAGTTTGCTGTTCTGCTTGCTCTTGTTGAAGATCTTGAGCGTCTTGGTTTTGCTCAGTCGCCATTGATTTACTCCGTTTAAATGGGTTCTTAAACATGTTCAGTCCTTATAGCTGTGCGTTCAAACGACATCGATGCGTAACTGCCATGCGTTTTGAATTCATGATTAATAAAAGAAATCGGGGCAGGGTATAAAAATTCAAGCGAAGTCAGCGATTAAATGCAATTTTTTATTCAAATAAATGGTTTTTCAGCCAAATATCGACTGCAAAATTAAATTCTATGAAAATATAAATTATTGATTTGAATGTATAATCATATTTTGATCGGATTTATAGATTTTAATCATAAATTTTAACGGTTTCTCTTTGTGCCTGAAAATTTGCATAATTTATCTATCGGAAGTGACCATATCCACTGGAGAGAGGGATATGGTGACTACCTCTAGATTTTAGAAAAACTTTTCCATGCTGATTTCCCAAGAATCAGTATTTTTTTTGCCTCAAAAAATAGTGGTTAATATTTATACATAAAAACTCTTAGTATCAGTTTTATTAAATATTTCACAAAAAATGATCAGCACAGTATTCTTTGTTTCAGATTCTATCGCTGTAGTTTCTTAATTTATTTCAAATGTGTTTTTCATGGCCTGCTTCTCTCATAAGCAGGCTTTTTTTTGCATGAAATTTATAAAAACAGCCACTTAAGTAACTGAGTTGCAAGTTTTGTTGAACTTTGTTGTATTCAAAAGCTGTGACCACGCTTTATTCAAAATCATTTATATTTATTTTTTTTAATAAAAAACAAAGCACTTGAGTTAAAAAATTGATGTAAAGCCTTAAAATGAAAGAAAACCGCCTAATTAATAAAACATTTCATAAGCTGTACCGTGCCTCGTACAAAGTACAACTCAGAAGGTGGGAACTTCACAGAATTATTTTCCATTATGACTCGGGCAAAGTTGAGCTTTGCTTTTAATGATTCAATGAAGGAAATAATGAAGATGAAAAAAATTGGTTTATTCGTTGTCGCAGTTTTAGGTTTTGGTTTAGCTGCGGTGGGTTGTACTTCTCAAGAAACTGTAGAATCTCCGGAAACTGCACAAGTAACGTCTGCAACTGAAGCATCTGTAACGACAGAGCAATCGGGTGCTGTGGTTCAAGCAGATCCATCAGCTCAAGGTGCTGAAGTTCAATCTGCGCCTGCACCGCAACCTACAGTTCAGCAATAAGATTGTTTAATGCTCTCTGACCTGTAACAACAGGCAGTCAAGAATAGACAGAAGATAGGATGCCTCTTCTGTCTATTTTTTTTCTATTGCTTTTTTTTTACCTTTTCTATTTTTAGTGAACGAAAAAAAAGCCCATCATGTAGATGAGCTTTTTACTTTTAACCGATCTGCAAAAACAACAATTAACGGCGATTTTCCCACGCGCGACGACGTTCTTCAGCCGCTTTACGTTGTTGATCTGATGCCTTTCTTAAATCTTGAATATTTTTTTTGCGCTCTTGCTCAATTTGTTTTCTACGATCTTGACTGGCTTTACGGCGCTGTTCTTCTAAACGCTGACGCTCTTTGCTGACTTTTTGACGATCTAGTTCAGCACGTTTACGACGTTCAGCTTCAGAGTATTTACGCTGTTGTTCTAGACGTTGACGTTCGAGTTCGTTTTTACGACGATCCCACTCTTGTTGATTTTTACGATTCTGTTCCCAGTTACGCTGGTCAAGTTGCTGCTTTCTACGTTCAAGCTCTAAACGATTACGTTGTTGTTGCTGACGTTCCCATGTACGGCGGTCTTGTTCATAACGGCTGTCGTAACGGCGATCATAACGATTGTCATAGCGTCGATCATTATGATCATAACGGCGGTCATAACGTTGATCATAACGTCCATCGTAGTAACCATCTTCAGGGAATGCTACGCAGCCTACAGCCAAAAAAGCAGTCGCAAAAGACAGAAGGATGATCTTTTTAGCCATGGTGAGTATCCTTTATCGAGAATGGGTTAGCATAATCAACCCATAAAACTTGGGTAAATTGTCAATGACAACTCTATAAAAGAAGATTAGCTTAACTAGGTTTGTACTATGTATGTCGATGTTGAGACTTATATGTGAATATGGTCACATTTGACCTAGATCATGTAGAAAGTATGAAGAGCATAATTCGAAGGATAGAGCATGTTTGCATTGAATGAATCACTTAAAAATATGAAAGATAAAGGCCAAGGTACGGCTGCTCGGTTACTTGATCGTCTTCCTAACTTTGCCAAAGAAAGCCTCGCAAAACGTCTCGATTATCCGTTTATTTTTCCAGAATTAGATCCGCTGGTGAAATGCATGATGGCGGCTCAACTCAAGCAAGGTAAGTCAGGCTTTGTGACTGAAGACTATGTGAAGTCTCGTAAATTATTTGATTTACAGATGGAGTCGATCAAGACCAAGCCGACCTTTGTGAAACAAGTGCAAGATATACGTCTACCTTTACAAAGTGCTACGCTGTTTGCGCGTCATTATCATCCTGCTCCAAATAAAAAATTACCGATGATCGTGTTCTATCACGGTGGTGGTTTTGTGGTGGGTGGTCTAGACACGCATGATGAAGTTTGTCGTTTATTGGCCGTGCATGCCAAAGCACAAGTTTTAAGTATTGATTATCCACTCACGCCAGAGGCCAGCCCAGCTCAATTAATGCAAAGTTGTGAAGATGCCTTGGCTTGGACTTATCAAAATAGTCGTCAGTTTAAAATTCTAAAAAATCGAATTGCGGTGGCAGGGGATAGTGCAGGCGGCAATATTGCTACCGCAGTTGCGCAGCGCAGTGCTCAGAAAGTTTTTGCCCCGCAAGCTCAGCTATTAATTTATCCCGTGGTGGATTTCAAAAGTCGCCACCCATCTTTCTATGCTTATAAAGATGGTTTGGTTCTGACTGAAAAAGATATTGATGTCGTAACTGCTTTATATGCGGAACAACATGCAGTGGCCTTAGATGATCCATTAATTTCACCAACCTATGGAAAATTGGCAGGTATCGCACCCGCGTATATCGTGACGGCAGGGCATGACGTTTTACATGACGAAGGTGAAATTTATTCGCATAAACTCCGTCAGCAAGGGGTGAAAGTGTTTTATCAAGAATATACCGATCAAACCCATGGTTTTATCAATTTAACCCCGGTTTCGCACCGAGCTAAAAAATACGTGATCGAGATCAGTACGAAGTTCCGTAAATTTTGGGATAAACGTAGCTAATCATTCCTTTATATAAAGTAAACCCAGTGTTTCACGTGAAACACTGGGTTTTTATTTATTGGGTTATTTATCTTGGATTTTTGCAGCAGGAAAAACGAGGCTAAATTCTGGGACATAAAAGCTTTGCAATAATCGTGCTTCAGAAAAATTTGGAAAAATGTCCTGTGTGTTATGCCATTCTACCTGTTTCAGTTTAGAGAGCCGTCCGCGAAACTTCGGTGAAAATTGATAGCGCTTACCTTCCCACGCTTGTCTGATTTGCAACATCGCTGCTGGGATATGATGACTATTAATATAGAAAGAACGCTGTAAACGTGATTTTTTTAAACGGATCTGCATTTTTTGTTGTTCAACTTCTATAGTACAGACCACTTCATTGTCATGTTGTTGCCATTCAAACTTTGCCAACTCTTTAGGAATACCCCAGAGTTTTTGGCCATGAATGACAGAGATATCTGTCGAAACATAAATCTTAGGTATCGAACTTAACCTTTTCTTACTCCATAAAGGGTGATCTAAAATCAGCAATTCGTCATAAGGACCCACAGGCGAATCATGGTATCGGACCAATAACACCTGAACCACACGACCCAAAGCTGATGTCGCTAAACGGAACATCTGCGCTCGTTGGATATAACTCGGAGAGATCCAATAATTCAAAATAAAAGCATCGCCACGCAGTTGCCAAGGCGGTAAATGTGTCAATGCAGTGTCCGACGGTATTATTTGCGTCATCATTGTTCTCGTTTTAATAATGGCAGAATAATTACTTTTTAATCATCAAAGACTAATATACAGTCAATAACAAGTACGAGATCAACCAGAAGAGTTAGCAAATGTTAAAACAGATTTTATTTACCGCAGCACTTGGCTGTGTGAGCTTAAGCAGTTTTGCTGCCAATACTATTGTCGAAATGAAAACCTCTCAAGGCAATATTGAAATTGAGCTATTCAATGACAAAGCACCTATCTCAGCTAAAAACTTTGAAAGCTATGCAAAAGAAAAATTTTATAACGGTACAATCTTTCATCGCGTGATTCCTGGATTTATGGTTCAGGGTGGGGGCATGGATGTCAAGATGCAGGAGAAGCCAACAAAAGCGGCGATTAAGAATGAATCAAGTAATGGCTTGAGCAATAAGCGTGGCACATTGGCAATGGCACGGATGAATCATCCTGATTCAGCAAGTAGTCAGTTCTTTATTAATGTTGCAGACAATGACTTCCTCAATAAAAGTGCAATGAATGCGGGATATGCTGTTTTTGGTAAGGTCACTAAAGGTATGGATATCGTCGATAAAATCGTAAAAGTTCCAACTGCGAACTATGGAATGCACCAGAATGTCCCTGTAAACCCAGTAGTTATACAGAGTGTGGTGATTAAAGCAGCACCTGAAAAAAACTAAGCGCACAAAATAGGAAAAATATTTTACATGATATTTGTAATAAATATCATGTATTTATGTGAGTAAAGTGTATTTTTTGAACCATAATGGTGCATAAAAATAAAACATTCGTGTTCTTTGTGAGTGAAAAGCACTTGCACGTGTAAGAAATTGCCCTATAATGAGCACCATACCGACGAGATAGACGGAAACGAACGAAACGCGAAGCGTTGAGTTGTTG
>NZ_VPEW01000020.1:0-54652 GCF_013416965.1 Acinetobacter sp. YH1901134 | reverse complement strand
CACGGCCAGTTACTACTGTACCACGACCTGAAATTGAGAATACGTCTTCGATTGGCATAAGGAATGCTTGGTCGATAGCACGTTCTGGTTCTGGGATGTAAGAGTCAAGAGCTTCAACAAGAGCAACTACAGCATCTTCGCCGTATTGACCAGCTTCACCATTAAGCGCTGCAAGAGCAGAACCACGGATTACTGGAGTGTCGTCACCTGGGAAGTCATAAGTAGAAAGAAGTTCACGAACTTCCATTTCTACTAATTCAATTAATTCTTCGTCGTCTACGATATCGCATTTGTTTAGGAATACAACGATATAAGGTACACCTACCTGACGAGAAAGGAGGATGTGTTCACGAGTTTGTGGCATTGGACCATCAGTCGCCGAACAAACAAGGATCGCACCATCCATTTGCGCAGCACCAGTAATCATGTTTTTAACATAATCGGCGTGACCTGGGCAGTCTACGTGAGCGTAGTGACGGATTGGAGAATCGTATTCTACGTGTGAAGTATTAATTGTAATACCACGTGCTTTTTCTTCTGGTGCAGAGTCGATTGCAGCGTAATCTTTCGCTTCACCACCGAATTTTTTTGCACACACAGTTGCAATCGCAGCTGTTAAAGTCGTTTTACCATGGTCAACGTGACCGATTGTGCCCACGTTAACGTGCGGCTTATTACGTTCAAACTTAGCCTTAGCCATGCTTTTCTTCCTCGTTTACGTCGAACACAATTCTGAGTAAAACCCAGCTCCGACATATCGCCTAAAAAAAAATAAACACCCAATACTTGAAAAGCAGACTAAAAAGCCTGCTTCTGGAATCTTGCGCAACATTTAAAGTTGCTAAACTGTAAAATCTGGAGCTCTTATCGAGATTTGAACTCGAGACCTCTCCCTTACCAAGGGAGTGCTCTACCACTGAGCTATAAGAGCAAATATAAGCACTTCAATAGATATGGAGCGGGAGACGAGGGTCGAACTCGCGACATGTAGCTTGGAAGGCTACCGCTCTACCAACTGAGCTACTCCCGCACGATGTTGGTACAAACCACTTATTGAAGTCTTAAAATTGGTGGTGAGGGAAGGATTCGAACCTTCGAAACTTTCGTAGCGGAGTTACAGTCCGCCCCCTTTGACCGCTCGGGAACCTCACCATTTTACACTTACTTCAGTGTTGTTCTTTCTACTCACTCTCAAACTTTCTAAGATGGTGCCGGCACACGGATTCGAACTGTGGACCTACTGATTACAAGTCAGTTGCTCTACCAACTGAGCTATGCCGGCTTTTCCTAGTGTTTCGTACGTTTCGTATCGGAACGGTGTGCAGTTTAGCAAATCTTGAAATCCTTGCAAGTGTTTTTTCTAAAAAAAACGTGAAAAACTCATAAAATCAATCCATTTGATGATAATTCAACCGCTTTGATCACTGCGCGAGCTTTTATTTGGGTTTCATTCCACTCTGATTCAGGATTTGAGTCGTACACCACCCCTGCTCCAGCTTGAACATAGACCTTATTTTCACGAATTACACAGGTACGAATCGCAATCGACATGTCCATTTCGCCATGCCAGCCTAAATAACCAACAGCACCACCAAAAATTCCACGTTTTACTGGTTCAACTTCGTCAATAATTTCCATAGCACGGATTTTTGGTGCGCCTGAAAGCGTACCCGCAGGGAATGTTGCCTTAAAAACATCCAAAGCATCGATATCATCACGTACTTCACCTTGCACATTTGACACAATGTGCATGACATGCGAATAACGTTCGATCACCATTTGATCAGTCACGTGAACTTTACCGATTTTAGAAACGCGTCCAACATCATTTCGCCCCAAATCGATCAACATCAAATGCTCTGCAATTTCTTTTTCATCAGATAGCAAATCTTTTTCTAGCGCTAAATCTTCTTCTTTTGTTTTACCCCGTGGTCGCGTTCCCGCCAAAGGACGAACTGTTGCCACACCATTTTCTAAACGAGACAAAATTTCAGGTGATGAACCAACAATATGAAAAGGAATGTCATTTTCTAGTGTCTGCCCTTGCACCAAGAACAAATATGGCGATGGATTGAGGTGACGTAGTGCACGATAGACCTGTAAAGGCTCACCATCAAAATCGGATACCATACGATGACCTGGCACAACCTGCATCACATCACCGGCTTTAATGTACTCTTTTACTTTTGCAATAGAGTCAATAAAGTTATCGTGTCCAGTGATGGATTCAAACTGTGGTGCAGTATGCTTATTTGCTTTGAGTGCAATTGGGGTTGCCAAAAGTTCTTCTAGCTCATCCAATTGTTGCTGCGCCTTGGTATAGGCCTCAGCATCATTTACATCGGCATGCACAATTAAGAATAAGGTATCCTTAAGGTTATCAAAGACGATGACGGTTTTTGATAGCATCATCCAAATATCCGGAATCCCGACCGGGTCAGCTTCTGGAACGTTATTGAGCTTTGGTTCGATATAACGTACAGCATCATAACCAAAGTATCCAACCAATCCACCGGTAAAGCTCGGCAACGCTGGCAAATCTTGCTGTGTAGGCACTTTATATTGTGCTTGGAAGTCACGAATGTATTGAAACGGGTCATCACATTGTTGTTTTTCAACCGAGCCATCAGCATGTTGAACGGTCAACTGCCCTTCATTACACGAAAATACGGTGGACTCGCCCAAGCCAATAATGGAGTAACGCGCCCAGTTTTCGCCACCCTCTACAGATTCAAATAAATAGGCTTGTTTATGTTGTTTTAATCGCGCAAAGACAGAAAGTGGAGTTTCTGTATCTGCCAAGCGCTGACGATATACTGGAATCAAGTTATATCCAGCAGTTTTCAGTTGTTCAAATTGAGTTTGTGTAGTCATTTGGGTTTCTCTATATTTCGCGTGGTCAATTTCAGTTAATTTCTTCTCATGCTGATTGAGTGACGCCATCGAAATACTACACACTTGCTCATTTTCACTTCCTTAACCCTACTTATTTCAATCCAATAATTCTTTTAAGTTATCAACCACGTGCTGCGGCTGACAATCTCGAATATTTTCACCATGATTATAGCCATAGCTGACCACAATACAATCAATACCCGCACGACGTGCTGCCTCTACATCATTGACAGAATCACCCACCATCAAAATTTGCTGTTTCGGCAAGGCATAATGCTCCGCACAATACTCTAGCTGCTTGGGATGTGGTTTACGCTCTTCAAAACGATCTCCGCCAATCACATCATCAAAGTATTCATGCATACCTAGTGCCTGCACAATACTGCGTGCCGGTTGCTCTGGTTTATTGGTCACACAAATCAGAATTTTCTGTTCTGCTTTTGCCCAATCCAAGAACGCTAGAATGCCGTCAAAGGGCTGCGTCAAAACACAAGGATCT
The DNA here is from genome assembly GCF_013416965.1 of Acinetobacter sp. YH1901134. Taxonomy (NCBI): domain Bacteria; kingdom Pseudomonadati; phylum Pseudomonadota; class Gammaproteobacteria; order Moraxellales; family Moraxellaceae; genus Acinetobacter; species Acinetobacter sp. YH1901134. Next base: position 51,258 of record NZ_VPEW01000020.1, on the reverse strand, counting down.
GCATTGTAAATCTTTAGAAAAGTTTCCAGTAAAAGGTGGTGCTGTGCGGCATCAACCTTTCCGGTCAAGTATTCAAGTACGCTATGACAAAACAATGAAGTTCCTTTCCCAATCCAGTTTCGCACCTGCGCTTCTGTGACCAACGGTAATTGCAACGCATTTAGACTCATATTCATCGCACGATGTAAGTCAGATGCTGAATCGACTAGCGTTCCATCCAGATCAAATAAAATCATTTGGCGTTCTGCTAAACGAACTTCAAACATAATTCCCCTCTATTTTTTTGTAAATTTTCCCCATAAAAAAGGCATGCCCATGCATGCCTTTTGAGGAATGTCTCGGTTTATTTAAACAAGACCCATGCAATAATTGCAAGAATGATTAAAACAATGACTGAGATTAAGCCCACAGAGGCATTTTTTTGCGCTTCACGCTCTTGCTCTACACATGTCGCTGGAATTTCTACATCACATGCTTCATTTTTCGGAACAGCAGTTACGTCAATTCCCTCAGGAATTGGTGCAGGTTTAGGCACACCTACATTGGTCGGCATACCATCACGAGTCAATTGAACCGAGCCATCTCGCTCTTTCAACTCTGGCATACCTTGATCATTCATTTGTTGTGCTGCGGTTTTAACAACAGGCTCTTGTGCCTTAGTCTCAGACGTGTTTGCTACAGACTCTTGTGCCACAGTTTCAGAAACTGCAACAGCTTCAGACGGCTGCTGAACAGGTGTAATTTCTTCTGTTTGCAACGCTTCAACGCTTTGTTCAATATCCGCTGGGATCTGAACAGCTTTAGCTGGAGCCAATAAACTAAACTTCACACTGGCAAACTGTACAATATCACCTTCTTTTAAAAGTGATTCACCAGTCAAACGGACATCATTAATAAACGTCCCATTGGATGAATTAAGATCTTGCAACCAGAGTGCCTGATCTTTCAGTACAAAGGCAGCATGTTTACGCGATACATCAGATTCTTGCAAAACAATATCTGCTTGTTGATGGCGACCCACCAACATATCACGCTCAATACTAATTTCTTGTCCTGTTAAATCACCAGAAATTGCTTGAATTTTCCAAGTCATGAAGTTAATTCTCTATTGCTCGTTTTTTTCATCATAGCATGCTGTGGTTTTAAAGCTAAACCACTCTGCTGTCTAACCTAAGGCATGCCCGCCACTTTGCCATTCGGTACGGTAATGGTTTGGCGCTTCACCGCAGGTTCAATGGCGACTGGCGTGGAGACCACTGCCGCTGGCTGTGTCATTTGTGGTGCTGTCGGTACCGTCTTATACACAGGGGCTGGCGCTGTACCTTTTGAAACAGGTATGCGCTGTTGATACACATCGTCCACATTTTCAGGCAATTTCGCAAAATTACCATCATTATCCAGTGCCAGTTGCAGACTATAGAGCTGACTGTAACGCTGCTGAGACATTTTCTTCACATCAGCAGAATTTCCAACAATGGTCGGATGAATAAAGATCAGCAAATTGCGTTTACTGTTGGATTTTCCTTCCGAGCTAAAGAGTTTGCCCAGTACAGGAATAGCCCCCAACCCAGGAACCGATTGGCGTCCATGCAAGGTATTGTCAGAGATCAAACCACCCAACACAATCGTTTGACCATGCTCTGCCAAGATCGAGGTTTTGATCGCGCGTTTAGTCGTAACCAAATCCGACGCTTGGCCTTTATTGTCTTTTACATCAGAAACTTCTTGCTCTACCTCTAAACGCACAGAGCCGCCGTCGCCAATATGCGGCACAACTTTCAAAGTAACACCGACATCTTTACGCTCAATCGATGTATATGGATTGGCTGTACCACCATTGGTGGTGACCGAGCCTGTCACAAATGGAACGTTCTCACCCACCACAATATAGGCTTCTTCGTTATCCATCGTCACAATAGACGGTGTAGATAATAAATTGGATTTGGTTTTTTCTTTTAGGGCCTGAATCATCGCACCATAGAGTTTGCGTGAACCATCACTACCTTCACGATAGTCACCAAGGACCAAAGAAGTACCCGCACTCACCGCGCTACCTGCACCCGCAGCGCCACCAGTTAAATAACCTGCGGCAATATTCTTTAAACTAGAACCAAAGTTATCAAAGTTAATTAAGCCGATACCACTACTGATATCACCCAACGCCCATTGCACACCGAGTTGATCGGTATCCGTGCCTTCGACTTCAATAATCGCCGCTTCGATCAGCACTTGCTGACGACGAATATCGAGCTGAGAAATCGCAGATTCAATTTCACGCATGAGCTGCGGATCTGCTTTCACAATCAGTGCATTTTGTGTGGTATCGGCAATAATACTGACGCCATTGGCATTAAAGCTTGAAATACCATTTTGCGTATTATTGGAAGAGTTATTGCTGTTGAGGTTAATACCTGAACTGGTGTTATTTTGTGAACTGAATGACTGTGAATTCGAGCTGTTATTATCATTCATTAAGCTGTTCATCGTGCTGCTGTTTGAGCTATTCGATGAATTCGTACTCGAAACAGCTTGCCCCGTGACCAAGCCTTGTAAGATTTCCGACAAGTTTTTTGCACTGGCATACTTCAAACGAAAGACTTTCAACCCACCCAATCGATCTGCTGCAGGCACATCTAAGGTTTCAATAATCTTACGAATGCGCTTACGTGTCGCTGTATCACCTTTAATGATAATGCGATTGGTTCGATTGTCCGCGATAATACGAATTCGTGACCCTTTCGGGTCTTTTGATGCGCCGGTCGAACTCATCGACTCTAACAGTCCAATCATTTCTTCGGCCTGACTCGATTGCAGCGTCACAGCTTCGATATCATTTTGACCAGTTCCATCTAAATTACGAATAATCGTTTCGAGCTGATAAATATTACTTGCACGATCTGAGACGATAAGCGCATTGGTCCCCGCCACTGCTGACAAATGTGCAAATTGCGGCATCAATGGGCGCAACGCTGGAATTAAGTCGTTGGCATTAGTGTTATCAAGCCAAATCACTCGAGTGACAATTTGGTCTCCAGACGCACGGTGGCGCGCATCATAAGGAATGCCCGAGCTTTTTACATTACTGTCTGGAACTAGTTTAATGGTGTTGCCCGATGGAATTGCCACTACACCATTCACATTCAACACACCGAGAAACAGGTCATAGACTTCATTTTTATTTAAAGGCTTATTGGAAATAACCGTTACATTTCCTCGTACCCGTGGATCAACTGCAAAATTTTTCCCCGTGATATCTGCGACTTCATTAATGAATGCCGTAAGATCTGCATCACGTAAATTGATTTTCCATGTTTGTGCATAACTTGCTGTGCTGACCATAGCAACCAAGGGCACCATGGCATAGGCAGCTAAAGTTGAACGGTTATTATTAAATAAAGCCATATACGCCTGTGTTTCCTAACCCTATAAAGTGATGAGACATCACTAAAAATCCTGTTGTATGGTCATCACTTGATCACCACGTTTGACTTCAAGTTTCACCTGCCCTTCACGGCGGGCTTGTTCTAATAATTGCGCCTCAGAGTGTCCTGCACCGACCGCCTGCCCATTTAAAGACATGATGCGGTCACCCGGCTGCAAACCCAATTTATTTCTTAAGGCTGCAGGTGTTCGATTTGAAACTTCAAACCCACCATTAACTGATGGATTTACCCCCATTTCCTGCATATATTGTTCACGATTTTCAGTCATGCGTTGTACGGCCTGACCAATCGCGGACTGCGTTGTGCTTTGCCCTAAATTTGCAGAATCAGTTGTATTTTGCATGCTGCTATTCTGCAAAGATCCGCCTGATGTTGCATTGGCTGTAGGGACAATCGGTTGATCTAATCCGTTTTCAATACCTTGGAACGCCAATTCACGCCGTGCACCATTACCCTGCGTTAAAATCACCTTATCCCAATAAACTTCAGCCAATTGGTAGGATGAACCTTGAATGGTTTCTCCGACCAAATAGCGATCTGAACTCTCATTAACCTTAATCACTGCTGACGAGTAGCGACTTGGCTGTCCCACCACCACACCTTGCAATACCATATTTAACTGCGCGTCAGCTGCTGAACTACGATTTTCCTGAAACAAGGCAAAAGAGCTAATATTAGGAACTTGCGTTTGCTGTGAACCCAATTCAACTCGGTCTAACTGCATGGCTTGTGGCGGTGCAATCAATAACCAAAATAAAGCGGCTAACTTCCAGCACAGGTACAAAATCATTAAAGCTAAGACCACAGGTGCAAGTCGATCTGTTTGCTTCCAATTGATCTCGCGGATTTTTTCGAAATAGTCAGCCATCAGTTCACCCCACTCAATAGGGGTTGACGCGAACTAATCACATACGTATCTAATCCGGCCTTACCTTCATAGGAAGCAACATTCATCAAAAAGCGCTGGGTTAATTGCACATCCAACATGAGGTCTGGCTCAATTGACAAATTCATCATTTTTTGTTCACGTTGATCTCGAACATCAATCGACAATTTGCCATTATCATCTTTTAATTGGGCCAACATGGCAGGCACATTCATTGACTCTTGACGCTGTGCAAAGCTAAAGGATAAATCCCTACCTGCCCATTGCATCTCGCCTGATGACTGACTAAATCCCTGTTGTGGCTTATATTTAAACTGCACATCTTTTAATTGAATGGCATTCGTTGGCCATTGCCAATCGGCAAAACTTTTTAAGGTTTCAGGGGCAATTTGACCCTCTAAGTTTTTGATACTGATACTTTTGCCAAAACCATACCCCATCACACCTTGCAGTTTGGTATTACCACTATGAATTTCAACATTTGCACCTAAGCGCAATAAAATCAAATCCCACGGGCGCGTGTTCCAGTTTAACGAGCCTTTCAAGTTTCCTCGTGTCCAATCTGCTTGCCCATGCCAAATATTGCCACTGACGTTATGTAGCATTTGGTTATTTTTATAAAACTTTGTAATGAGCCACGCTGCTGGTACTTGCAGCATAACGAAAATTAAAAAACTGATCGCAGCAAAAATGAGCCACCGAATATTATTAGTTTTATTGATCATCCCACCACAACCGATCCATCAATTTTTTTCCATCATTTAAACATTTTTCTTTATAGACACATTATGCATACTTTTTCTGCATAGCCAATTCAAAGAGATAAAAAAACCAGGCATTTGCCTGGTTTAATTATCCTGAACTCAGGATATGACGATTTCATGAATTATTCTTAAATTAAGAAGTCTTCTAGTTTCGCGCCTTTTTCTAGCTCAGCCACTAACCAACGTGGTTGCTTACCACGACCAGTCCAAGTGTCATCTGCATTGGTTTTGCTACGGTAACGTGGTTCAACCGCTTTACGAGTTGATTTTTTACGTTTGCTTGAACCAAATTCAAGGATTTGTTCAACGCTTAAATCTAAATTTTCTGCAATTTCAACAATACGGTTGTACGCATCTTCAATCGCTTGATCTTTTTTAGATGCAATCAGTGCTTCAGCTTCTACTTGAAGCTTCTTTAACTCTTCAACTGATAAATTACTAATATCAGGCATAATCTTTAACTCCGAAATTTCATTTTAATAATGCTTATGAAAACTCGCTCATAATATTATAATAAAATTTTTATTCAATAAATAACTTTCATTTTACTACAATATTTTAACAAGACTCATTAAAATATATAAAGTTAAATTGTATTTAAATATTATTTCCCACTGAATTTTCTAAGGCTTTTATTTTGGTTTTAATATTTTCTGGAATAGAGATTTTTTGTAGGGTAGTTTTATCCACGCACACAATAACCGCATCGCCTTTAGCAACGATTTTTTGTTGCTTTTCACTCCATAATATATAACTCATACGAAATGCACTATTCCTTAATTCTTCAACGCGCGTTGCCACTTTTAAAATATCAGGATAAATCACGGGGCTTAAATATTTACACTGGCTTGAAGCCACAACCGTAACCACAGACTGATCAAATATATCCAACTGATCTAAATAACCAATCCGCGCACTTTCCATATAACGATAATAATGCACGTTGTTTACATGCCCAAAAGCATCCATATCCCCCCAAGCGACGTGTTGAGTATGAACCAATGAATATTGAGCTAAATCTTCTTGCATATTATGTCCTTATATTCGAATTTCCATAAAATTGGCATTATTTTCAAATATTAAATTTAATTGTTTGATCAAGTCATCCTGCTGATTTAAGGCTGACTTGATGCGTAAATAACTCATTAATACATCATCTGGATATAATTCTAACAATGCATCTGCTTCAGCTTGGCGTGCTGTCGCTTGGTAAATATTCCATTTTGCAAAACTAAAAACAGGCAGCGCAGGATACTTTTCTTCCCAATGTCGAATCTGCTGTTCTACAGCCACATAGTCAGGGTTTTGCTTCAGCATTTTTTGCTGGAACCACAAAAAGAACACTTCTTTGTTAAATTGCTGTTCCAGCAAATGAATGGCCAATTGCTCATGCTCCTGACTCATCTCTGGCATACGAGACAAGACTTTCAACCATAGCACCTTGACCGCATATTTACGCTCTGTAATTTGATCTTGCAAATCCAAATAACGCTGCTTTAAATGCTGTAAGTCATCGACATCAGCTTGATCAAATGCAGATAATAATTGTTCCAACCAAGCTTGTTTTGTCAGCTCATCTAAATGTCCATAACGTGTCGAACGCAAATACAACCAAGGAAACTGCAACGCAAACATGCCCCATAGCGTGGTTAAACGCTGCTCATAGGCAGTGCTGACTTTTTGCAACCATGGCGATAATTCATGTTGATTCAAAAATTCAAGATGCGTTAAAGCCTTTTCACCCTCTTGTTGGGATAAATAAATTTCAATCCGTTGCAATTCTGCAAGTTCAAAAGCCATTGGATTGGTCTGAGTTAATGCATTTAGTGCTGTTTCATATTGCTGCTGAATCCAATATAAACGCGCATCGATCACCCCTTTTAATAATCCAGACTCAGTAAAAGCTTGCTGAATAAAGTTTTTTTGATCTTGTGCAGCATTTAAAAGCCAAATGACAGCCAATTGCTCATAGGGATGTAGTTTATTAAAACTAAAGACCGTTTCAGATTTACGTTGTTCTCGACTTAAATAGCGTTTAACCGCATACCAAAGCATTTGCACGACTAAACTCAGTAATGCTAGCAATAATGCTAAAAACCAAATATTGGATTGAACTTGCCATTCACGCCAGTATAAATACACATAACCTGCACCATGTCCAAAACTCAGCAAACTAATAATGGCGACAACCAATAAACTAATAAATAAATAGGCCAATAAAATATGTTTCATAGTCGATTATCCTATGAGTGCCCGAGTATTTAACAGTGGTACAGAAATAACCGGAATGTCCTTTAATTGTTCTAAACGTTGGCGTATCAGTTTTAATGAAGCATCTGGCAATTGCTGCATAATTTTAATAATTTCAGTGATTTCTTGTTGAAATTGAGGATATTGTCCTTGATTTAAAACCTGCTGAGCCAAAATTAAACGTAACTGCATTTCTTTTAATACCAAGCTACGCTGCATTAATACGAGACTCGGTTGCTCAACCGATTCGACTTGAATCCATTTTTGCCAAAAAGAAAGACCTTTTTGCTGCTCTTTAGAACTATAGGGCTTTAATATTTCTTTTTCTAACAATTGATCGATCGATTGCAGAGTATTTTTCACTTTATCGGACTGCAACTGACGCTCTGTCACATATTGCTTTAAGGTCTCACGATCTTTTTGAATCACCTGATGCAAACTCATACGCAGTGCAGGTGCCAAGCTCAACTGATCTAATTGTTGATCTAATTGGTTTAATTTTTCCATAGCAACAGCAAATTGTTGTTGCTGCATGGCAAATTCAACCAAATCAAGTTGCTGAGCCACCACACTCATTGGCTCAATACTATGGGTTGCCTCAGCAGCAATCGAAGCATTCGATATCGTTGCAGCCGACATCTCGGTCGCTGTGCCGCTCAACTGTCGTTTCAAAGCCACAACCTGATCATTCAAACCGGCATTGCGCTGTTGCAATAAAGTTTGTTGTTGCATCAGTTCGGTTTGTTGAGCATTGACTTGGAATAGATCAAAACTGAGTTTAGCCAACCAAATTACGGCGACAATGACCACAACGACAAACAACTTCTTCATGTATTTCCCTGCACGACTTGCACATGCTGCAATATGTGTGTCGCGTTTAAATCTTCGAGTTGAATAATTTTAAAATCTTTGTTCAGTGTTATACGACTTTGCTCAAGTAACTCGAACAACCTTACACCTAAAACTAAAAAATGTGCATGACTCAGCACTGATAAATGCGACTGAATCAAGTCAAGCCAATTGAGCCAACTAGCCTCACTGGTGATCAACATACAATATGGAGATGACAACTGATGTTCAGAAATGAGTGTTTTTACTTTTTGAATAGTCTCTTCTGGTAGATACCGTTCATATAGCACAAAATTGAGAATCTGAATGCCACGTGCTAGCAACTGCTGCATCATAAATTGACGACCACCTTCACCGCGCCAAAATGCAACGCAAGCCCCGGCCTCTAATTGTTCTAAATGGCTTAAGGTGAGCATTCCCTCCGAGGTTTCCACCTGCGGTACGACACTGTGAATGCCATAATCAGCCAGCTTTGCTGCAGTTGCATCACCGACTGCAACCCATTGAATATGTTCGAGCTGATCAAGTGAAATGCCTGCCTTACGCAAACCTTGCATTCCAAAGGTAACCGCAGAGGGGCTCACCACAACCAATACATCCGCAGCACTCAACTGGGCGTAGCACGCTGCCAATGCTTCTGACCATGCCCGTGGCTTGAGCTCAAGTAATGGAAGCTCAGCCACAGCAACACCCGCAGAGCGCAGCGTCAAGCTAAGCTGCGTTGCACGATCTGCTGGACGTGTATTGATAAAAAGCATGTATTAATACAGTGCCTTTAAAATTTCACCTGCACCTTGGGCTAACAAGTCTTGTGCCAATTTGACACCGAGCTGTTCAGCTTGTTCAGGAAGACCTACTTGCTGTGCTTTCAACAAGGTTTGACCGTCAACACTACCGACACGACCTTCCAAATGAATCTGACCATTTTCTAAAGTTGCATAACCTGCAATCGGTACTTGGCAGCCACCTTCTAGATATGCATTAAATGCACGTTCTGCGCGTACACAGGCATTGGTCTCTGTATGCATTAAGGGCAAAATTAAATCCAATACAGTTTGATCTTGGCTACGACATTCTAGGCCCAATGCACCTTGTCCAACTGCAGGTAAACTCACAACAGGCTCAAGAGTATGACGAATACGCTCTCCTAAACCCAGACGCTTCAACCCTGCACTGGCCAAAATAATCGCATCATAGTTACCCGCATCGAGTTTAGATAAACGCGTACCCACATTGCCACGCAGATCAATAATCTCAAGGTCTGGACGTTGTTTTAAAATTTGGCATTTGCGGCGCAAGCTCGACGTTCCCACCTTCGCACCCTGTGGCAACTCATCAAAACTGTTATAGGTATTTGAAACGAAAGCATCTAATGGGTCTTCACGCTCACAAATCACGGCCAAGCTTAAACCTTCAGGCAAAGCCATTGGCACATCTTTCATCGAATGAACTGCCAAGTCTGCACGACCATCCAACAACGCCGCTTCTAATTCTTTTACAAATAATCCTTTCCCCCCAATTTTGGCTAAAGGGGTATCTAGAATCTTGTCACCTTGAGTCACAAAGGTCACCAACTCAACTTTCAAATTTGCATGAAGTGCTTCTAAGCGTGCACGAATATGTTCCGCCTGCCAAAGTGCAAGCGGGCTTTGTCGAGTTGCGATCTTAAGGATATTCATAAATTTTTAAATACAGTCTATAGGGCTATTATTCTAAACTTAACTTGCTCAGTTGAAAATGCAAGCTTAATTCGCAATGTACTTTGACCCTTGCCCTATAATTTTTGTATTCGCTCACGCAAATTCGGTAAATGTCGACGGCTGACCGCCAAACGTTCTTCCAAATCTCGACAACGCACCTGATATTGCCCCGAGCTTACGACTTCCAAACCATCTAAAAAGCTCACAGACACCAAGGCATTGCGATGAATGCGTATAAAGCGATCACCAAATTCATGCTCTAAATCTTTCAGCGTTTCATCAATGAGTACGCTGCCATTTTTGTGCCGAACAGTGACATATTTCTGATCTGCAAGAAAATAGTAAATATTTTCCACAGGTACCAACTCTACACCACGATAGGTCTTTGCCGCGATTTGATGGCGGCTGATTTTAATTTCGTCCATATTTTCTTTTTGTTTTATCGTGCTCAATTGAGCTTGGGTTAATTTAGTTAAATGATCTAAAACCTGCTGCAATTCCTGTTGCATAACTGGTTTTAGTAAATATCCCTCTGCATTCGATTTAAATGCATCAAGCGCATGATGATCATATGCAGTGCAAAAAATAATAGCGGGCATGGGGTCTAATTCACGCAACAATTTCGCGCAAGTCAACCCATCCATTTCAGGCATTTGAATATCTAGTAAGATGACATCAGGCTCGAGGCTTTGAGCCAAGTCAATCGCTTGTTGACCATGTGAAGCTTTCGCAACCACTTGATGTCCAAGTTGAGTGACTAAACGTGACAATCGCTCTACTGCTAGAGGCTCATCATCACAGATTAGGATGTCCATTTCTCCTCCTTATCTCGTTAACGTCATTTATTTTTATTGGTCAACTGAGATTTCTATTTATATTGATATTGCACCACAGTCGTATACATTCCCTCGCCTGCGTAGGTTTGAAAAGTGACATGCTGACCATAATATGCCTCAAGTCGCTGTTTCACGTTTTCGATGGCAATACCATTCCCCTGACGTAATTTAATTGTATCCTGTGTATAGGGATTTGTAATAACGATATTAATTTGATTTTGTAATATTTCAATCAATATATTTATCGTACTCTTTGTCAAAATCTTTTCAACTCCATGAAAAATACTATTTTCTAATAAAGGTTGTAAAGTTAATAGTGGAATTTGTACTTGAGCGTATTGTTCAATACCTTCTAGTTTCCACTCCACCTTAAGCCGATCACCTAAACGCATTTGCTCAATGGCCAAATAACGCTGACACAGATCGATCTCATCTTTGAGACTTACCAACTTCAATTCTTGAAAACTTGCACGGAACAATCGAGATAAATTCAGTAGCATTTGCTCCGCTTTATCTGGGTCAATCGCAATCAAGCTAATCACATTGTTTAAGCTATTAAATAAAAAATGTGGATGAATCCGAGCTTGCATAGCCTGAATGCGTGAGTTTAATTCACTATGATGTTGTCGACCCCACTGTTCTCTTAAATATAAATATCGAAAACAAAATGCCCCAAGTAATACCCCATAGCTCAGATTTAAAACCACGCCAGCAGTTAAAACGTCTACACTCAAGCCAGCTAAACTGAAATTTTCACCAAAATAGATCAAAACATTTAAAGTTATGGTGGTGAATAACACCAAAGCTTGCAATAAAACAAACCCGCTAAACATGAGCATTTTCATGCTTAAACCACGCGTCTTAGTCTGCAAAAGCTCTGAAAATGCAGCAAATGCCAATAAAATCCAGTTAATAAACAACACATGCTGCATGACACTGGAAACACTTAAGGCTTGCCACGATTGAGCTTGGGCCAAGGCCAAGACCAACGCCACGATATTGCCCGCAAGAAACAGCTCCCACAGATAGTGCCAACGGCCCATTTTTCCTGAAAATACAGAAATTGTCATAGACCTAAACCCTGTCTAAAAGTTTGATCAACTTGCCCTTCGGCAACTGGGTTCGAATTTGCTATACTCTTGCTCAGTTCTATGCTTTTTATCTTATTGAGCCGACATGACCACATCTTCTAATTCCTCAAATCCGTCACAAGCCCAAACTTCAGGCATGTGGGGCGGTCGTTTTTCCGAAGCTACTGACGCTTTTGTTGCTGAATTTACAGCATCTGTACAGTTTGACCAACGCTTTTATAAACAAGATATTGCAGGTTCAATTGCACATGCAACCATGCTTGCAAAAGTTGGCGTTCTAACTGAACAAGAGCGTGACGATATTATTAATGGCTTAAACACCATTAAAGCAGAAATTGAAGCGGGTAACTTCGAATGGCGCATTGACCTAGAAGATGTGCACATGAATATTGAGTCACGCTTGACTCAACGTATCGGTATTACAGGTAAAAAACTACACACCGGTCGTAGTCGTAATGACCAAGTTGCAACCGATATCCGTCTGTATGTTCGCGACGAAATCGATGCGATTTTAGAATTATTGAAAAAATTACAAAAAGGCATCCTAGGCTTAGCGGCGAAAAATACCAATACCATCATGCCGGGCTTCACGCATTTACAAACTGCACAGCCAGTGACTTTTGGTCACCATTTAATGGCGTGGTTTGAAATGTTGGTACGTGACTCAGAGCGTTTAATCGACTGCCGTAAACGTACCAACCGTATGCCTTTAGGTTCTGCTGCACTTGCAGGAACAACCTACCCAATTGACCGTGCATTCACTGCCGAATTACTAGGTTTTGAAGCTGTCGCTGAAAACTCTTTAGACGCCGTATCTGACCGTGATTTTGGTATTGAATTCAATGCGGCAGCATCACTCATCATGATGCATTTATCACGCATGTCAGAAGAAATGATTCTTTGGACATCGGCTCAGTTCAAATTTGTGAACATCCCTGACCGTTTCTGCACTGGCTCTTCAATCATGCCGCAAAAGAAAAACCCAGACGTTCCTGAGTTGATCCGTGGTAAAACTGGCCGTGTATATGGTGACTTGATGAGCCTATTGACCCTGATGAAAGGTCAACCATTGGCATACAACAAAGACAACCAAGAAGATAAAGAACCACTATTCGATGCAATCGATACTGTTCGTGGCTCACTCATGGCATTTGCCGACATGATCCCTGCACTAGTGCCAAACATTGACATCATGCGTGAAGCAGCGCTGCGTGGCTTCTCAACTGCAACTGACCTTGCCGACTACCTCGTTAAAAATGGCGTGGCATTCCGTGATGCACATGAGATTGTGGGTAAAGCAGTTGCTCTCGGTGTTCAAGAAGGCAAAGACCTTTCAGAATTAACCCTTGAGCAACTTCAACAGTTCTCTGACTTGATTCAGGCCGATGTCTTCGAAAAAGCTTTAACACTCGAAGCATCTGTCAATGCACGTAACCACATTGGTGGTACTGCACCTGCTCAAGTTGAAGCAGCAATTGAACGCGCGCATGCACGTTTAGAAAAACTTTACGCATAACTTTTTCAAGTTAAATGGAGTATTGATATGTCTCGACAAGTTTTTTGCCGTAAATATCAGGCTGAAATGGAAGGTTTAGACTTTGCACCATTCCCGGGTGCGAAGGGACAAGAATTGTTTGATACGGTATCTAAACAAGCTTGGCAAGAATGGCTAAAACACCAAACAACATTAATCAACGAAAAGCGTTTGAATGTGTTTGAACCAGATGCAAAAAAGTTTCTTGAAGAACAGCGTGAAAAATTCTTCAGCAATGATGAATCTTTAGAAAAAGCCGAAGGCCTAAAGCCTGAGTAAAACTTAAAGCGTTGCTTTAAGTTTTACGCAAGACAAGCGAAGCGCGTAGCTTCAAATGTCATGAAGGAGTCCAAAGGGGCTCCTTTTTTTGTGCTTAGGAGTACTGCCACGCCGCAAGACAAGCAGCTATGCTGCGCGTAGGCTTGAATTGAAAAGAATCTCCAAATTTGGGGATTTTTTTACTACTCTATAGATTACGCAAGACAAGCGAAGTGCGTAATTTCAAAATAAAGTCTGAAAGGACTCCTTTTTTTGCTTCGGAGCACTGCTATTTTCGCAAAACAAAGATGACGTCTGTGTAAGCTTTCATTCAGAAATGATCTTCATCATTGCTGGAAAATCTTTTATCCATTGATCAATTTTATTTAAACTTAAATAAATGAATTTATTATTTAAATAATGTTAATTGTATTTTTATCATTACATATATCGATTTTCAATGTTTAAATCCAAACAAAACCTACCAAAGTTATCGGCCAATTTGTATCAAAAATTCTTAATGTAAATTTGTGATACATTTCTCAATAAAACACAACATTACACTACAATAAACTCCATGTATTTCTAAATCTGCTTTCCTATAATAGCAATCAAGAAGATGGAAACATCTTCCATAATAGCGATAAGTAACCCCGATTTTCCTTCCCAGATTTCCCCCAAAATCTGGGAATTTTTTTATCCAAAATTTGCACTAACGTCTCACATTTAACTTCAAGCTCTAATCAAATGAAGCGCTGTTCAAACTAGTCAAACCCTCAATTTTTTCTAAAAACTCGGCAATAAAAAAGCCCCGATCACGGAGCTTTTAATAACTTACTTTAAATCAAGGTTGCTTTAAATACGGCCATGCGGCTTTCAAATATATAAACATCGACCATAACGTTAAAACTACGGCTGTATAGAGCAATCCATACGCCAACATTTCTAGGGGTTGCCAATTTAGCAAGAACACTGAAATCGCAATCATCTGAAATGCTGTTTTATATTTACCAACGGTTGAAACCGCAACACTGGTACGCGCGCCTAATTCAGCCATCCACTCACGTAGGGCAGACACCGTGATTTCACGTGAAATAATTACAATCGCTGCAAAGGCCATCGAAATGGTCGGTTGCCATTGCACCAAGACGATCAACGCAGTTGCGACCATCAGCTTATCTGCTACAGGATCGAGAAAACGTCCAAATGCTGAAGTCTGATTTAAACTTCTTGCAAGGTAGCCATCAAACCAGTCAGTGACAGCTGCGATCACAAAAATAGCAGTCAGCAATATATGACGTGACATGCTTGCAGCATGCTCACCCACGCCCATTGCAGGTGGCCAGTACGCCACCAACAAAAACACAGGAATTAAAGCAATTCGTGCCAATGTTAAAATATTAGGAATATTCAGGATTCGACCTGTTGTCATAGACACCCCAGTTTTCCCCTCATGCACGATGAAAATGCAAAATAATTTGAGGATTTATCCATCGTTAGTTGCACTCACTTTATACGAAATGCCCCTCAGTGTCACTAGGCAAACACCGTAACAGTCTGTCGCGCAATCGCTATCAACTGGTTATTTTCATCCCATAAATGCGCATATTCTGTAGCGTATCCATCCGCTGCATAATCGGTAAATACTTTATATTTAAACCAATTATGTAAGTTTGATTGCAAGGGATGTACATAAGTCAATGTCCACGTTAAAGAACTCGCAGGTGCCATGGTTTTGTACATAGGCAGTACACCGGGCGGCCACATATCCATCGAGACCATTAGGTCAGCAACAGTCATCTTACGGTTATCATGACGTTCTGGGTTAAAACGCATCCAACCACTAAAGTCAGGCTTTTGACTTGCTGTACATGGATACTGCCCATCTACCCAGACCAAATCCATTTGCTGAAAGCACTGGGGTGCAAGTGGATGATGTTCGGCAATCTTTAAGCTGCTCACTTCAGGAAAATCGGGTGCTTGACGCTCCTGATTGACGGCAATGCTTGATTCACGTGGAACACCAAAGCTCGCCAATAAAATGCTTTGTACGGCATCATCTTGCCAAAGTCGAACTTCGATGGTGGTGACGGATTTGCCCTGTCTTAAAATTTCAGCACTTAAACGCACGGGCGCCAATTGTACTGGCCCAACAAAGATCACATTACAACTGAGTAAACGTCGCTGCGGATCGGCAATGGTGGCAACGGCTTTGTGCATCATCATGCCAGCCACTAAGCCGCCATAGATCGTACGTCCTTGCAACCATCCTTCTGGAATCTCAACCCATTCATTGTGTTCAATATGTTGATACAACTGTGCGAGTGACATCATCATCCCTGATCATATTTTTGATTTTTATATCATTGTATAAAAATTAAATGATGTGAATGATCAGTGACTCATGCGTCAATGATCATTTTGGCAAATTCAGGATTGACCCGTCATCGATTGGGCTTAGTTCGCGCTATTCATGCAGGATTTTATAAATGGTGCGCGCCATCACATCACCTAAACCCGGTACAAGTTTTAAATCATTTTCCGAAGCTTTGAGTACCCCCTGAATGCCACCAAAATGGGTCAACAGATCCCGACGACGTTTTGGCCCTAAGCCCGGAATCACCTCAAGTACCGATGAGCCACGCTTTTTATCTCGTTTCGCTCGATGTTTAGTAATAGCAAAGCGGTGGGCTTCATCACGAACCTGTTGAATCAAATGCAGGGCTTTATGGTCTTCGGGCAATTGAATTTTTTCACCATCGGTAAAGTGCAAAGTTTCCAAACCTGGTTTACGCCCCTCACCTTTGGACACCCCGACCATAAAGGCATCGAGCTCGAGCTCCTGCATGACTTCCATCGCCATGTGTAATTGACCTTTGCCTCCGTCAATTAATAGCAAATCGGGCAACATATGCTTTTTATAGCGGCGGGTCAGTGCTTGACGCATGGCAGCATAATCATCGCCTTCGGTAATGTCATTGATGGAAAATTGGCGATAGTCGCGCTTTCTTGCACCGCCAGCATCAAAGACCACACAAGACGCGATAGTTGCCTCCCCCATAGTGTGAGAAATATCAAAACACTCAATACTGTCAATTGGTCGCCCTACCACTTGTTCTAACTGATGAAAACGTTCATTCAATTCAAAATGATCAGCCAGTCTACCTTTAATCGCATGCTGCACATTCATTTGTGCAAGCTCTTGCCATTCGGCACGAGTTTCTCGCACTTTATGTTTGATTTGAATTTTTTTATCAAAGTGCTGATGTAGTGCATCTTCCATGTCTTTGCGATCTGGAATATCGACATTGATGATGAGTTCAGTTGGAATCTCATCTGCAACTTGAAAGTAGAAATTGGCAATGAAGTCCGAGAGCATTTGACCTAGATCATCACCCTGCATATCAGGGAAATAACTCTTTCCGCCGAGCATTTTGCCATTGCGCACATGCATGATTTGCACACAGGTCACACCGGCTTGATAAGCAATGGCAATAATATCTGCCTCGCCTTTGACTTTATAAATCGCTTGCTGAGTTTGTACATCACGTAGCAGTGCCATACGATCACGATAAAACACTGCCTTTTCAAACTCCAAAGCTTCTGCCGCAGCTTCCATTTTCCCAATCAGCTCTTGATTGAGCTCTTTGGTATCGCCTTGTAAGAACCGAATCGAGTTATTGACATCTTCTTTGTAATCTTCGGGTGAGATCAACCCCACACAAGGCGCGGAACAGCGTTTAATTTGGTATTGCAGGCATGGTCGTTTGCGCTGTGAAAAATAGCTATTTTCACACTGACGCACATTAAACAGTTTTTGCAGCACCACCAACGTATCACGCGCGTTATAAGCACTCGGATAAGGCCCAAAAAACTTACCAGCTTGATGCTTACCTTTCCCACGTCCTGCGGCAATTCGTGGATAGGGTTTATCGGCAGAGATAAAAATATAAACATAAGACTTATCATCACGCAGCATGATGTTATACGGTGGACGATGCAGCTTAATCAGGTTTTGTTCGAGCAATAGGGCTTCCGTTTCAGAACGCACCACCAAGGTTTCAATATCATAAATACGGGCGACCAAGGCTTGCGTCTTGGGATGCTCAATAGTTTTGACAAAATAACTCGACACACGATTTTTTAAATTCTTTGCTTTACCCACATACAGCAACTCACCGTCTTTACCCAGCATGCGGTAAACACCGGGTAGAGTCGTCATATTGGCAAGAATTTTTTCAATATGTTCGCGTGCGTTTTCGTTCACTTTTGCCTTGTTCCGTCTTCGATATTGCTCTTTGACATGATGTGATGCTTTTACCTACATTTTCAAGCAATCCCGCAAATTTATTGTTGCTCATAGCAATGATCTGATTGCTAAAAGCTATTAATGCAAAATTCTAAATTTGCTATGCTCAAAACATCACGCTTTAGGAACATGATGCATGACGAACGCCAATCCCGCCATCCATGTCGTACACCCGACAACTTCGATGCAGAGCACTGCTGAAAAAAACCGTTTGATGGGTAAGCCGCGTTTTCATTTTGAACCGCATGACGTTATGCAACGCTTAAAGCAACGGATCATTGGACAAGAAGCAGCATTAGACGAAATTGAAAAAATGCTGCATGTGGTCAAGGCTGATTTTTCCAGTCCTGAACGACCGCTCTCCGTAACCTTAATGCTTGGACCGACAGGTGTTGGTAAAACCGAAACTGTGCGTTTAATCAGTGAAGTGATTTATGGCCGACCTGATGCCTTTTGCCGTATTGATATGAACACGCTCGCACAGGAACATTATGCGGCTGCCATTACTGGTGCGCCTCCGGGCTATGTCGGTTCTAAAGAAGGCCATAGTTTATTTGATGAAGTTGCCATTGCAGGTAGTCATACCCGTCCGGGCATCGTGCTTTTTGATGAACTGGAAAAAGCGTCAACCGAAGTGCTTCGCGGCTTAATGAATGTGCTAGATAGCGGAAAATTAACCCTAACCTCAGGTACAAAAACCATCGACTTTCGTAATTGTATGATCTTTATGACCAGCAATGTCGGTGCACAAGCGGCACAGCAATATCTAGATAAGTTAAATTTTTTACCCGAAAAAATACAAAAGGTTTGTCTCAAGCGCGTGCCGGTCAGCAGCATTATTGAAAAAGTCATGCAACGTAAATTCGACCCTGAATTTATTAACCGTATTGATCGTGTACTACAATATCAACCCGTTCAAGATGATGCTTTACCTCGTTTGGTGGAGATTGAACTGGAAAAACTTAATCAACGCCTACAACATCAAAAACGCAGTATCAAACTCACAGATGCAGCCAAAGCACATTTTTATCAGAACCATGATATTCGTTATGGCGCACGACATTTAGCACGAAAAATGCGGGTCGAGCTTGAGCCTATTTTGGCGGTGTATTTTTTGAATCATCCCGAACAAACTAAAATACACCTAGATGCACAACTTGGACAATTGGTTATTATTAAATAATTCACTGGTCTTTAAAAGGCATGCTCACATACCTTTATTCAGCATTCTTATATTTATTGGACTGGAACACCAATCGCTTTAGCAAAAGCTTGCGGATCTTTCGGTGAAACCATGACGAAATTGCGTTCTCCATTCTGTATATATTCAATTTTTAAACGTTTAATGGAAAGCGCAGGTGCCGCAGATAAATCCTGACTTGCACTGATGCGTTGGATATTCTGCAAAGGAATCTGCCAATGTAGAAACATGCTACGGATGTTTAATTCTGTAGCGGAAATTTGATAACGTGTATTGAATATTGGCCACCACAGCAGTAATACCGTTAAAATATACACCGCGGTATGAAGAGGATATTGCTGCATCGTGCCTTTGGCTTGCATGGTGAGTAATAATTGAATGAGTAAACCGCTCATACAAACAATAAACGCCACCACCCACCAATCTTTTTTTGAACGAAAAACTTGCATCTTATCCCCCATCAACTGCTTTTATTCTATACAAGATTTTGAAGGATGCATCTGCTATTTCAGCTTTTATTTTTGCAGGAAATAAGCGTATTTATCACATTATTTTCAAGAATATGGAGAACCATTTCGCTCAAGTACCGCTATTCATCAATTGTCATTTTTGGCGTTCTTTACGCTCGAATCACGCTTCTTTCGACATAGGTTGTTCCTGCAAACGTTTATAATTCTTTTTCTCTTGATACATTTTAGCATCGGCTTGTTGTACCAAGCTCATGGCATCTATATAGCCTTGCTGATGGTCTGTTTGACAGAGCCCAATACTTAAACTTAAGCCTGCTTCCATTTCAGCCACCGCTTCTAATAAACGCGGGATAAAACTCGCTTCCACATGCTTTTCACTACATCCCGGCAAGACCAAACAAAATTCGTCTCCGCCATAACGGAAGCAATGATCATCTAAACGTGCAACCGACTTTATGGCCGCAGCAACCGTTTGTAGTACCTGATCTCCACGTGGATGACCTTGTTCATCATTGATCTTTTTAAAATCATTGATATCAATAAACACTACTGTTACGGGTTCATGATTACGCTGTGCGGTATATAAAATACTGGTCAATAAGGTCGATAAATGCCGGACATTTAACAGTCCTGTTAATGGATCGCGCTGTGAAAGTTCTTCCATTTCTTGTGCACGAAACTCTAGCGCATGCGCATACTGTTCCATTTTTTCACGGGAGATCTTCACCTCATTAATCAAACTCCACACATAGGTTTCCACCACCAATGTAGTGTCGAACATAAAGAGCTTTTCCAAGGTGTTAATAATCCGCTGATATTGTTCCGTATCATTAAAGGTACGCTGAATTAAGCGAAACAACATGGTCTTTAGGGTATGCACCGCAGAGAGATACAACTTCGGCTCTACACCTATGCGCTTATGAACCAAACCAATCCGTAAACGGTTATTCACATACGCGCTGTCATAGCGCCCGGAAAATAAATCCAATAAATATTGATGCTGCGCGCGTTGCAAACGCTTCAAGGTATCAAGATCACCAATCAAAGTGGCAATTTCTGGAATTGAGGTCTGATTTTCATAAAATTCATCGACCATACTGTCGAGTATTGGCGCCACAATTCCACCAATCGAAGCCAGTTCCGCCAGCTCTAAATCAGTCAAGCCAAGCAACTGTTTACGTCGTTCTATATCTTGCATCGAAATATGCATTTGATGCATCAATGTTTGGTTGGTTGCTTTCATGAATCGGATACCCTTCCCGCCAAATCAATCCCTTCAGGCGTTTACTCAGGGTTTCTATGCAGTAGGTCTTCATGCCTGCATGCAAAGCTTCCACCGTTTTCACCCTTGGGTTTTGGCTATCATTGATGATGACACTTTTCTTTCAGCTCAACGGTTTTGCATGGGCTTAAGTTTGGACGTCAACATCATTTTCCTCGTCTATTGGCTCACTTTTTCTGGCTTATTCTGGTTCTGGCTTATTTTGGCTAACACTATTTCTGCTTTTGGCTGATTTGCTCTGCATAATTATTTTTATTCTGCTTCCACGATAACTGATATTTCACTGACTGTCAGCATAAAAAAACGCCCCTAAGGGCGCATTTTTTCGATATTTATTCCACTTTTAAAATAAATATGGACGTACAAAAATCAGGAAAAACAGCCCCAACATCAGGAACCACTTTAAAAAGTAATACAGTGAACGATTGGTTTTTTTCAAGGCTTTGGCTTTTATGCGAATTTGATAGACATAGCCAAATACTTTATTTAAACCACCCGTTTTATCACCGCTTTCATTCGGTGAACTTGCAGCAGTCATGACATTTTTACCAAACCAATGGTTAAAAGCTTCCATCCACTTCGACTTTAATGGCCGTTCAACGTCTGCAAAGAAAATGATCCGGTTCTGATCCGTTTTATTTTCAGCATAGTGAATATAGGTTTCATCAAACACCACACTCTCGCCGTCACGCCATGAGTACCGCTGACCATCGACATCAATAAAACAGCGGTCGTCATTGGGCGTCAATAAGCCCAAATGATAACGCAATGAACCGGCATAGGGATCTCGATGACGGACTAAACGACTGTCGGGCGCCAACTCGGTAAACATCGCAGCTTTAATGGTGGGTAGGTTTTTTAATAAAGCCGTAGTTTTTGGGCAAAGTTCAGCAGCCGAAGGATGGGCTGAGTCATACCATTTTAAATAAAAGCGTTTCCAACCTGTTTTAAAGAACGAGTTAAATCCAAGATCATCATAAGTACTCGATGCTTTGATGCCCCCTTTTTCATACAAGGCCTTGGCTTCATCACGAATCATTTCCCAGTTTTCATCTAAGACTTTTAAATCTTTAAAATGCTGCGTGTCGATATAGGGTTGACTCGGCACTTTTGAAAACATGTACATGAGAAAATTGATCGGTGCGAGCAATGTCGAATGATCAAAAAACTGACGATAAAATGAATGACGGACTTTACCGCGTTGCTGAATATAAAACGCAGAAATGACAAAGACCGCCAGGATAATCCACTTAATCATATGAGGACCTGGTGCTAATAAGCATTGTGCTTAATGAAAAATTAACTTTTGAGAACGCGGCGAGTATAGCATAGTGCTCAGTGATGCCTAAATAAGCAGCATAGAACACTGTGTCTCAGCAAAGATGGATGACAATGTTAAAAGTGAATTGACCATTCTGCCGAAAAATACACTTGCTTTTTTCTTGAATTTTTCATTCGCATCTCAATCTATAGCTTACATTTATAAAAAAATGTGAACTGAAACATAAGCTTCAACATATTTAATTAGAGCGATAGCGTTTAAAGGCAGATCCAAAGTCTATTTCCAAAAGAAATTTTGATGACCCTAGCGTCACGGCTTGATACAACTTGTTATGTTCTTTTTAGATATAGTTATCGTAAGATTAGCGAGGCATAAAGTGTACGCAGGAACCGCGTACTCGCTTCACAACATCAACTTAGAAGTCCTCCAAAATAAAGGAGATCAGGCATGATCCACGCTGGCAATGCCATTACCGTCCAAATGCTTTCGGACGGAATTGCAGAATTCCGCTTTGACTTACAAGGTGAGTCGGTCAACAAGTTTAACCGCGCAACAATTGAAGATTTTAAAGCTGCAATTGACGCTGTTAAAGCAAACGGTGACATCAAAGGTTTAATCGTTACTTCAGGTAAATCTACATTTATCGTGGGTGCAGATATCACTGAATTCGGTGACAACTTCGCTCAAGGCGAACAAGCGATTGTGGATTGGGCATTGCCTGTTCACGACATCTTCAATGCGTTTGAAGATCTAAACGTTCCTAAAGTTGCTGCAATCAATGGTATGGCATTGGGCGGCGGTTTTGAAATGTGCTTAGTGTGTGACTATCGTGTGATGTCAGATGCTGCACAAGTAGGCCTTCCAGAAATCAAACTGGGTATCTACCCTGGTTTTGGTGGTACGGTTCGTTTAAGCCGCGTGATTGGTATCGACAATGCGGTTGAATGGATGGCAATGGCTGCACCGAAAAAGCCGGCTGCTGCGCTCAAAGACGGTGCTGTTGATGCAGTTGTTGCTGCAGACAAACTACAAGACGCTGCAATTGACCTTGTGAAACAAGCGATTGCTGGCCGTGTAGACTGGAAAGCAAAACGTCAAGAAAAATTAGATCCTGTTAAATTGAACATGCTTGAACAAATGATGGCATTCAATACAGCGAAAGGTGCAGTGCTTGCTAAAGCAAACCCTGCACAATACCCAGCGCCAAAACTTCTTCTAGACTCATTACAAGCAGGTGCAAGCCTTCCACGTGATGAAGCATTGAAAATCGAAGCGCAAGGTTTTGCTAAAGCGGCTGTGACTCCACAAGCAGGTGCGTTAATTGGTTTATTCCTTAACGACCAAATTGTGAAGAAAACTTCGAAGAAATATGAAAAAGGTGCTCACCCTGTCAACCAAGCAGCTGTATTAGGCGCGGGTATCATGGGTGGTGGTATTGCTTACCAAGCAGCAAGCAAAGGCACACCAATCATCATGAAAGACATTGGTAACCCACAATTGGCGTTAGGTATGTCTGAAGCGAACAAATTGTTGACTAAACAAGTTGATCGCAAAAAAATGACTGCGGCGAAAATGGGTGAAACTCTTGCGCGCATCCGTCCGACTTTAAGCTATGACGAGTTTAAAGAAGTGGACATCGTGATTGAAGCAGTTACAGAGAACCCTAAAGTTAAGGGTATCGTACTTGCTGAAACTGAGAAGAATGTTCGTGAAAACACGATCATTGCGTCTAACACATCAACCATTTCAATCACACGTTTGGCTGAAAACCTAGAGCGTCCTGAAAACTTCGTAGGTATGCACTTCTTTAACCCAGTTCACATGATGCCATTGGTTGAAGTGATCCGTGGTGAGAAAACATCTGCTGAGGCAATCGCAACGACTGTGGTTCTTGCTCAGAAAATGGGTAAAACCCCAATCGTTGTCAATGACTGCCCGGGCTTCTTGGTAAACCGCGTATTGTTCCCTTACTTCGGTGCATTTGACCTTCTACTGAAAGACGGTGCTGACTTCCAGCAAGTTGATAAAGTGATGGAAAAATTCGGCTGGCCAATGGGTCCTGCTTACCTCATCGACGTTGTGGGTATCGACACAGGCGTACACGGTGCAGAAGTAATGGCGGAAGGTTTCCCTGACCGTATGAAGCCTGACTTCAAAGGTTCAATTCAAACGATGTATGAAGCAAAACGTTTGGGTCAAAAGAATGACGTTGGTTTCTACAAATACGAACTTGACCGTAAAGGTAAGAAAGCCAAAGTGGTTGATCCAGTGGCTTACGAACTTGTGGCTTCTGTTGCAACTGCGGAAAAACGTGAATTTGATGCTCAAGAAATCATTGACCGTATGATGCTGACGTTCTGTAACGAAACTGTTCGTTGCCTAGAAGACAATATCGTAGCGACTGCTGCTGAAGCAGATATGGCGATGATCATGGGTGTAGGTTTCCCTCCATTCCGTGGTGGTCCATGCCGTTACATCGACCAAACAGGTGTCGCTGAATACGTAGCGCTTTGCGACAAATATGCGTATTTAGGTAAGGCTTATGAAGCGCCACAAATGTTGCGTGACATGGCTGCAAACAACAAAAAATTCTACGGTTAAGGAGCAACGTGAATGGCTACTTTAAATCCACGTGACGTTGTCATCGTTGATGGCGTACGTTCAGCAATGGGTAAAACCAAAAATGGTATGTTCCGTAACGTACGTGCTGACAGCTTATCTGCTGAATTAGTACGCGCGCTTGTTGCTCGTAACCAGTTTGATACCAATGAAGTTGAAGACGTAATCTGGGGCTGTGTAAACCAAACCCTAGAGCAAGGTATGAACATTGGTCGTAACATTGCGTTATTGGCTGATCTTCCAAAGACTGTTGCAGGTCAAACAGTGAACCGTCTTTGTGGTTCTTCTATGCAAGCAATCCACACAGCGGCTGCGCAAATTGCAACCAACCAAGGTGATATCTTCATCATTGGTGGTGTAGAGCACATGGGTCACGTTGGCATGATGCACGGCATCGACATCAACCCAGAAGCGTCTAAGCATTATGCAAAAGCGTCTAACATGATGGGCTTAACTGCTGAAATGTTAGGTCGTATGAACGGTATTTCGCGTGAAGAACAAGATGCGTTTGGTGTTGAATCACACCGCCGTGCTTGGGCTGCAACACAAGAAGGTCGTTTCAAAAATGAAATCGTGGGCGTTGAAGGTCACGATGCAAATGGCTTCAAAATTCTGTGCGATATCGATGAAGTGATTCGTCCTGATGCAAACCTTGAAGCATTCCAAGCTTTACGTCCAGTATTCGACCCGAAAGGCGGTACAGTAACTGCTGCAACATCTTCAGCTTTGTCTGATGGTGCTTCTGCAATGTTGCTGATGTCTGCTGAACGTGCTCAAGCTTTAGGTCTTAAGCCACGTGCTGTGATTCGTTCTATGGCGGTTGCAGGCTGTGATGCTGCGATCATGGGTTATGGTCCTGTACCAGCAACTCAAAAAGCGCTTAAACGTGCTGGCTTGTCAATTGCTGATATTCAAACGTTTGAATTGAACGAAGCGTTCGCAGCACAAGGTTTGTCTGTTCTTAAAGGCTTAGGCATTTATGACCAACAAGACCGTGTGAACTTGAACGGTGGTGCAATCGCTTTGGGTCACCCATTGGGTTGTTCTGGTGCGCGTATCACAACAACATTGTTGAACGTAATGGAACAGCAAGATACACAAATCGGTCTTGCGACCATGTGTATTGGTCTAGGTCAAGGTATCGCAACAGTGATTGAACGTGTTTAATTCTTAAATACGTGACTAAAAAGAACCCCGCTTTTGCGGGGTTTTTTAATAAAGATTTAATTAGATTATTAACACAATTTATGCATAATACGCATAGAAATCAAACAAAACCAAACAAGAGTTTCTATGAAAAATATTGTGTTACCACTGATCGCCAGTCTTGCATTTACAGGTTGTGCAACAACAAAAATCTCCGAAGAGTCGCGCCAAAAATTAAATCAGACCCAAGCTGCAATCCAAGTAAAACCTGTAGCGATTTTTGTGAACTCATGCCTTTTAACCAATGAATTAGGGAAAGATTTAGTACTCATCGAGCCCACTAAACTGACAAGTGAGAAGTTTATTCAAACTTTTACACAACAGTTAAACCAACATAATGTCACTGTTAGTACCTCTGCTATGCCGTTTATTTGTGGTTCAATGCCTGAAGAACAGCTTAAAAAATACGAATTTCAGGTTGATAGCAATTCTAAAAGAGCGCCTATCAGCACATATCCTCTTCTAAATCAAAATAGCAATATGACTGATGATCAACGTGCAGCAGCATTTGCACTTACTCAGTTTATAGCCAAAACAGATGCTGTAAATTTATCAAATGTTCGAAATAGAAATGCAAAACTAGATATGCCTCAGCTTGATGAAACAACTGTCAAGACTTTAAAAGAATGGGCAAACTCAAACTATATTTTTTTAGTTTCGCTTGATGGATTGAATGCATCTGTAGGAAGTAAATTTGCAATGGGTGCCTTAAGTGTAGGTGTAACACTAGCAACTATGGGTGCAGGTGCTGGAATAGTTACAGCATACATGCCTAAGGAGGGTCAGCAATACTCAGTTCGTTTATTAGACTTAGATAAGCAAACATTCGAATGGCATAAAGCTGACTTACTTAAAGGTAGAATCTACTCTACTAATAACCATAATTTACAAGCAGACCAAATCCTTAATCCATTGTTTGAAACTAAAGTAAATTAAGTTCAGGCTCAGATATAAAGTTGCATGCTGAGTACAACGCTTTTCAGCATGCAACAACAGAGATTAAGTGTTCAAATTTACCACATTTAGGCTTAACAAGGGTCAGCTCTAAATAAGTTTAAAAATTCATTTCGTTAAAATATTCTATGACCACTAAAAAATAATCAACATCATTTATTAACCTAAATTACTCATTTGGGTACATTTTATTAAATTACTCGACCTACATATAAGTACTACCAAACTAACTCAAAAATGGTTCCCTTTTTTTCAGTTTAAGTAAAGTAAGTGTTGAGTTGATCCCCAACTCTTCAACTCAACATCCTACAATTCTTGGCTTAAATTTTCTGCGCCAACAAAGTCGCAAAATGCTGTTTAATCCGATTGCCTTGCTCATCCACCCGATGCAACTCTCCGACATTTTCATTGTATTTCACAATGTTCCAGCCCTCATACAAAGCACTTAACTCCCCTGCTTTAAAGCTAAATGGAAAGTCAGGCTGCGCAGGCAGATCAGGCGTATCCATCGCACAGACAATCAGGTTATAACCATTGATATTTGTGGCTTGCTGCATCTGCTGAATCAGAGGCTTTACTGTCTTGGCCTCTAAAAACATCATCACCACGGTACAGCAAATAAAGTCGTATGTACCTGTAATGCTTGGGTCAGCGTTTAGATCACGCTGCTGTACATGAATATTTTCAATGCCTTCCGCAGCGATCATCTCTTGCAGCTTGTGCAAACTGTGTGGATTGACATCCCATGCATCCACCTCAAAACGCTGCTCAGACAGCTGACTTAAGTACAGCGAATTACGCCCCTGCCCACAGCCGACATCCAAAGCACGTCCACCATGCAAATACGGTGTTGCAGCCAAAATTTCTGAATGTGTTGGGCTGAGTTGATACTTCTTATAAAAATAGTCCTGTGCTAAACAATAAAAACTTAACTGACATTGCACATCATCACTCGCAGACATAATCTTGTGCCACGCCTGTGGTTCTATAAACGGCGGTGGTAGGTCTGGACTAAATACATGCGTCGAGAGGACATTTCCAGACGCATCTAACATGGCAAAATTTACTTCACCTTGCAGCACGGTGAGTTTTGCCCATGTCCCTGCTTTGGTATTGTGCTGTTGTTTAAAACCTTGTGGAATCGATTGCTGCGTCCACACAGGGAGCTGTTTATAACAAATAAGCTGCTGCATCTGTAGTTATCCCTCAAGCGACGTTATTTTTATGCCATACCAATGGCAATAATTTATATTCACCATAACGGCTTTAACAGTATTTTTAAATCAGCTTTGAATTGAAAATTTCGAATGCTATGCAATGCTCGCTGTTTTTGTTTGTTTTTCTGCGTAACACCATGTTATCCATTTGTAACATTGGTGGAATATTCACACAATCAAATCCCTCACTCTGTGCCGTGTAACCTAAGCGCTGTTGATAAGGCATAAAATTTACAATGCCTTATTTTAACTAAGTTTTATAGAGTGATGACTATGAACGCGATCAAAACTACTTTAGCTGTTGCTTTAGTTGCTGCTACAACTTCTGCTATGGCAACTACTGCTGTAGAAAAAAAACCTGCGACTGCTGTTGAAGCTGTAAAAGCTCAAGCTACACAAGCGAAAACTGCAACTGTAGCTGCTGCTCAAGCAACTAAAGATGCTGCTAAAACTCAAGTGGCTGTTGCAGAAAAAGCGACTCAAACTAAAACTTTAACGGTGAAAGAAACTACTAAAGCAAAAACTGCTGACATGAAAAAAGCAGTTGTAGAAAAAGCAGCAGCAACTAAAGAAACTGCAGTTGCAGCAAAAGATGCAACTTTAGCAAAAACTGTAGCGGCTAAAGACGCTGTTGTTGCGAACACTGTTGCAGTAAAAGACGCGACTGTAGCAAAAACTGTAGCAACTAAAGATGCTGTCGTTGCAAAAACTGTTGAAGCAAAAGATGCGGCTGTAGAAAAAGCAACTGATGCAAAAGAAGCTGTTGAAACTAAAACTGAAGAAGTAAAAGCTGAAGCGAAAAAAGACTGTGCTAAAAAATGTGCAGAGAAAAAAGCTGAAGCAGCAAAAGCTGAGAAAAAAGGTTTCTTTTCTTGGTTCAAAAAAGCAGCTTAATCATTGATTAAATGCTAAAAAAAGATGCCTTCACGGCATCTTTTTTTCCCATTTAGACCGCAATACTGCTTTCTGCCAACGGAATAATCTTTTGATAAACAAACTGATTTTTCCCCTGTGATTTCGCCTGATATAGGCAGGCATCGACCTGCTGTAGAGTCGTGGAGTAATTGGACAAATTCAGCTGTTGAAACTCGGCCAAGCCCATACTAAAGCTGACATCTAGCCTTAATTGATCTTTTCGAAACGGCACATGTTCGCAGCGTTCCAAAATTGTTTCACACAACATTTTACCCTGCTCCAAATCGGCACCTTCGAGCAAAATTAAAAATTCTTCACCGCCCCAGCGACTGATAAAACTCGCGCGAGGACTACAATTTTTTAAGATTTTTGCCAAATGCACCAAAACACTGTCCCCAATTTGGTGTCCATATTGGTCATTAATTTTTTTAAAATTATCGACATCGAGCAAAATGACACAGCCTTTATCAACCGCACCCTCTATAAATATTTGTTCTTTAAAGGCATGGCGATTTTTCAGCCCCGTCAACTCATCGCAAAAACTTACACGTTGCAAAGCCAAATACAGGCGTTTATTTCGTGCATATAGCTCACAAATAAACAGAAAAATGATCAGATAAATACCCAATGCCAAACGATAAGAACTGATCCGCGAGAGCATATGTACCTGTGCATCTGACCAATATTCCCCAGCCAATGGCATGGCACCATACCAGCCACAGATCAGCGTCATTAAACCAATCAGCCAGCAAAAAGTTTTGAGGTCGTATTTGATCGCGTAATAACACATCAATAAAGGCAAGACTATGCAGGCATAGAAGATCTGATCATTTGAGATCACATATTGCACGGCCAATGCCACGATCAGATAGCCATAATCTATCCACGGTACATTCATCCAGCGCTGAACACCAAATAATAAACACACCACAGCCAAACTTGTTGCAAATTGCTCTAGAAAATAATCAACAAAGGCAAAGTACTGGTTATCCATCTGAAAACACGCCACGAATAATAGACTGCCTGCAAAACCACTCACGATACTCGGAACAGTTAGCATCAGGGTTCGTTTAAAGCGGCGCTTTTTTAAATGGCTCAGTGCCAAATAGGCTTTAATAAATACCCAAATTTGAAATGCCGAAATCGCACACAGGAGAAATTTATCCTCTAATGTCTTGGCGGGATCGACCATCAGCGAAGCCACAAAGATCGCACTAAAAGCATAGAGCACGATCAGTAAGTCGTGGCTTAAATGCTTCCGCATTAAAATCATGCCATAGGCCGCGAATGCATTTACCACCCAAACAGGGCTAATAAATAATTCATAGGTATAGCCTATCGACACCAATGAAACCGCACATATGGCAAGCCATAGCAGTATTAATTTTTTCATACGCTAAAAAAATCGTCTCTAAAAATGGCGATAAACCTTTCATTCAAAGCCAATCGGTCTAAGGTTAGAATGCTTGCAAGTTCAATACAGCTCAGCTTCTTATGCGATATGGGCTGCTAGCTAAAAATTTATGTTTAAATTTTCGGCGTATTTTAAGTGATTTAAGTCACACTATTGATTAATAGTTGTATTAAATTTGCAATTTAAACAATCGAAGACTGTTTTAAAGCCAATGTTTTTTGCGTTATTCATGCTAGTTCGGAACTCAGCTCCCAAATTGATGCTCGATAGCAACAAAAAAGCCATCCGCTAAAGGATGGCTTTCACTTGTATAACATGTCTCGAAGCTGTGCTGAATAATTTGAATGAGAAGGACTTATTTTAGTATTTGTAATTGTTCCATCAACCAAGCCATGTATTTATCTTGATCCATAAAGTCAGGCGCCGTCCCTGTATCCAAACTATAAAATTGTTGATTAAATTCAATCACAATCTGTTCAGTCAGATGCCAATCTTCAATCATGCGAAAATACTGATTGAAGAAAAAACGGTTCTTGCCCCAATTGTTTAAACTTTCCAAACGTGGATATTGGCGGTTCGCGATAAAGTCGATATAGACCTGCTGAATATCATCAAAAATCTGAATAGCTCGCATGAGCATGGACCTCTATATGATGTAAAACCCTGCTATAAGCCACTTTATCGCGCAAATTTGAAAGAGAGATGACAGTCAGTTAAAGCTTTTGTTTCAACTCTGAACGGTTCTTTTGGCGGATCTCATCCATTTGCGCATTAAGCGCTAACATCTCTGTATAAAGCTGATTAAACTGCTTTAAAGGCGCATCTTCATAGAACATAAATAATTTATTTTTCTTTTCCCATTTATTGGCTTTCAGCACAGCAAAGAGCTCATCAGCCTTCGCCAAGCTTTGCTTTTCTAACTCAAATAAAGCATGCGACTCATCACTATCACGACTGTCTCTTAAACTCTGGGCAATTTGCTGACGAAACACCTGTTTGACCGCCAACTGTTTGGCCTGAGCTAAACCATTTTCCTCTTGCTGTGTGGTTTTTTGCTCATAAGCATCGACCACTGCATGCACCTGCTGCAGCATTTGCTCAGTCTCTTGATATTGGTTTTTTTTATCTTTTAATAAGCGATCGATATCAAGAAATTTATCCCAATTCAGTGCTTTAAGATCACGAATATACTGATTTCGCGCTTCTGCACGCTGCAGCATTTGGCTCAAAATAAAATCCGACATGATTTTATAATCACCCGTTAGCCGTGCATCTGTCACATTAAGTTGTATCGGTTCTTCCCAGTGCTGAGCTTGCTGAAAAATTTGCTCGGTTTTTTCGCGCAAAACCGTTTCATAGGTCGAGAGTTGCACAGCTTCTTTTTGCTGTACTGAATATTGATAAAACATCCATCCAAAGACCAATACCGTTGCACTGGCCAAGACAACAAAGATACGCGGCATAATGAGCTCCGAATGCCCTTTTATTCAGTTTAACCAAAAGTTTGAAGATTGACGATAAAATAGCCATGCTTTTTAAGGAGGCTATTTGAAATCATCAATATAGAAAGTCTTAAATTGCGCATGTCATCAAAACGAAAATTCATGGATAAAACATGAATTTTCGCCTTCAATTTGCTATAGAGATGTATTCGATTATGGGGTCTTGATCGGATTGGTATTTAACTGACGGTCAATATTGCCGAGATTGATTTGATCACGACTGATTTGCACATTGGTCGCATTTCGGTCTATCCCAAAGGGTTGCAACATAATATATAAACCATTGCGTGGGTCAGAAGACTGCAAACCTGCGGCAATATCTAAAACATGCTGCTGCATCAAAGGCGATAAATTCGACATATCAGGCACTGCTGTCGCAGGCAAGACATCTACATTTGATACGATTGTTGCATCGACACCTTTGTTTTGCGTATCGCGCTCAAGTTGCATCACCCGTTGCTGTAAGGCTTTACGGCGATCCACCTGCTCTTGATACTCAACAATGCCCGTCTCTGCACGCATTTCACGCTCTGCCATAATGGTTAAAGCAGGCATCTGGATAGCTTTTTGTTCGGTATCCTCAGCTTTTGTAGTGGCTTTTTCCGCAGCCAAAGTACTCATAGCCGTCATTGCTGCGCTAACAAAAACCAAAACGGAAACAGATTTAGGGAGATTCATCATGTTCATTCCGAGAGATTTAAAAATAAAAAATTGAAAAAATTTACACTGCCATTATTGTACAACAATTAATCAACTTACTAGATTGAACCCCGACAAACGGCACGAAAGTACAGCCGATTCAAACCTCACGTTGCTCATTCTAGACTTAAGATATCATCCTTTATCTATCTATATTGCGGCTACTTTTTCTTTTTTATACTGTCCCGATTCTTAACAGCACAGGAAATGACAAAGCAAACTCTTGCTGCGGATGACGGCTAAAGAAGTCGTTCAAAGTTGCACACGGTTGATGTGTTGGATGTTGTTTTTGGTAGTGTTTTAATCCAGACCATGTTTGCAAATAGTCTAAAATTTGCTGTGCACTCCACCTATAATTTAAAAACAGCTGAGGTGTCGCTAACTCCTGAAATGGAAACGGAATACTGCGATATTCTTCGTCAATGTAACGACGTTCAACGTCCCAATAGCCCTTTAACGTGACAAAATACAGATCCTGTAAAAGCTGGTTTAATTCCGCATGTTCAAATTGAATCAGACCATAGCCCACAATGGCGATGTGACCATGGGGTTTCAATACTCGTCGTACTTCCGCATAAAAGGCAGCAAAATCGAACCAATGAATCGCTTGCGCAACTGTAATTAAATCCGCTGAATGGTCAGCAAGCGGACAATGTTCTGCGCTAGCTTGCTCATAACGCACATTGTCTAAATTGGGTGCTTGTGCCAATTGTTCGGCACTCAGATCTGTCGCTAAAACCTGTTGAAAATAGGACGCCAAACCTTTGGTAAATTGACCTGAACCTGCACCACAGTCCCATGCCAGTTCACGCACGGCAACATGCTGCGAGATGCTATCGACAACTTCAGCAGAATAACTTGGACGTGCTTGTTGATACAGCGCACTCCCTGTAGAGAAAAGATCTTTCATTGCGGGGATTCATTGGTTGTTTTTTTTATCAGTTTAATCGAATTTTTAGGGTCGGAAACTAGCACTTACGTCATAGCTTCAGCGATAAAATTTGAGCTTCAAATATTTACTCAATCACGTGCTGTATATAAAAACTGGTCTGTGCAATCGGGCTTAATTGATCATTCATTTGATAATATTTCACATCATAGTGACCAGTTTTCCATCCAGTCATAGGATAGAAACTCACCCAGTTTTGTTGCTGTTGCTCACTGACTTTGCGTGGCGTAAAGAGCAGCACTTCACCGCTATCACGATGCGTCCAACGCACCATAACTTGCGTATTGTTTGGAACTTTACCCATGGTATCAAAATGTGCATACAACGGCTGTGTGACATAGATTTCACGAGGTAAAACTTGATCTACATCTGTCTGTGATTGATCAGTCACATACGCTTGCCCTGCCAATCGCTGCTGCGGATCATTTTTGGCTTGTAGAAATTCGTCTAACATCTGCTGCGCAAACTGCTGCTTATTTTGAATCCCTGCAAAACTGTAATTGGGAAATGCCTGCTGTAAATATTGCCCCAATTGTTGATCTGAAGTCTGCTGAATAATGCTCTTTAGCTGACGATGTTGGCCTTTGAGTTGTTGCTGTATATCTTTAGAATGAGGCTGATCCGAGGCATCTCGATCTAAAGCCAAGAGTGCCACAGGATTATTCGTCGCCAAAGAGACAAGCGAGTGCTCAGGTGGCGGTGACGTCAAGCTTGGTTGGTCATTCCACGATGCCGCAATATAGCCCAGTGCAAAACAGAGCAGTCCAAGCGCCGCATATTGAAGTCGCTTCAACTGTCACTCCACGAACCTATGTTCATTTGATTAAAAGCCACAGCGGAGCACTTCTGTGCCGACAATATACTCACCAGAGCTCATCGTCGTACCCGTATTAATCACCTGATTTAAGCTAAAGTTAGATCCAACTTTTAATTTAAGCAGACCATTATCACATGCTGCAGTTATTCTGCTGCCCGATTTCATATTGGATACACAGCCCGTTTTGGTCACGGCATAAATTGTTTGCCCCGCAGAAATACTGGTGCTGCACGATGCTGTAATTATTTTATCGAGCGATGATTCACATGAAGAACAATTGCCATTATCACAAAGCGCTGCTGCATTTTCACTTTTACATTCATAGGTCACACCATTTTGAATAATGGTTTTAGAATACGAAGAATCGACATTACTGCCGCCCCCGCCACCACATGCGCTCAGCAAGACACTCATGCCGACCAAAACAGGAAATAATATTTTTTTCATAACCTTAACCCTTATTTTTTAATAATTTTCTAATAGCCATTGGGCTCATCATCTGGCATCGATTGTAGCAGTTAAACTGTGCGAAATATCAACACCTGAAAAACAGCAGACGAAAAAAAACCTCAAACAATGGTTTGAGGTTTTTTCGAATATGGTGGCGAGACCCAGGATCGAACTGGGGACACACGGATTTTCAATCCGTTGCTCTACCTACTGAGCTATCACGCCGATGCGGTGTATTAAGCCGTATCTTAGTTAATTAGTCAATCATATTTATAAAAATATTTTTCGTATGCATATTTTTTAGGCAAAAAAAATCCCTGATGGGATCAGGGATTGATAAACTGAAAAATCAGTTTTGAATATGGTGGCGAGACCCAGGATCGAACTGGGGACACACGGATTTTCAATCCGTTGCTCTACCTACTGAGCTATCACGCCGATGGGGCGTATTAAACAATTTCAGTCTCATGGCGTCAAGCATCCGTTGCACTTTTTTGTGCAAATGTTTATTTTTAAATCAATATTTCACATTATTTGCTTATTTTTTGAGTGCTTTTAAATTTCCACAGCTGAAATTACTGTGACGACAACGTATTTATCCAACAAAAAAGCAGCTCAATGGCTGCTTTCAATTGGGGACAGGTTATTCTGCCGCAGTAATTTTTCCAATGTGCGCCAAACAGCGATGGATCGCGCCACAACCTGGCTCAAAAGTCTTCACCCCTTTTTCTTCTTCCATACGGGTGGCTTCACTGACCAAACGTTCTGCAACACCACGCCCACGATTTGCAGGGTGTACCACAATATATTCAAGGGTTTTGCTTTCACCTTGGCCTGTACACCAAATCGCGCCAATCAATTTTGTATTAAATTCTGCAGTATAAACTAAGGTATACTGAGCTAAGTTCTGCTCAAGTTGTTCAATCGCATCGGAACCGTCGCTAAACTCAGGGCTGGTGTCATACAGTCGCTCAAGCTGGCTGCGCACTTCATCATTTTCCAAAGAAGTATAGGCATGTACGGTAATAGGCATTGATAAACCCTCCTGAGCAATCTAATATGCGGTGACTTTTCGTCACAGCGAAAATATTTTTACATCAATCATTTTGACGTATTTGAGGAACGTGTCTATGACAGATCGTATCAGTGAAGTGGTAAGAAACACCAACGAAACCAAAATTCGAGTTCGTGTGAATCTTGATGGTACTGGTCAAGGCACTTTAAACACTGGTGTTCCATTTTTAGATCATATGATTGATCAAATCAAGCGACATGGTCTGTTTGATATTGATATTCATTGTGATGGCGATCTTGAAATTGACGATCATCATACCGTAGAAGACTGTGGGATTACACTGGGCCAAGCCTTTGCTCAAGCATTGGGCAATAAAAAAGGCTTACGTCGCTACGGTCACTTCTATGCGCCGCTGGATGAATCACTGAGTCGTGTTGTGGTGGATTTATCTGGCCGTCCGGGTCTTTGGATGGATATTCCATTCACTCGCGCGCGCATCGGGACTTTTGATGTGGATCTTTTCTCTGAATTTTTCCAAGGTTTTGTGAACCATGCGTTAATGACACTGCACATCGACAACCTAAAAGGTAAAAACAGCCACCACCAAATTGAAAGCGTATTTAAAGCCTTTGCCCGTGCATTACGTATGGCGTGTGAAGTTGACCCTCGTGCCGAAAATACTGTTGCGTCTACCAAAGGAACATTGTAATGACCCGTATTGCCCTTCTTGACTATGGCATGGGAAATCTTCACTCAGCAGCAAAAGCCCTCGAACACGTGGGTGCAACTGTTGATGTCACCAATGATCCTAAGTTGATTGCACAAGCAGATAAAATTGTGTTCCCCGGTGTGGGAGCAATGCGTGACTGTATGCAAGGCATGCATGATGCAGGCATTGATGAAGTGGTCCGTAAAGCGGCATTTAATAAACCTGTGCTTGCGATCTGTGTCGGTATGCAAGCCCTAATGCAGCATTCCGAAGAAAATGGAGGTGCAGATGCATTGGGTATTTTTGAAGGTTCGGTTAAACGCTTCCCTGATGTAGAGGGATTAAAAGTGCCGCACATGGGCTGGAACCAAGTGCATCAGGCAGACCCTAGCCACCCGATGTGGAAAAACATTGAGCAAGATGCACGTTTCTATTTCGTACATAGCTTCTATGTAGAGCCGCAAGATTCAAGCATTGTCGCTGCAACCTGTGACTATGGTTTGGAATTCTGTACCGCAATTCACAAGGAAAACTTGTTTGCGACACAATTTCACCCAGAAAAAAGTCATACAGCCGGCCTGCAATTGCTGAAAAACTTTGTGGAATGGGATATTTAAAATTCCTTCACCGCAAAAAAGCCCGCTCCTTGCGGGCTTTTTTGTACTGTTTATTTTTCATCCTTTTATTTTCTACATAGCCATTTTAGAATTTGCCTACTTATAAAAATACCAAAGCCTAGGAATAATAATGAATACATTCACATCTGACTCACCGACCCAAGCCAGTGGCCGCTTTAGCCGGCGCGCATATCTTGCATGGAATCTACTTCTCGGCATTATTTTTACGCTAATTGCTGTTGTAGTCGGCCTGCTCATACTCGGTGCGCAAAATGCGTTGACTGAGGGTGCAATGTCGACGCCACTCATGATTATTTTCTTTATCATGTATGCCATCGTCATTTATTACAGCGTCATTTTCTTAATCCGTCGTTTACATGACCGAGACCATTCTGGATGGCTTGCACTGCTGATCTTAGTTCCTGTAGTGAATATATTATTTGC
Organism: Acinetobacter sp. YH1901134; assembly: GCF_013416965.1. Taxonomy (NCBI): domain Bacteria; kingdom Pseudomonadati; phylum Pseudomonadota; class Gammaproteobacteria; order Moraxellales; family Moraxellaceae; genus Acinetobacter; species Acinetobacter sp. YH1901134. The sequence continues at coordinate 13,576 of NZ_VPEW01000020.1, read as the reverse complement.
GCTCTATGTGTTATTTGCACCGGGTAATAGCGGTAGTAATAGCTTTGGACAACCACGCCCGACCAAAGGCTGGGAAACAGTGCTGGCTGTTTTGTATATCGTGGTGTTTATAGTCGGGATACTTGCTGCGATCATGATTCCGTCTTACCAAAACTATGTGATCCGCTCTCAGCAAACCACGATTCAACAACAATAATGATAAATCATTAAATGCCGCCTAGATCGCTCTAAACAGCAATACATCTACTCAAACAAGCTCACACATGTGGGCTTTTTTTGTACTTTACCTTTATAATCAACGCGCTTTTTATGTTCAGGATCAAATCCTGTACTTTTTCACATTTTTATGTCGTTTTTAGCTCAATTTTTGCGGTTAAAAATGAATGATAACTATACTTTTTACGATAATTTAAGATCATTTAATATGAATAATTCACCCAATATAAACTCTGGTTGGAACCGTGACGGTCGTTTTAATCGCATGTCTTTTATCGGTTGGAATGTCTTCTATGGCCTCATGCTGAGCATATTGATGCTACTGATCGTCAGCATGATGCCCAATACCCTCAATGCCCTAATAGCTCATGCTGAAAATCCAATGACGCAAGTGATTGGATTGATCCTAAATATTTTAATGCTGATCCCTTTGATGATTTTTTCAGTGCGTCGTTTGCATGACTTTAATCTCTCAGGCTGGTTTGCACTCTTAGAGCTGATTCCGTTGCTCAATATCGTTATGTGCATTGCGCTGATGCTCATCCCGGGGTCTGCAAATGCCAATCAATATGGTGAGCCACGTGAATCCAAAACATGGGAGGTGGTCCTCGCCTTTCTCTTTATCGGTTTATTCTTACTGATCTTGGTAAATGTATTATTTACTGCGCGTTTTCTATTTTAAGTCGTCACTGACTTTAAGCCTATTGGTCACTGTGTTTAAGTGCCCTCGTCACTGTCATAGCAACGCGCTATGACAGGCCGATGAGTCAATGGCTCATGCTCAACGCCACATCTCGGTATTTGCATTTCCCTACTAAACGCTCTAGGCTGCAACAACAAGCCTTTGAATTAAATCACAATGACTGATGCTCTACTGACACCTATTTTGCCAACAAAAGAACAGATTAAAAATTTTCCATTGTTCCAAAATTTAGTGCCAGAGCAGATCCATGTCATTCACAATGCAGAACAATGCCAACACTGGTCCGATGAATTACAGACAACTGCCTTATTCGGTTTCGACTCTGAATCTAAGCCGACTTTTCGTAAAGGTGAGGTCTCTACCGGCCCACATTTAATCCAACTCGCGACGGCGCAACAGGCATGGTTGTTTCAAATGAACGAATGCACTTGGGATTTTTTAAGACCAATCTTGAGTAATCGTGATCAAATTAAAGTAGGTTTTGGCTTAAAAAATGATGCACATTTATTTCGTAAAAAAGGCATCGATCTGAATAGTGTCTTGGAACTATCCAAGTGCTTTGCTTCTTTTGGCTTAACCCAACCCGTCGGTTTAAAAAATGCCATGGCACTGCTTTTTCGTGTGAATTTTCCAAAATCTAAATCGGTCAGCACCTCGAATTGGGCCAAAAAGCGCTTAAGTCCGGAGCAAATTCGTTATGCCGCTGCCGATGCCTATGCCCCTGTTTTGGTCTTTGAAGAATTATTACAACGTGGCTTATTACCTAAAACCATCCCCAATACTTCTCTCAAACTAAGAATTCGTCCGCACATGAATTTATAAACCCTTAATTATTTTAATGATTTAATTTATGTTCAGCGATGTAACCACTCTGTAACTGGATATTGCCCCAATCTATGGCATGACCAAGTGCAAAGATCGGCTGAAGAGTGCCAATGAATTTGCAGTTTATTTGCGCTAAAGATTTGAACAGTACGTTATTGCTTTAAAAATAGTCACAGCACAGCCTAAAAACAATAAATTTGCACCTTTTAAGTACATTTATATCTTTGATTTAACTCATTTTAATTACATTAATATACATTTATATTTTTATTCAACTAAGGTTTTGATCTCTCTAGATTTTCTAGCAGAATTACATGATTTATCTCATTCTTTCTATACTTTCATAATTTGTTTTCATCAATCTCCTTTTGCTAAAACAAGTCTGCCAAATACATAACACATCATAATTTAAAAACTTGGAGAACCTGACATGTTGAACTTATTTACAGGAAAAATCAGCGGCGTACTCAGCCTGACTTTACAAGGGATCAGTAAAGCAGTTGGACTGGTTTTAAATACTGTTTTGGATACAGTAGACAGCGTTTTCGAGACCGTGAGTAGCTTAACAGCGCCCTTAACGGATGCACTGACTGAACTACCACTGATTGGTGGGACCATCGAAAAAGTACTGGCAGTTGAAAATCAGTTGGTCGACACCTTAGACGAAGGCTTACATGCGGTAGCCGATCAACTGGCGACGGGTGATCTTCTTGGTGGGGTGCAAACCACTCTCAATGGCGTAACTGGGGTGGTCGGTCAAACCGTGACAGAAGTTGCAGGTTTGGTTGATCATATAAGTGGTGTTGCTGCACCAATCACAGACTCACTTTCTGACCTGCCATTGCTTGGCGGGCTATTGAATGCAGTAGGCGAAACTACGGGTAATTTAACTGGTTTGTTAGCTGAAACGGGCGACTATGTGGCGAGTATTGATCCTAGCGAATTATTAACATCCGTCCTGAAAGATCCTTTAGCAAGTGTGGGTGGTGTCGTGCAAGATGTTTCAGACACTTTAGACGCCTTACTGGATGACGTTGCACCGATTACATCGATTGCCACTGAACTTCCTGTGGTCGGTGATCTCGTTCAAGTGGTCGGTGAAAGTACCACAGCTCTCAATCAAAGCTTATACGATGTCGGTAGCATACTTCAATCCGTAAACAGCGATTTATTACAAACAACCGCTTATGTTTAATGACTAAAAACACTAATACACAGCGCATTTTTATAGGCCAAGAATAAAATCCAATCCTCTATTTGCACTAGCCTGACACATGTCAGGCTTTTTTAATTCATCAATTCTGATATTAGCATTTAGTGAATAGCCGTTTATTTGATAAGATTAGGTACAAATTCATTCTTAATTTGATTGAGCAAGGAGCGAAAGCATGCTGATCATCCCTGCAATTGACCTGAAAGATGGCAAATGTGTCCGTTTAAAACAAGGTCGTATGGAAGACGATACCGTATTTTCTGACGATCCAGTGGCAACTGCACAGCATTGGGTAAATGAAGGCGCGCGTCGCTTACATTTGGTAGATTTAAACGGTGCTTTCGCTGGTACACCGATTCATAAGCCTGTGGTTGAAGCGATTGCTAAAGCACAGCCTGAATTACCAATTCAAATTGGTGGTGGTATCCGCTCTCTTGAAACCATTGAACACTACCTTGATGCCGGCGTTTCATTTGTCATCATTGGTACAAAAGCAGTAAAAGAGCCTGAATTTGTTGAAGAAGCGTGCAAAAAATTTGCAGGCCATATCATTGTCGGTATCGATGCCATGAATGGCATGGTGGCAACTGATGGTTGGGCAAATGTCACTGACGTGAAAGCTACTGATTTGGCAAAACGCTTTGCAGATGCTGGTGTATCGAGCATCGTCTACACCGACATCGCACGTGATGGCATGATGCAAGGTGTGAACGTTGAACAAACCGTAAACCTTGCAACATATTCAGGCTTACCTGTTATTGCATCGGGTGGCGTGACTAACCTTGACGACGTACGTAACTTAAAAGGCCAACCAGGCATTTTAGGTGCGATTACTGGTCGTGCAATTTATGAAGGGACATTGAACCTTCGTGAAGCTCAATTACTGCTTGATCAACAAAGCTTATAATTTGCCCGAGCAGAAAAGAGGTCTTCGGGCCTCTTTTTTTATTTCTCCACTTTGAACATTCAAATACACATGCCAACCGTACAATCTGCTTGGAAAGCCAAGTTTCCGCAGCTCGCACTCATCCTGATTACCATGATTTGGGGCGCCAGTTTTATCACCGTGCAATACGGTTTAAATTTTAGCAGTCCAGTGCTGTTTGTCGGTCTACGTTTTGCCGCAGCAACACTGGCTGTGAGTCTTTTATCACTTAAATATCTTAGACACTTTTCTCAATATGATGTCATTGCGGGCGCAAGTATTGGCGCGGTGATTGCGATCGGCTATGCGACGCAAACGGTCGGCTTGCAAAGTATCAGCAGCAGCGAATCGGCTTTTTTAACTGCGCTGTATGTGCCGCTGGTGCCGATTTTTATGTGGCTGTGTTTTCGGCATAAACCACATCTGATGACATGGCTAGGTGTAAGTTTGGCTTTTGTCGGTTTGGTCTTTTTAACTGGTAATGGTTTTGGGGCTATTCAGCTCAATTTTGGACAAATCATTACGTTGCTCGGGTCAATTACCATTGCCTTTGAAATTATCTTGATCAGTTATTTTGCACCCCGCGTCAATCTACGCAGAGTGACGGTTCTACAATTGGCATTTGCTTCACTGTTCTGTTTTTGCTTTGCTCCACTGGTAGGTGAAACCACATTGCCCAAATTTGAATGGCCATTAATCGCTGTACTGTGCGGATTGGGGCTGGCTAGCGCCGTGATTCAACTGGTGATGAACTGGGCGCAGCGTATGGTTGATCCTGCACAGGCGGCAATCATCTATGCAGGTGAACCGGTTTGGGCCGCAATCATTGGGCGGCTTGCGGGTGAACGCTTAACACCGCTCGCTCTCATTGGCGGACTGTGTGTAGTGCTTGGTGTGATTGTGAGTGAATGGCGGCCGAAATGGTTAAAGAAACGCTAATTTCTGCATCCTCTATTAGATCAAAAAAGCGACTCATACGGTCGCTTTTTTGATACCAAGATTTTTATGCCAAAAAGTTCTGAACTCGCATTACTCATACATCGGTCGGTTGTCATTGACACGGATTAAACCTTTAATCGCGCGGTACACAATCCATAACCAAGACAGTCCGATTACCGTGACACAGAAGGTACTCGCTCCCAGCGCCACTCCCGCAAAGGCATTGGCGTTATTGCCAGTAAAGAACAGAAAAATAAACGGCACGAAAGCAATGATATTCCAAATGAGATACCACCAAAACGTACGAATCTGCCAAGTGAAATGGCTTTCAAAAATCGTGCCGCGAACATCACTGCGTTTGACGTAATTGATAATCAACGCGAGGACCGCAAGCAAGCCGGCAGAAAAAATCGCCACAATATAAAGAATATACAAAATAATCGTGAGCAGGCGGTTTGGATCTTTATCAATCGAATAATTCATTTCGCTCTCCGTCATGATGATTTTGCGGATCATTCCACCCTAGATATGCACGATATTAAATGGTGAAATCAGCCATAAAATCAGTAATATGTTAAAAGCTATGGTACAGAAGTATATTTTCCGAAACGGTTGTTTTTGTGTTTTATGCCGCAAACGTTGCTGAGCCAGCCATGCCGCAGGCCACCCACCTAAAAAAGACAAAAGATGCAGTGTATTTTCTGGTACGCGTCGGTTGCCCATTTGCGCAGCTTCTTTATCTTGAGCATAGAACCAATAGGTCAGGACATTAATAATACTCACAAAAAGCAGCACCATGCCACTGAGTAAACCCGCCACAGATAAGCCCGCCAAGGCTAGGATATACACAATGCACAAGATTTGCATCGGCTGTGCCTGACGCGGCATCTGCACCACATTTTTTTTATTGGGGCGTTGTGTAGCTTTGGTTTGTGAGGCTTTTAAATAATGCACTTGCTGTGCACGAAAGCGTCCGCGTTCGTCTAAGATCACAGCATAATCCAACGCGCAGCCCACGATTGGTCGTGGGCCGGGACGGGAAAAGTCTTTGATGTGCAAAAATACGCGATCTTTGGTGCTATCGTTCGGTTGAATGAAGCCGTAGCCCTTGTCATCAAACCATTCTACTAAGCGTCCTTGATCACGCATGCTTTTCCCTCTCGTTGTTTTTAAAATTTATGCTGTGACGAATTTTAATCGTTCAATCAGCATATTACGCATTTCAGCAGGGTTTTTCTGCAAAATATCATCCCCTGTACGGCCTTCTGCCGCATTTTTCTGTGCTACCTGTAAACGCATCATCCAGAAGCGACCCGCCGCCATCGCCAAATATAACTCTAGGCATGATTTTTCATCTGCGGTTAATGGACGCACGCTTTCATAGGCATTTAAAAAGGCAATGGCTTTGTCTTCATTCAAATGTACATCCGGATATTCAGTACAGAAGTCATTTAAAGTAATAGCAATATCAAACAAGAGTTCGTCTTTATTTAACTCATAAAAGTCTAAAATGCCGTTGAGTTGATCGCCGTCAAATAGAGTATTGTCACGGAACAGATCAGAATGAATAAAACCGGTAGGACGGTCTGGATACATCGCCGTTAAGATGTCATATAAGCCCAACAGATTGTTAAGTAACGTGGTATCTGCTTCATTTAATGTTGGACGAATATCCCGTGAAACTTGTAACCAATAAGCATGATCACGATATTCTGCACGTTCCAAAGGGAAATCTTGTAAAGCCACATGCATTTTCGCTTGGGCTACAGCAATCGCTTCTGCTTGCGCTAAGCTCGCAGGCATCGGATGTTGACCTTGCATGCGTGGCGCAATCTGTGCAGGTTTATCCTTTAAGTTATGAATCGCTTTACCCGAATGATTCAGTGGTACAGGCACAGCTAGACCAGCCTGCCCCAAGTGTTCGAGTACAGGCACCAATTCCCCTGCACCTTGCTCGTCCATCTCTTCAAAAACGGTTAATACATACTGTGTGCCATTTTCGCAAACAATAAAATAGTTGGTATTTTGAATACCGCCTTGAATCGGAATCAGGTCAATCACCTCCAGTCCATAAGGTGCTGCAAAATCCTGAACTTCCTTTAAAGTCAAAGTGGTATAAACCGACATAGAAAACCTGCGAAAAAACTTACATATTTTTGATAGAATAACCGCTCCGACTACTAAGGTGTAGCATCTAAGTCGCGAAGTTTCATAATCGGCTGTTATTTTTGGAAAAAATTATGCTTGCTAAACGTATTATTCCTTGCCTCGACGTGGACAACGGTCGTGTAGTGAAAGGTGTTCAATTTCTTGATATTCGTGATGCAGGCGATCCAGTTGAAGTTGCACGCCGTTATAACGAACAAGGTGCGGACGAAATTACCTTCTTAGACATTACCGCAACCTCAAATGGTCGTGATACCACTTACCGTACGGTAGAGCGTATGGCTGAGTCTGTATTTGTGCCATTAACAGTCGGTGGTGGCGTGCGTAAAGTAGAAGATATCCGCCTGTTATTAAATGCCGGTGCGGACAAAGTTTCGATTAACTCTGCGGCTATTTATAACCCTGAATTTGTACAAGAAGCCTCTCAGCGTTTTGGCGCACAGTGTATTGTGGTTGCTATTGATGCGAAAAAAACCGGCGACAATAAATGGGAAATTTTCACCCACGGTGGTCGTAAAGAAACCGGCATCGATGCCATCGAATGGGCGGTAAAAATGGCGGACTTCGGTGCGGGTGAATTATTAGTAACCTCAATGGACGCAGATGGTACCAAAGCGGGTTATGACATTGAACTGATGCGTAATATCAATGACCGTGTGACCATTCCAACCATTGCTTCTGGTGGTGTCGGTAATCTCCAACATTTGGCCGATGGCATTTTAAAAGGTGGAGCAGATGCGGTGCTTGCTGCCTCTATTTTCCACTTTGGTCAACACACCATTCCTGAAGCGAAAAAATATCTAGCAGAACAAGGCATTGAAATGCGTCTTTAATTGATTCGTTTTCAATGAAGATTTAAAAGAGCGATGATTCGCTCTTTTTTTTGCTTTGGTGTTTTTGATGCAACTCCATTGATTTGTAGCAGAGTATCGTCTATACAATTCATCCACTATAGACATAAAAAAAGGAGCCTTGTCGGCTCCTATAAACCAAGAAAAACTACAGCACTTGGTCTGATACTTAAAACAAATGAAAAAATATACATAGCAACTTCATCAATCAACTCGTCGTGTACAAGCCTTTTGATGATTTAAATATAGGGCATTTGCACTGCATTTGATTGACAGTAGATTCATAATTTATTGACAAATTGCGACAGCTCAATTGAATGGCAAAGCTAGTTGTCAAAACCCATAGTGCGTTCATATTAGACCGTTTCAAGAAGTGCAGTTGGCTTTTCACGCTCAGCGACCCACTTTGCAGGAAATACCCGATTGACCCAGTGTGACAATGATTTAGCAATCGCTGTCGGCAGTAGCACACCCAATGGGTTCTGTTCCTGTAATTTCGCCGAGGAGATCACTCGAGTCCCTAAAATATAGTCAAACCACGGCTTAGTCACACACCAGTTGGCATCCTGATTTGAGTTCATATGGTGGTCATAGTGCCATGGAATCTTTTTCATCGCCCACTCTGGCTCAAGATGTGCGCGACGATGGATATAATAATAATTCCCTGCGCAATACAGCACAGACAAACTCATTCCTTTGGAAATGGGATAAAACAGCGGGACAAATACCGCTGAAACTGCCACCAGTGACAATATTTCATTTTTCGTGCGCCAGTTCTGTACACCTTCAACATAACCATGATCATGAAAATCTGTTTTTCGAACTTCACGATGATGCTCCCAATGTGATTTCATGCTTTTCGGTACTGGACTAAAACGTGGCTTGCCTGACCGATGTGTCCCATGCAAAACATATTTATGTGCGAACCATTCAAAGGCATTGGCGACGACCAACCCTGCAATAAAACCTTTTAACATGACCAATATCTCCTTTTCTTAGCTCCACTATAGGTAATGAAAAGGGCTAGATATTGACCGTTTTTTTTAATATTATTGACAAAACACGACAAAATTTAGAATTAAAAAAATATGCAACAACTCAAGGACTATACAGGATCGGTCTATGGAGGACTCGGCCATTTGCTCTATGCTTATCATCAAGCTCAAGGCATTGCTATTCCTGAAAAACTGAATAAAGTTCAAAACTTAGAGCGTTTTGATTATGCCATTTGGCGTGATTTATTGATGGATTTAGATCAAAAGATCCAAAAGCCGGCGCTGGGTTTAGAAATTGCTGAACATGTGCAACCCAAACATATTGGCATTATTGCGTATATTGCCCTGTCCTGTGAAAACTTGGGCGAAGCGCTGCTCCGCTACCATGATTTTCATCGCTTAATCTTCGATGGCAGTCCATTGCTGATTGATATTCAAAATGATTTTTTTTCGATCGGTTGGAATGATTTACCCATGAATATGGCCAATCAATTGACCGATGAAATTGCGATTGCGTTAATGCTGCAATTTCTAAAATTATTCATGCGTTTTGAAGATATCAATTTACACGAAGTGCATTTTCATAATCCTGCACCGAAAAATGTCGCTCAGTATGAACAATATTTTCGCTGCAAAGTTCGTTTTTCCCAAGAAAAGTCGAAGGTTATCGTTCCCATTCAAGAACTGTCTCGCCCTTTTTCCCAAGGCGATCAGACCTTACAAAAACTGTTGATGCAACAGGCACAGTCTTTATTAGAAAAACTGCCGAATACCACGCAAATCGACCAACGCTTACAGCAAGCCATCTTAATGGGTTTGCAAAAAAATCAGTTCCAAATTGAACATGTCGCTACGCAACTCAATCTTTCCGTCCGACAATTACAACGCCATTTACAACAACAAGGCAGCACCTATCAGCAACGTATGCAGGAAGTCCGCTGCATGATGGCTGAAGAATTTTTAAGAGACCCGCATTTAAGTTTGCAAGAAATTGCGTTACTGCTGGGTTATTCAGAACAGAGTGCGTTTCAACGTGCGTTTAAACAATGGCGAAACTTAACCCCACAGCAATGGCGCTTATCGCAAATTGAAGCAGCAAGTTAAAAATGTGACACAGTTATCATTTTAAATGTTGTGATTTTCAGCAAAATCCATTAAATCTATGCATATTCAATAAATGAATAAAACAACACTTCACAACTAGATTGCACTCATGCTGAGTGAAAGATTGAAAATCTATTCCAAATGACAAAAACAAATGGAGTTTTAAATGAATAAATATTTAGCAGAACTGATTGGTACGTTTTGGCTGGTCTTTGGTGGTTGTGGTAGTGCGGTCTTGGCTGCGGCCTTTCCTGAACTTGGCATTGGCTTCGCTGGCGTGGCACTGGCCTTCGGTCTAACCGTATTGACGGCTGCTTATGCGCTGGGTCATATTTCAGGGGGACATTTTAACCCTGCCGTGAGTATTGGCTTGTGGGCAGGCGGTCGTTTTGAAGCCAAAGAACTAGCACCCTATATTATTTCTCAATTGCTGGGTGCAACCTTCGCCGCATTTATTCTATTCATCATTGTGCAAGGTCAGACTGGATTTACAGGCGTCGGCGGTTTTGCTACCAATGGCTATGGTGAATTATCTCCGGGCAAATACTCTATGCTCTCAGCCTTAATCATTGAAATTGTGCTGACGGCTGGCTTTCTGATTGTGATCATGGGAGCAACGGATAAACGTGCCCCTTCTGGATTTGCCCCAATTGCGATCGGTCTTGCGCTAACATTGATCCATCTCATCAGCATTCCCGTCACCAATACTTCAGTCAACCCAGCGCGTAGTATGGGTGTCGCATTCTTTGCTGAAACTGCTGCGCTGTCACAAGTTTGGCTGTTTTGGGTAGCCCCAATCATTGGCGCGGTGATTGGTGCGGTCATCTATAAACTGATGGCAAAAGACGCATAAATAGAAGAAGACACCATAAAAAAGCTCACAACCTGTGAGCTTTTTTTCATTCATCCCGAATTGAGCAGTGCTTCCTTCGACGGCCGATGAAACAGCATTAAAGAAATGGATTTTCCACTTCGTTGCCTTCACCGCCCTGCGCTATTTTTTCAGCTAAGTTGGTTTCTGCCTCAAGCGTGGTCACCACATCATTGAAAAATGCCTGTAAAGCTTTCGCTGCAGCTAAACCAGCTTGGTCTTTCGTCACCTGTAAGTTGCCATAAATATTAATTCGATCTTGGCCATTTTCTAGTGTTAAGTCATGAATTGCATGCGACGCTGTGTCATTTTCAAATGCTTTGAACATGATGGATATCCTTCTTTTTTGTTGTAGTGATGCAGCAATAGAAATACGTGAAAAAGATTTCAACTGCAAGCAATGATCTTCTTCATCGCTCGCAGTTCAGCGCTATTAGCTACTCGATTATTTCAAAATCTGTAGCAGATATTGCAGAATTTCTTCAATCAATTGTTTGAGCAAGGCATCTTGATTGTTGTCATTTCCACTACTTGCCGTGGATGTCTCGCCCACAGATCCACCACTCGATTTAAACTCTTTTTTCAAACTTAAAATCTTGTCTTCTGCGACATCTGCAGCACACTGGCTTTCAGCATCCCAATGCAAATAAGCGATATCTTGATTTGCTTTTACTTGGGTGGCTTTGAGTGGCAAACGGTAGGTATTACGCTTTTGGTCTTCGGTTAATTCTGGAAAGAAATTAATTCCAGTCAGTTCTTCTAGCGCACAAATACTCATGACTTTGACTGTCGGTGCCGTATCTCGCAAGGTATTGTCTGCATAGTACACGCCTGCAACACCTTTTTTCGGCAAATAGATCGCCTTATAAGTAGCGGTCGGCACGATGACCCCTTGCCCGATGGTTTTTAATTTTTTCGCACTGTATACCGGCCCCGTCACCACATAGACATCTTGCTTTTGTTTGGTCACTATCGCCCGTGTGGCTTCTTCTAACTCACGCCACACTTGCTGATTATTTTTGGGAGCTTGCGGCACCATATTGGCCAAAGAAAAACTGTCTAACTGCGCAGCTTTATTGGGCATATCGGCATTTGGCGCCATGTGTCCACGGTCATAGCCTGAAGATTTATAGTCTGAAAGCAAAGCCCGATATTCAGACGGCACGCGAGTCTCTTCATGAAAGTTATCTTCACGCGGAATTTTTTGACTCAGGCGTGCGGGGGTTAATGCTTCTGCAACCCAAAGCGGTGTCTTGGATATCCCTGAATACATGACATTAAAGCCATTAAAACACAGTGGAAAACTGTTTTTATGTAGGCTTTCACGGACCAAATAAGGTGGCACTTCACGATAAAATTGGTCCAAACAGGCGCTATTTGAAGTGCTGCTCATAGAAACAAGTTGTTGAATTTTTTCTTGCCCGAAAGCAATAGCAAAGCTTCCTGTTGCCACCAGACCCAACAGCACTTTTATGCCATTTTGCCCAAATAACTGTGAAAACGGATTTGCTGAATTGCGTTTCTTTTTGACCATGACTTACAACAATGACTTCTAAAAGGACTATTTTTCCGCAGCTTAGCAAGGGTGCAAATTTTAGTACACTTTTCTTTTTTAATTTGCTTAACAATCACACAAATATTGTTTAACAAAGCAGCAGTTGATGTAACTTTATGTCGCAGTTGTGCAGTTCTTTATAGGAGGTCATGAAGCAGTTGCGTATGTTTCATTGAATTCGCCTCAAGAATTATGACAAGGTAAAAATACGAAAAATTGCGATAAAAATATACGGAGTGATTATGCATTCTAAAATTTTAGGTTTAGGTTTAATTTCAGGTTTAATGAGCGCAGCAGCATTTGCAGAACCGCCGATTCAACCCGGTGATACATTAGAAAGCTTATCTAGAGTCAAAATTGTGACCACCGTGAATGGTCAACCTGGTTCCATTCAGGACTTAGTTTCAAGTGGCCAAGTTCAATTGGTTGAAGCTCCTGCCGGACAAGTCAATGCCGCTGCAACAGAACAGCCATTAAACCCTGAACAGGCTCAGGCAAACCAAATCGATCCGAATGCCCCTGCAGTCCCTGCAAATGCTGAACAAGCCGTGACTGAAGCGGAAAATGCACTCGCAAATGAACAACAAAGTGTAGCTGCTGCACCTACAGAGCAGTCCGTTCCAACTGAACAAACAGCAGTGGCCAATACACCTGAAGCCGCGATAACTGAAGCACCTGTGGAAACAGCACAGCAAGCACCTGAAGCCGTAGCAACGGATGCCAATGCTGCACCCGTCATTGCCTCTTCTGCAGAAGCGCCAGTGAATGCCGATAGCGCATCGGCTGCATTGCCTGAAGCTCCTCAAGCACAACAAGATGCTTTTATGGCAGCACCTGAGACTCAAAGTGTAAATCCTGCAGATGCATCAATTCAAGCCAACCCAGAAGCACCTGTTGCTGACGAAGCCATCCAAGCTGCGCCTGAAGCCTCTGCAGATGTAGACGCGACAATCAACTAATCAGCGTATTTTCAAGGATGAAATAACGCAACATCTTCATTCTGTTGTTTTGCTCGCATACTCCTCCCAGGAAAAAGCAACAGAATGATCTCTATGTCTTTGGACTAAAAAAGTTTAATTATTACAGCTCTGTACACGACAAATTTCACAGAACCCTTATCCTATCAGGATTCTGCTTTCTTAAAATTGCCAAAATTTCCTTAAACTCTTCTTTTTTCCCAAAACCAATTAAACGCTGAATCGCCATTTGAACA
>NZ_VPEW01000018.1:0-2691 GCF_013416965.1 Acinetobacter sp. YH1901134 | reverse complement strand
TTGAATTTGGGTGAAACCATTGTGTACGTGGAAAACTATAGTGGTACGAAGTTAGACCGACCTGAATTGAATAAGCTACTGTCCGAAGCAAATCAAGGTGACACCTTGTTAGTTGAAAGTATTGACCGCTTATCACGCCTAACCCAACGAGATTTTCAAGAGCTGAAGTGCAGGATCCAGGAGAAGGGACTTCGTTTAGTCGTAGCAGATCTTCCTACTTCCTACCAAATGATTCAAACCAGTGACAGCATTACTCATTCAATTTTGGAACTCATTAACAATATGTTGATTGATCTCCTGGCAACAATGGCCCGCCTGGACAATGAGAAACGTATAGAACGTATTAAACAGGGCTTGGCACGTTCGGATTACAAACCAACAGGCAAGAAGGCAAATGAGGCTAAACATAAACGAATAAAAGAATTGCTAGCAGTTGGCAATATGACTAAGGAAGAAATTGCCAAGGCAGTGAATTGTGGAGTTGCAACTGTCTATCGAGTTGCTAAAGTTATCTAAAAGAGGCTTATCTCAACGCACCCCAATGGGGCACCGCTGCATTCAGGTTGCTTCACATAAGATATTTTATGTTAAATGGATACAGCTTTTGAAAATTTTAACTTTGAATCAGAGATTTCATTTTTAATATGATAAAACCAAAGGATAAAGAAAATTTTGATTTAGGTATGTCATAAGTGAATTTTTCAGGTGATGTAGAGTTTTTTTTATCTTGTCTTGGAACTAAAGAGTCAAGTTCATATATTTTGAAAGCAGTTATTCTTGTTGCAAGTGAGTTTGACTCATTAGAGACTAATTTTGGTGGGGAAAAGCTATCCTATTGGCAATTTTTTAAGAGAGGTATTACGTTCAGGTTTAATGAACATCAGATACTAGATACCATTTTCATCTACGTCAAAGAGAATGAAGAATATTACCCATACCCATTTTTAGAAAATCTGATCACAGGTATTAATCACAAAAGTACGATGCAATCTGTAGCTAATTTATTTGGAACCCCCGAAAGAGCAAGTAACAGTTGGCTGAAATACAAAATATTTGATAATTATTTACATTTTGAGTTTGATAATTCATTAGAATTGAAACAAATTACAATGGGACAATATTGATACCATATTATTAATTTTTATGTGTTTTTTAAATTTTAACCCTAGATCTGAGTCTAGGATTTTTTCAATTTCGTATAACGTGTATTATGTTAATTTTAGAAATACTAAAAATCTAATTTCAATAACAGTAAAAATATTCCAGGTGTAAAAGTGATACTTCAAAGTTCCCAAATGGATGCATTCTTTCTATCCAGATATGATGTCCAGCTTCCCTCAATTTTAGAACTTATGATACTAGAAGGCTTTTATGAGGATTCGGATGCTATTGTCTTTAATTTTTACAAAGATAGGTTAGAGCAGGTGAATTACAAAGCCATAACTGATGTTTACGGAGATCTAACAGGGTTTGAAGCCTCCAGTAATAAGATTCATATCGAGGATTACGTGGATAATCAACAGTATGAAATGAATGAAATAATCAACATCGGATTCGCATTAGTTCAATTAGTTCAAAACTTATGGAATCAGCTAAGGGATGATGAGTGCACTATAATTTTATCATCTGATTTAGAAAGTGAATTTGGAAGTAATGCCACTCTTAGTTTTCATAAAAAAAGAATGAATGAAATTTTAATGGATAGCTTAGATGACTGCTCTCAAGCAGTATTCATTTGTGGAAACAATGACTTAATATCTGCAAATACTTAACATAAGGGCTGTTACACGAAGCAAAAAGCGTAGGAAAATGGCTCACGGTTTGTATAACTCGTATTATGTTAATTTTAGTAAAAGTTAAGGATTTTTAAGAGTTTAATAAATGAATAGTGTTCATGAAATTATAGAAAAAATACATAATGAATGGGAGATTGAGCCTAAGAAAGCTATTCATAGAGGTATGGAATGTCCCTTTCCTTTACAGTGTTCATTAAATCCAAAATGCAAAATTTACCCACAAATACCCCAAGTACTTTTACCAAAAGTATTAGAGGATTTTTATACAGTATCTAATGGTGCAGATCTATTTAAAGATCAAGAATACGGACAATGGGGCTTAAAATTATATTCTATTGAGGAGGTAACTTTTGCTTCAAAAATTTATAAAATTAATCGTAATAATGACGCTCTTAAAAGTGACTTAATAATTGGAGAGTTCTATGGAGATTCAGACTTATTGTTGGTTCGATGTGATCCTAATAGTAATGATTACGGCTCTATTTTTGTTGTCTTACCTATAGATCAAAGACAAGATTGGTACGTTGTTGCTAATACTTTTGAAGAATTCATTAATAAATTTTATGAAACTCAGGGGGATAAATTCTGGGAACCTTAAAATTATATGGTGGATATAAGCCTCATTTAAAATAATGGCTGTTATAAGAAATGAAAAAAACTAGACCGAAGTCTGGTCTTTAAGTTTTAAAAAACATATAAAAATTAATAACATATTTTAGTTTTTTCTTTACTTTAAAATGAATGTCTAAATACACTAGAGAATGGTTTTATGAATATGAAAACTGAACCTTGGATTGAGGATAATGATCCCTTAAAGCCCTATTATGGAAAATTGAGTAATAAGGAATATACCGATATTTCTAATATATTTACTTTATGGATTAATCATAAGAAT
>NZ_VPEW01000017.1:0-70285 GCF_013416965.1 Acinetobacter sp. YH1901134 | reverse complement strand
CAGCAGCAGTCAAGCTGTCTTTAGTTTTATCACTTAAATCAATTGCATAATCAGTTACATTGCCGCCTTTGTCTGTACCGCCAACCGTTACAGCATCAGAACCCGCTGAAGCAGTCGTACCTTTTGCGTTAACTGTATATGTATTTTGACCTGTCGCTGCATCCGTTACTTTATCTACGCTTGCAACGTTGGTACCTGCTGCAACGACTGTTTTTGAAGCAGAAATTGCTTCAGAAATATTTTTATAATTAAAACTATCTACTACAAACGGACCTGTAATATTTCCATTTGAATCTAGCTTGACATCTCCACCAATAATATTTTTTGTACTATTAGCAACGTTTCCTAAAACACTATTAGTTGCATAAAGTTGACTCCCATTAATGGCATCAGTACTTTTATCAGATATCTCACCAGCACCAACATTCTTAATTTGACGTTCTTTCCCTAAAGCCCCCACAGAAACCTGCATGCCAACATCAGTTACTTGCCCAGCAAAATCACCATAAGTTAAATTATTTAATGTAGTAGAAACCTGTTCAGTTGCATCACTGTCCGTTGTCGCGTAAGCGCCTAAAGCAATAGAGTTTTCTTTACTTGATGATGCACCAAAACCAACAGCAGTTGATAATCTACCAAGCGCATTTGCATAAGAACCAGTAGCAGTAGCATATTCCCCTTCGGCTTCTGCTGCAGTACCTATAGCACTAGACATAGCGCCAGCAGCGTTAGCATACCAACCTAAAGCCATAGCACCTTCAGCGATCGCTTTAGATAAATGTCCGGCAGCAATAGCCTTATCACCTGTCGCTTCTACAGTATCACCGATACCAATTGCTCCACCTCCTGTCGCATTAACACCTGTACCCAAAGCAAGCGATTGTTGTCCAGCCGTACTATTATGACCAACAACAATTGCTGTTTCACCTGCAGTGGTATTATTATTACCCACTACAAGCGTATTAGTATGTTCAACAGTATTTTCATTCCCTACCACGCGGACACTAGCAATCTTACCAACGATTTGGTTGTTATTACCAAATACGCCACTTTCTGTTGCATCAATTGTGCCATTGTTATTACCTAAACTATATGTTCCTGAACCAGTAATTATGGTTGGATCACCAATTGCACCAGAACCAATACCAGTAACAATATTACCTGTACCAATACTAATCGAATTTTGGCCTGTGGCTTGTGCCGTAGTACCTATCGCTATAGCATTATTACCGCCAGATTGAGCACCATCACCAACTGCGACACTGGAAAGCCCACTAGAAACCGAACTAGTGCCAACAACTACAGATCGTTCTCCCTGAGCTTCAGCTGATGCTCCTAATGCGACTGAACTCACGCCTATACCTTTAGTAAGTGATCCGATTGCAACGGCATACTCCCCACTCTCAGTCGCAGTACCCACAGCTACTGAATTTGTACCAACGGCTTGTGATTGAAACCCCCCAGCAAAAGAACTTTGCCCAACTGCTTCTGTATATGCACCAACAGCGGTAGAAGCAATACCAGTAGCCTTAGCAGTATCACCGCCAGCAAAAGCTGAACTTTCACTAGCCTCTGCATTCACCCCAACTGCTGTACTATATACTTTTGTTGCTTGAGCTGAACTACCTAAAGCTAATGCATCAGAAGCTGTAGCATCTGCTGAAGTGCCGATTGCAACTGAATTACTACCACTCGCAGTTGTACCCGTATTATTCCAATCTCTTCCCGTTCCAGTTGAACTCCCAATTGCAACTGAGCCAGTACCAGACGCAACACTCGAATGCCCGACTGCTGTAGATCTTGCCCCTGTTGCTGAGCTAACAGTCCCTAATGATAAAGAATAATCACCTTTAGCTGCAGCTTCACGTCCAATTGCAATTGAAGCATTGCCTGTCGTATATGATTTATTACCTATAGCAACATTGTTATTTCCATTTGCATATGAATTAGATCCAATTACAACTTGAGCACCTAGGTTAATACCATCCTGTACAGCAGAAGTAGCACCATCAATTGTTGCTGTAGCATTTCCACCAATAACAACAGATCCCCTGCTCAGAGATTTAGCATTATCACCAATTGCTATAGCACTTCCTGCAGCTACTTGACTTTGCATAAACAACGGTACATTAGGATTGTTCCAATACAATATTTCTAAGGAAGTATTTCCATCATAGACTACGCCATTGTCATGACTGACCAAACCTGTTCCAGAACCTGTTGTTGTAATTTTTTTGGCAGCAAATGTCTGAGATGCACCACCAATACATACAGCTAGCATGCTAATTTTAAAAAGCTTTGACAGCAAACTTTCATTATTAATCGAATTATAGTTTTCACTAGCATTCTTTACGGCTTTTGTTTTTTTTCCTGCTTTTCCTAGTTCTGAAACCGCCACCCAAACCCCTAAAGAGGCATTCCATACAACTCTATAGATTTTATTCATATCAAGACCCAAACCGTTAATTTATGTGATAAATATCTCATTTTGACAGAGCATAAATGCAAAACATATCACATTTTATTAAAAAATAAATGTGCATAACACACATATATTACACATAAATGTGTGTTATGCACATTTATTTTTGTTTCAAAATTTATCTTTTTGATTACTAATAATTTTTTTATTGATATAATCAAAAAACTAAGTAATAAAAAATATTATTAAGTTTGCTTAAGTAATACACAA
Organism: Acinetobacter sp. YH1901134; assembly: GCF_013416965.1. Classification (NCBI taxonomy): domain Bacteria; kingdom Pseudomonadati; phylum Pseudomonadota; class Gammaproteobacteria; order Moraxellales; family Moraxellaceae; genus Acinetobacter; species Acinetobacter sp. YH1901134. The sequence goes on along the minus strand of NZ_VPEW01000017.1, from coordinate 67,593 downwards.
AATAACTTTTTGGAATGATTTTTTGATTTATACTATTGCTTAAGACCAGATGTAGAAATTAAACTACTGAATTATATAGTTTTTTTTGAAAGAGTTTTTTATGCCAGATTCATTATTGCCAATTTCAGAAATTGCAAAAAAAAATGTTTCTAAAGTTATGCACCCTCTGGTATCTTGGCTAATTAGCTCAGGTGTAGGATTTAGTGAATTCTCGCAAGCTTTAAAAATAATCTTTCTAAAACAGTCACTCGTTGAGTTAGAGAAACTGGATAAAAAATTAACTGATTCGTCTATAAGCTTACTCTCAGGCTTAAATAGGAGAGATGTAAGTGAACTAAAAAGTAATCTTCAAAATGATACTGCTATTCAAACTTCTTCAAATATTAGTGCGCGTGTAGTTACATTATGGATTCAAAAAGAATGGCCAAAACAAATTCCTATTACGGGGGAAGGAATAAGTTTTGAGAATTTGGCAAAAGAAATTTCACAAGATAAACATCCTAGAGCCATTATTTTTGAATTAGATCGTCTTGGGCTTATCACTGAAGTTGCAAATACAATAATTCTACATACTGAATCTTTTACCCCTTCTAATAGCTCTTCATATAGCCAAAAATTACTTGCTCAATCTGCTTCAGATCATATTTCATCAGGCTTATCAAATATTTTAATCTCTCCGAACATGTTTCTTGAACAAAATATAAATGCAGATGAATTAACGGAGGAATCAGTTCAAATATTAAAAAATTATACCCATGTTATATGGAAAGAAATGTCAAAAAAATTAGTGGATAAAGCTTTAGAATGCTCACAAAATGATGAGGGAAAATTAAATGCAAAATACCGCTTTAGTATGGGTATATATCAGTTTGATGAATTGTTAAAAAAAGATAATCCTGAAAAATAGATACCTAACACGTTATTAATAAAGTATATTAAATAATAAATTTTTCACATAAAAAGGATATTCATAGTGAACAAACCTTTTTTTTATTTAATATCAGTTTTTCTTATTAGTGCTTGTGGGGATGATTTAGGTTCATTAAACACTGGCGGTGTATCTTTAGGCGGTACCGGTTTGCCTACTGCCGGCGGAGGTAATATTCCACCGTTAACTACTGATGAAGAAACTAATGACTATATTATTTGGACAAAAGGTGTATACACACAGGTTTGTGAAAACTTAACAATCTCATCATATTTTCAAAACAGTGAGACAAATGAAGCTATTTTGAAAGATGGACATGGTACTTTTCTAATAGATACTAATGAAAAACCCACTTCAAATTTAACACTTGTTCTTACTGTTAAAAATAATAATCTTTATCCTATTTATGAGTATAGATATAAATGTGAACCACCTGTAATTCTGAGAGATCAAAATCAAAACATTTATGAACCAATAGAAGATCCTCAATGTTCTAATACTTCGGATGAATATCAGATACTTATGCCTTCTGATACATGGAATTATACTTTAAAATATAATATTCCTAAATATACTCAAGCATGGAATATGAAGTATGATAAAGAGTTCTCTATTAACCAATATTCACCTATTAATCAAAGATTAAAATGCTCTACCTTTAGTCTAAATTTTTTAGTTGAAAAAATGTAAGAGTAAATTTATCAAATAGAATCAATACTCTAGTTATGGCTATCTTATAGAGATGGCCATAAGCTTACCGTGTATCACATATACTTAAATAAAAATAGATAAATGATAACGTTACAGTATTTCATTACAAATTCGTTAATTTTTGTAATATTCAACAAAAAAATCAAAAGGTATGGAGGTGGTGGCAATTGAACTCACCAAAAATCTCTAATGAAATCTGGGCATTAAAAGAATTCAAGCCCTAAATTTTCACCCCAATTTACCCCATTTTCTTTCCCCAACAACGACTACTTTATTAATTAAAATGTTTGAAACAGAAAACTACTATCACGTCGATTATTTAGGTGAAGCAGGAATCATTGAGACATGTCTCTTTAGCCTACATAATTTAGTCCAAACTAAAGCAGACATATTTTACGCTCTATTGCTTACCAGTGAATGATCTCATGCTTTTATTCTCAAAGATTAAACTGAAAGCTATTAAGTTATTCGTACAGGTTTTACATCCAGGTATTTTGGAGAAGGACCTAAAGGCCTAGCAAAAGCACTAGCACATTTAAACAAACATCAAATTGAAACGGCTTTGTTGCACAAAGATTTCATAACTATATGATTTTAAAAGTTTTGATTATTTTTTGATCCAAAATTAAATTTATTTAAATCAGATGCTTACATATTTATGCAACAAAGCCAATTGAAACTGAAGAAATTCTATTATCGACGAAGCTTCTCAATAGATTGAATAGCTCATCATTGAGTGATCTGGACATTGATTTTATTTATCAACAAAAAATCATTCTCCCTATTCGTCTACATGATTATATTTACCCCTTCGAAAATGAAGTAGCCCACTCTGTCAAGTCAAAGCGTTACTACCCTTGAGAACTGCCCTACTCGATTATTGATGACAGAAAACCTTGCCTTACTCTTTAAACAAGATCCCGACTCTGCTTTAACGATAGCATATAAACGTCTTGAAGATATTGTTCGTACACGTACTAGTATTCATGAGCATAGCACCAAACTATTTGCTCAAGCCTTTCAAGGTGAAAATCCCCTTATCACTTGGGATGTACCAGACAGTGCAGAGATCAAAGGTCGAGTAAATTTATTCACGGGTGCATATATGGCTTTTCGGAATGCTCGTGCCCATCGAGAAAAGGATGAAAACTTAATTCATCAGTACCGAGAGTTTTTATTAATTAATGAGTTATATTCACTTGAAGCAGAAGCAAAGCATAAAATTTAGTCTTTAATTATTGAATAATTCCATAGATAATATCCTGAGTGAAGCCACCATATATCAGTTTACCAATATTAAAAGTTTTTTTAGATTTTCAAAAATTTGTGCAATCACTGCCTCTTGAGGTTGTTGCCAAAGATCACTCAATTTTTTGATAACAGGTATAACTGAAGCTGGTTGGATAGGTTGATTTTTATTAGTAATAAAAGGGCCATCCGTTTCAGTTAATATTCTATCCTTAGGGATTTGACTAATGAGCGATCTACCTCTATCGCTTGATAGCATTCTCTGATTAATTGAAAACCAACACCCTCTATCAATCGCTCTTTTTAAATCTTTTTCACTACCTGTATACCAATGTAAAACAGGGACACCATTATGAAAGTAAGCCTCTAATCCATCTAAAGTTGCTTCGATGGCATTAAGGCTATGGATAGTTAATATTTTGGGTGACGAACAATTAGCTTTTTGCAATATATGTTTAAAAACTTTACTTTGTATATTTTGATGAGCTTTCAGTGTTGATGAACCATCCAAACCAATTTCACCTATATACTTTGTTTCATTGATTAGTAAATCAAATAAATCTAACTCTTCATAGCGCTCATGTGCTATTTGAGGATGGAGACCAAGGGCGGTCTGAATTCTTTTATTATTTTCAGCTAACTTCTTTGTACCAAACCAAGCTTTTGGTGTAGTTGTCACAGACAAAATATAATTTGACTCCCCACAAGCTGAGACAACAGCTTGTGGATTATCATATAAGTCTAAATGGCAATGGAAATCGATCAACGGAAACATCAAATATTTACACCTAGATTCGCTTTTTTTAAATACTGCTCTACTTCCGTAAAACCCCTTAAAACAGTATCAATGATTTGCTGACGTTCCATACGTTCTGTTGGTAAAAATCCAGATTTTGCAACCCACAAATTTGTGTTTCCAGTATTTTTAATTTTGCTTATCGCCATAACCATAGACATTAGGTCATCTCTCTGCTTATCTCGTTTAATCACATCATTTAAAACAAAATATTGATAAGCTGTTAAATCTTGAAATTGAGATGCATTAAATGAGGCACGCCTAATCAAACAAGGTAAGCACTTACCACATTGAACTCCTGACCTCTTCCATTTCCCACAGGAAACTGTATCAGTAGCAACCTTTTTCAATAACTTTTGATCTTTACATTCGAGCATCATTTCTCCTTTAGTCTTGAACTGATAAGGATTTAATAACTCTACTGGCAAACCTATACTTGAAAAAAGTTCATTTATTTTTTTTAGAAAGTATGGATGTGTTGTTCGAGTACTTAATGAACCTATTCGCCGAGGAGTAAGTGGAGGGTTAATAGAAATGAGGCCATTTTCAGGAATGTAAAGTGGTATTATCTTATCCGAATGATGGTTTTTACTCAAAGCAGTAGCAATTAAAGCTCCAAAGGCAATAAAGTTAAAACTGCGAGTTCTCATTTGAACATCCGCAGGAATTTCTTTAACTTTCCGAGGATTTGCAACGACTTGAAATCTAGCATTAGTAAGTTTAAGCGTACTATAGACACCATCTTGCTTTTGCCTATCTTTCGGATATGCATGGCTAACTAAAACTGAATTCTTACCTGAATTCTTTAAATCAATTGCGCCAATTGTACTATCTAACCCTCCTGAAAATAAGCAAACAGAATCATGATTCTTTATGAAAATCTTCCTAGCTTTAAGACCCGTCATCATTTTTGGAATTTTAAAGTCGCTTTGCCTAAATTCAAAATCCCATAAATCTCCACTTAAAAAATGCAGAGTTTCCTTTAATAGTTTTTTTTGCTTATCCCAAAGACTAGGATTTAACATTGGAAGATTGATCTTGAATTGGCGACACCATGCATCTTCTGCTCGACTATCCCTCTCAACAAAAGTATCAGCAGCTGTTACCGCTAAAGATAACATCATTAAATCGAATGCTGTTTCATCAGCTTCTTCTTGAAGTCGTCTAAATTCCTTTAGCGCAGCTCCACCAATACTATTATATTTTCCAGAAACAGCTGACTTTCCAAACATCAAAACAGGTAATAATCGATCTGACAAGGGAGGTAACTTCGTACTATCGGTTTCAAAATAAAGCTCAATCATTTAAATAATCTTCCCATTCACCCCAAATATCTTCTAATGCTTTCATTTGTATATTTTCGATATCTTTTCTTGTTAATGAATTCGCACCATTTTTTAATTGCTTACTCATATGCTTATCCACTGAAGAATTTATTAAGGAACGTAGATCCTGCTCAAGACTAGCAACATTCTCAGGCGTATCAGCTTTATCAAAAGCAGCTCTTGAATCTAAGACGATTTGTTGAAATAAATACTGCTCTGTGTAATTCAACATTAAATCAATAATCATATCGCTAGAAATTTGGTTGAAATCGAATTCATCTATACCATCCAAACATTCGGCTAAAGCTTGATTCAAACTTGCTCTGATTCGCTCAGAGTCTCCATCAATAACTAAAAGGTTTTCTATAATTTGATCAATGACAATATCAATAGGTTTACCATTTAGATCTGATATTTTCAGGTCTAAATAGTCATTTCCAGCTTGAATATTCTGGAGTAAATCAAATAAACCTCCACCAGTTGCAATAAGTTTTTGGTAGCGTTTAGGACCTACCTTTTTTCCACCAGTTGCATTCTTAGCATAATGACCAATCGCTTTTCTTAAGTTTGTACCACTTGAACCCGATGGTTTATTCGCAGCCTTCCCTAAATACGCTCTAAATTCACCTAGTGTATTATCTATTCCACATGCAATTGATCCTCCCCCCTCATTTGCCCAAGATGGCACTAATGGAGTCTTTCCATTTGGCCCCTTGCTTGAAGTTGATGTCCCCATAATCCTTCCTTTTAATAATTTATAAATTAGCTGTTAAACCACGCCTCTTCTTTGACATAACTTTTAAACCAAGGCTTAAGTTTTGGCATAACCTCAGAAATAAAGCCTTTAAATTGTGATCTTGTTTCGTCTAACTCTTTAGCTAGTAAAAAAGCACCAGCAAAACCTGATGGTATTTCACTCCAGTTTACATGTTGTCTTAATTCTTCTAAAAGTAAACGCATCACATCCTTTTCTTCCCCTTGAGGAATTGTTCCGATTGCTTTAATAGCCGATGGTGAAGATACCTTTGATGTTCTTATTAATAATCTATAAGCACTATCTGCAATTTCTGATAACCCTCTGGAAACTATCCGAAGCGGAACAGTTTCTTTGCTTAAATAAACAAGTGGCCTTAAGTCCTTATTTACAATTGATGGTTCCAAATTTATCCAATCAAATAGAAAGCTTTTATAATCACCCCACTCTTTCGGCAATTTAGCTTCAAAAGCTTCAATATCATCCTTAATACTTTCAAGCTGTCTAAATAAGTCTGGCTTTCCATCAGCAGTAGCATTTATTTCATTATAAAGAACAGATATCGCTGTAGACTTGCAGCATCTTTCAAACAATGCCATTTTTGCAATAAGTTTGAGATCTATAGGCATCTGTCGCGCTTTTGCAATCATATTTCGCATACTAATAACATTTAGCATACGTTTTACAATTCTTGGATTTCCTTCAACGCTTTTGGAAGATGCTAATAAAGGTGCTATACGATCTGCCACAGTAAAATCATTTAAGAGATTTAACGTATTTGGACCATCTAAATCCAAGAGCAGTAAAGCTTTCTCAACGCTAATTGGCTCTTCTTTCCAAGAAAGCCGTAAGTTGTTTTCTAAACCCGCTCTTAACTTTTCTATTTTAGTATCTTGACTGCCATAAATTTCATGAATTGATGCATAAAGTAAAAATAAATATGCTCTAACTTCACGAGTACTAATTTTTGGAACTTTAACTGGAAACTGAATTAACTTATCCAAATAATCAGTAATATGTTTTTCATCTATACCGTTGAAGTGTTCTTTAACTGCATGTCTCACCATATCTTCATCAGCTGCTATCACAAAAGCAGTATTTGGCATAAATAAAAATAGGCGTAATGATTCCAATGTTTGTATAGTCTGCTTTGGTAAACATCTATCTAGGTTGTCTACGAAGATGACTATTTTCTTATTAAATCCCACAAGCAAATCTGCAAATTCTGTTTTTAAAGCAGCTATTTCTTTCGGGGCAGATGTCATTTCCTCATTCAAAAGCTCTTTTAAACTACTCTGACCATCTTTTATTATTTTACTTATTGCCTCGCCATCTTCTGAATCAGCTTTCCCTTTAATCCCATCACCAATAGCTTCAACTGCTTTGTATGCAGCACCAAATGTTGGCACTCCAGCTATCCAAGAAGCACCTTCCGCGGCCATTGCTAACAAACGTAATTTATTTACTCGTTTAGTTATTGTCTTTGTTTTATCTAAAAGGGTCTTATTGCCCTCTACAAGTTTAGCTATCTCTAACGTAACAACTTCAATTAATGCGGCTCTCGCATCATCAAACCCTTGATAAAGCCATGCATCAAACTTAATAAGAATATAATCTTCTTGTTTTTCTGCTATTAACCTTTGCTCAATCAAATTTAATATTGTTGATTTCCCTGTTCCCCAAGAACCAAATATTCCTATTGAAATCGGCAACATCTTCGGATTACTTAATACATTGACAACAATCTCAGATGCTTCAGAATAATTTAAAAAATCTTGTTTTGACTCAATATCTGACCACATAACATTATTTTTCGCAGGTTTCTGTTTTGTTATCAATATAACAATAAATGTTTAAAATTCAATAAATAAAAAGTCTGTTAGCATTGCCACAAATAGTAATTATTTTCTTTCCCCTGAGCATATGCCCACTCAGCCACCTTATGCGAACGCTCTTTATCCGTGAGAAAACCAAATACAGAAATTCGATCCACAATAATCAAGTCCTGCTCTTCATTACGCTCTTGCCACTTATGCAAAAATTCATCAGATGCCAGTAGATTACTTTTCTTAGAATTACAGCTTGAATCTGCCAATACGAAGTTATGACCTGTATCCGACGGGTACATAGACCATGGAATGAAATGATCAACGGCGTAATTGCCATTTCGCATCGGTTTACTGCAGTAGAAGCACTTACAGTCTTGCAGCTCGACCAATACATTTGCTACCGCATTCAACTGGTTTCTACTCGGCTCAAACATGAATTGTTCAAGATTCGGCAACTGATTCAAAATAGGTGCATTGCTGCTGTTCTTACGGATATAGTCAATCCAACGTTTCTGGCAAAGCTCTTCAATGATCTCACTGAATTGCCTTAAGCAAAACATGACTTGCGGTAGAAGAATAAGTTGCTTTCCACACCGATCAAGCTGATATAAAAACTCAAAATTTTGACCATTGATGTTTTGCAAGTAGCGGACTGGCATGTCTTTGACAGTGCGAGTGACATCCTTTACTAGCCTTAACCATACCAATGAGTCTCGTCTTAATAGACCAAGAGATGAGTAACTTTGCCGAAGTTCAATAATCCGATTTACAATCGCTGCTTGCTTACCATTATTCTGATTTAAGATCAGTTGACCTTCATCATTAAACACATATGGCACCGCTTGCTTCCAATACAACTCGATAAATTTTTCAGCAATATCTGTATATTCAAGCGATAGACTTCCACCTGCGTCTTCACCTTTTTCAATCGCCAATCGGCTTAGGCTAATAAGTAAAGCAAACTTATAAGTACTGCTAAAACTTCCTGACTGTAAAATCAGCTGAATATTCTTTAGAAATTTGAGTTGTTCTTGTGCTGTAGGTATTAGATCAGCCATGTTTTTTCCAAAGCAAATTGAGCCATTTTTCTTGACGATCAGGTCGCTGATCTAGCGTAATCCATTTCTGGTTTTGTTCAACATCATCAAAGAGCTGAAGTAATGCTTTTGCCTGATTCTCATCTAAATCCGTAAAAGCCCTACCATCTTTTTCTCGGTCACTGTTGCCATACTTAAATGACATATACAGCACACCATTTGGTTTTAAGGCTGTTATCAACTGCCCAATGACTTCAGCTAAGCGATCACGCTCACAATGTAATAAAGAGGCACATGCCCACACGCCATCATAAACCTCATGCTCATCAATCTCATAAAAGCTCATTAGCTGAACTCGAACACCTGTAAGCTGAGCTGCTTTTTTCACAAGCTCTTCTGAGTAATCTATTGCATCAACTTTATAGCCTTTATTTTTAAAAGCTAAAGTGTCACGACCTGACCCACAGCCAACATCAAGAATGTAAGCTTGTTTAGGTAACTCAATTAAAAATGGCTGGTATAAGCTAGCCATATCAACGTGCCAAGTTGCTTCAGCAAAATCATCCGCATGTTGGTTGTAATAATCTATTGTTTTCATTCTTAGTACTTAGGTTAAAACTAAGCTTAGTCTACTAAAAAACAAAAAAATAAGGGAGCATTTGCTCCCTTATCTTTTTAGTCAAATAAATCTGCTTTTACTTCTTCCAAAGCACGATCTGACTTAAAACGATTACATATCGGGTGAATAATTGCTCCATTTTCTAAAACACCGTAACCACCTTCTGCTTTCGATTCTCGATGATCTACTTCAGTCGATTCAAGGTATAGAGCGCTATCACATACTTCGCAATAGCTCCATGTTTTCCTTTCCTCACGTTGATAAAGATTTTTTTTGGTCGCGAGTGAAAAATTTAGAGGTTTTTTCTTCTTTGTTAGTCTTACTGATTTCACAAAGCTAACAACATCATCCACAATGCTCTCATCATAATCACCACCAAAACGGTCAAGGTAAAAATCATTAAAATTAATATAATCAAATGATTGACTCATCGAAAGAATGACGGTATTCAAACAAACTTCATCTTCAAAATCTAATTCCATATTGAGTCCAATACAGATAAAGGCTTGATACACGTTCTTCAATCGCTCATGTGATCTGATCCCGCTACCAAACTTACCTACAGTTTCTTTGATGGCCACAGGAATTTTTTCAATTAAACTTTCAACACCACGGCGTGCTCGGGTAAAACCAATAAAATCTAACTTCTTATTCTGTATTTCAAAACAGTCTTCTTCAATTTCACAGACGATAGAGAACCAGGCCAAAAAGGATGTCACTTGAAAACGATTATCTTTATAAAAATATAGTTTTGGGTGTAAGCCCAGACTTGGAATCCGAATACTAATTGCTGGTGTAGCGATACGACACAGCACAACTCTAAGTTTTAGCATTAAATTTTCTACACGCTGACCTTGGTCTATACTCACAGTATTCTGACAAGTATCACCAAACATGATATTCAGGAGTTCATTGACCAAGCCGATTTTTTTACCGTGTGTTAAATCCGGCTCTAAAAGTATTATCTTAAAAAGATGATCATGAATTTGCTCACCCAAAGTAATCACTTCATTTATCCGCTCGTAATTCAGTTCAGCCAAGTTGGATTTATTATCGTTTATATAACAACACGCATAAATCACATAAAAAGCATCACTTCCCCTATTTTGTAAATGATATTCTTCATCTGGATCTAATCGTTTCGTATCCGAATTGATTGAACAAAAGGCTTTTCGAGCTTCCTCAGGTGTCCCAATGACTTCAATAAAATTAATTTTGGTTGATTTTAATTTTTGCTGAAACTCAGAATCGCTACATAACTCTTGAAAATCAGCTAATCCACCTAATCGATTACGAATCTGACGAATATCTCGTTTTTGTGGTGCCGTGAATTTTGGGGCTCCTATTACTTGCTCATCAATAAAGTATCTTTTGATCCAAGCATAGATAATTGAAATCCTGTGCCCACCATCGATGATATAAATATTACCAGCAGCATCTTTCCAATAGCGAACGCATAAATTGACATTACGATCATTCAAACAGTTTAGAATAAACTCCTGAATTTCAGCAGGGCTCCAACACTCTGTGGAGCGTTGATTGTCTGCTTTATATAGTTTTTCTAGGATCTCATGGTTGGCGAAGTCATAAAGTGATATTTCAAAGTTATGGTGCAGATTTGAGTGCGACATTTCGTCAAGCAGCATCATTTTTCTTTGAATAATATTGGTTAAAAGCTTAGTACGGGCCATTTTATTTTCTCTAGGCAATACTTCTCTAGATCTCGTGAGATTACGAAATTAGAAGTAATTAAAATTAAAATCAGTGATAAATGAATTAAAAACTCATTAACTCAGAAGTATCTTTTTGCTAGAGAAAAAACAGATAGAGATAGTATAAAGACGCATTTTAAACCTCGTTGATAGATTGTCGTTTGCCAACATCCTTTCCACGAGATGGAGGCAAACCAAATAGGGTGTGGAAATACCGCTCAACGAAACGGCCAGTCAAAGACTGCCCTACCTGGCTTACCATAAAAGCGCCATGTAGACACAAAAGAGCCACTAAAAGCGACTCTTTAGTTCGTTGAGTAACAGGTTTCCACGCCTGGTCACAGATTTTGCTGTAACATCTTTATCTTATGTGCATAAATTCAATTGGTCAAATTTTATGACCAATATTTAATCAATTGATTCAACAATAATTAACTATATTTTTTAGAGGCTTAAGAATATAGATAAGTATCTTATAATTTCTACAATATTTAGTTGCTGTAAACTGATCGCAATGAAAATCTATATATTTAAGCAGCTTGATTTAATAAAGGAAGTAGATTGAAACTGCAAATTATATCGGATACTCACAATTCTAAATATTCAATATCAGAGCAAGCTGATGTCATTATTCACGCTGGCGATTTTTCTAATCGCTTAAGTGGTGCAATTGAGTTTGCCGAAAAATGTAAATCTCTGAATAAAAAATTTATCTTTGTTTTAGGTAATCATGATTACTACAGCTCTAACTACAGTTCAGTCGTGAATTTCTTGAAAGAAAACTACCCAAAAAATGCACTACTTGATGACAACCATATCAAAATTCAAAATAAAATATTTGTAGGTTGCACGCTGTTTACGAACTTTCGCTCCAATTCACCACTTACATCTCCTGAGGTACTTTTACAGTCCCAAAAAGATGCTGAACAATCGATTTATGATTTTGATCAAATCATGATTAGTGATGAAAATAGACCTATAACCGCCGATGACTACATAAAACTATTTAAAAAATATCATCAAAATATTTTGCAGTTTAGAGGGCAAGATCATGTGATTGTTATTACGCATTTTCCACCTCATTTAGCTTGTCTTGATCCTTATTGGGGTACGCACCCTGTTGCATCAGCCCTCAATCCCTATTTTATTAATGACCTAGATGTAAAAGGGTTTAAGTTATGGATTGCAGGACATACGCATACATCAGTGGATACTGTAGTCGATGGATGTAGATTAGTGATCAATCCTTTGGGTTATCCGCCAGAGCAAGGTAAAAATGGGTTTAGAGAAAATTTGATCATCGAAGTTTAAATAGATATTTTTTCTGAAACCTTTTTAAAGCATCAGATAACTCGATTTTAAAATTGTCTGCAATATTAATGATGAAGCATTAGTCCTATCAAAACCTAAAATAAGTGTCGTCACATGTTTTTTGGTACTCAATAGTGCTGTTAGGACTTTTAAGCTTTAGCTCATAGTTAGAATTAGTATAAAATTACATAACACCATTAAAGTTATATGGCAAAATGAGAAGACCGATCGATTTTAAAAATATTGAACAAAGATCACGCCCAATTATTGAAGTTATACCTATGGCATTTGACAACAGTCAAGCAACACAACGTATTGTACTACATCATTTAAAACGTGTAATTCATCAACATAGAGATGAACTACAAAAGCTCGCAGATAGATAAAAACTCATCATGCTCTTCAATAGGCGTAACTGCATTCAGCCATTTTTATTCCCTACATCAATTTATTTTCAAATTTTCTGCGATACTGATAATGAAATTTATACCACATCTGAACTAGGAGAAACTCATGTCGATTCCTTTAGATCCTGAAAATGATTGGAAGAATAAAATTGCAGATCAAATACTTAAAGACCTACTCGATATCCATAAAATCCAAGGTAATTCTATTAAAAAAATGAAAGCAGACCCAAATGGTGTTTTCTATGTAGAACAAGAAATCTCAGTTGAAGACTTCCTCAAGCAATTTTGAGCACTCTTCATTAAAAAACAGAAAGCACTTGAATTGTATATTTAAAAACTCAACCAAATTGTATCACCTGTAGAGGCATACATCGTCTCAGCCGTTTTTTTTTAACATATCACATTCATCAACTTCTATTGATAAATCATCACACAGAGTACGATCACTGTCATTGATCGAACCTTCATGCGATTGAACAACTGCACCATGTTGAATCAGTTTAATTCTATCTTGTCTTAAAAGTTGCACACCTCTATAACTCGCACGCATTTGATTTAGAGCTTGAAGACGCCTTTCATTTGTGGTCATTATTGTTTTTCTCGACATCAATTACCCCCTTGATTTTTATTTTAAATAAGACCAACAAATTACAATATAAATTGAAATGAGGGAATGATCTAGCGATCAGATAATCCCCCCTTTTTAATCACGGCGATCAAATAAAATTTGATCAATGCATTTAAAATCAGTCTTCTAAAAACTCTATCATATCTTGTTCAGTTCTAACGGCTTTCATAGGAAGATGATGAGTTGCATTTAGTATTAACCTTCGATAATTATCTTTTATTATTTCATCTTGCTGATTTTTTACTTCGGACTCAGCGGTTATATTTGTGTTCTCTTTAGAAGCAATTCGATCTACCATCATATTTACCTCACTTTACAGATTGTTCAGGATCTTGCTCTTCAACACGCTGATATGAAGACGAATTATTCATTAAAGCATGCCCACTTCTGAATGCTAATTCTTGAGTCATCTCTTGCTCAGCAATACTAGTCTCGCCATGATTTTTTATGTATTCAGCTCGTTTCTGAATAAATGCTCGCTCTCGCTCTTGAACGTTGGAATTCAATTCCATATTTGCCGCTTGACGAGTAGCTATATAATTATATGTAATGAATCCGCAAAGTACGATTAAAAAGAAACCAAGTTGCCTTTTTATACTTCTACTCACAAATAATCCTTTTATATCTAGTTGATACAGAAGTTATCATGTGCTCGCACTAATAAATTTAAAAATTAGAATGGATAAGTCACTATAAGGGTTAATCACTCATCTCTAGGATTGAAATCTTTAAATTCATCAGCATTGCTAGCAAATTTAACAAAAAAGTTATGCCATGCAAATAATGACTCTAATTCCTGTTTATTTTGAATCGGCTTAGGCAACTCATATCCAATGATCCAGTATGGTGCTGTACAGCAAACATGCTCAGGTATAAGGACTTGTTGTAAGGCTGTTTCAGCACTTAAAAAATATAAATTATCATTTAAGTGGACAATACCCCCTTGTAAAGCTTCTTGAATACAATGATCTGCCTCTATATACGTATCCTTCATTTAGTTCGCCTCCATTTTTCAATTAATGGGATTTCTAAATCTGTTAAATTATTTAACGCTGAGATTACTATTTCAATTGCATCACACCATTTGACAACTCTTGTATACTACCGAAAAATTCAAAAAATTGATTGATTCAAAATTTCAAAATACGTAAGTTGAGTGGAAACGTTATAAACATCAACCTGAATATCAATATCCATGGCGCAAGCTCCACATTAGAATATTGCTTCAACCATCCCAAAAGGCACTGCTCACAACAAATAATATCAGGTACTCCCCCACTGGTGATTTACTTAATCACATTTCATCTGAGGAGCACATTGAATCCTTATATACTGATGGGGAGTCTATGATACGAAATGCTACAGACAAGTCATTTTAGATCGACTGGCACATACTTGTACTCTGCTAAAAAAACATAGAATCATGGAAAGATAAAAAATAGACTTCTTTCATAAGACATTTTTTACTCAGTTCCAAATTATAGATTCCAGCAATTAAATCGAATCTTAAGCCTAGTCTTTTTCCACGGTTACGATATCGCTCAGCAAGAATTTCGAAGGTTTTCAAACTGCCGAATACATGCTCAATCCCTATTCTTCTTTTATTGATTTCCTGATTATAGATTTTGAGTTCAGGATCCAGTTTGCAGCGCCTCTTTGCTTTTAATGGCAACAAGCTATTTGGATACACTGTATAAATTCCCTGATAACCCTTATCTGCAAGAATAAAGGCACCTGCAGGAATCTGATTCAAGTTACGTTTGAAGAGTTCAAAATCATGTACGGCACCGTGACTGCTACATAAACTCAGGATTGTTTGAGTTTGATAATGAATGATGGCCTGTACTTTGAATGTATGAGTCTTTTTCTTGCCACTATAGCTTTTCTTCTTTTTTTTTAGGCCTTTGGATTGGACTTGATCAGGCAGTCCTCCACATGACGGACAACTCTTAAAGCAGTGGGCTCTGAGACACCATAACTTGTTGCGACATGGAACAATGTTCGGTATTCACGCCAATAACTTAAGTATAGAAGAATCTGATCCTCTATGCTCAATTTAGGTGGTCTACCTTTAGCAGGAACATGCATTTTCAATTGCTCAACCATTAAATCAAAGGTTGACCATGAGATGCCGGTGTATCGCTTGAACTGTGTTTCTGAAAGCTTCTTTGAATCGATGTATTTCATCCGCAGATTATGCAGGATTGTTTAAGATTCTTCGGTACAAATAATCAGCAAAAGATAGATCGTTTTTTGATTTATGAAAGAGATCTAATAGAGATCTTTATAAATAAATGAATTCTTAAAAACATTCAAACTTCTAGGAAGAACATTCTGGAAAAAGTAGTCAGGTGATCATCGCAAAAGTCCGATGGAAACCAAGTTGGATTGCATCAAATTATTGAAAGAGTTATATCTCTAGTTTATATTTTTTAGAATAATTCCATCTTTCTAGTCTTTATATAACCACAGCACTTAGGTTTTAAACAGCATCCCACTAAATAAATTAAAAGCTAGAATCATTCTTTTAAAAATACCAAAAATTTTCAATCAATTAAAATAAACTTCTAAAACAGATTTTCACAACCATAAAAACCCCATTTACTATAAATTAACACTCAATCCAATTGATTACTTTAAAACCAATAAAATACATTATTTAAATGAACAATAATTTCGAGATACCTCTATTAACTTTAACAAAGATTAAATATTAAAAAATTTCTCAAAAAGATTTGCATTTCTGTCTAAAATCACTCAAAAAAAGCTAAGAATAGGGGTAGGATTTTCACTCTTAATTACCCCATTTTTGAGCGCTAAAAAACTGATTATCTGCAAACCAATACTCAGAAAAACCAAGCTGTAAAATTAAAAACAATATCCATATGTTTTCAATGTATTTTTTTTGATAAATTTCCGTTCATATGCTAAACCTCTGATAGAACCTCTCAGCACTCTTTTTTGATACTCTCAGCACTCTTTCATCTTGTAAAAGACGCTTTGCAACAGCATCTTTTGAACAAAATTATTATATTTTTTATTCCATATTTTATATTTTTTTATTTTCACCTCGCCCTTTTTTACATTATTAAATTCACCCGGATTATATTCATCCCATTCAAAATTATCTGAATCTTTTGAAAAATTATCTGAATCTTTTGAATAAAGTTTATTGATAAAATCTAAGAATCTTTGATAGTCAATCAAGTCATTTTCAGATGATGCCTTAAAATTCAAAATAGGACGATCTTTTTCAAGTGAAATTTTATTTTCTAAACAATAAAAAAAATGTTTAAGATCTTTCTGGGTTACATTTTTATTTAAGTTAAAAGGTTTCTCAATCTGATTGAGACTAGACCATATCACCATTTTATTCCAAGTAAAACCGATAAGATCCTCAGGATTAGCATCATTTTTAACGTGATTTGTATAGAGAGAAAACGGCTGGCTGATCGATTGAATGAACTTCAATACTTCAGGATCGATCGTTGCTATTTCTTTTTTTTCCCGCCACTTCCGGTATTCGTCTAAAAACGTTTCACGGTATAAAAATACTTCCTGTTGTTGAGGCTGCTTCTGCTTTTTCTTGCTCTTTAATGTAGCAGTTTGAGAATTATTTTCTGTGTGTGAATGAATCTTCTTCATCAATTTTAAAATATCTCTTTCATCCGACTGAAATTCAACTTTGAAATCGCGATGCATCAACTGACTATCGCCTAATAATGCCTTGATCAATTGAGGTGAATATTCACGGTTTGCTTGATAAAACATGTCAGCAATCAGGATATTCAGATGATGCAGATAATGTCTTGCAGTGATCCGAATGTCTTCATGCCCCATCAGATGCGCAAGTCGAGACCAGGCTTGTGCACTACGCGATGAAGCATCCTTCATATTGGCTAAAATGTGCTTTTTAAGCTTACGCCCAAACTCGGAATCATAGTCAGTAAAACAACGTACCAGTGCTATGCTACCTTTTAAAAGGATAGCCAAATGTGAAGCGGTACTATGCCTGAAAGCATGAAAGGTATATTGATGATCGTTTGTCCCTAATACAGTATTAAACAGCAACTTGGTAATTTTTGATAAATTTGTACTGGATAAAGGTTGTTCACCCTGCATAAAGAGCTGTTTGGTTTTTCTATTGCAGACTGCTGCAGTCGCTTTAGAGCCAGGTAACAGGTTTTGATAAAAGCGACAAAATCCTGTGAACTCGTCCGGTGCTAAAAAATGAACTAAATCAAACTGACGCGTGGCATTATCACTTTTCAGATCACGCTCAGAATTTAGACGAATCCTAAGGGTGAGATCATCAATATCACCCATTGTTTTTCTCATTTTATGGTCAGATCGATCGTCTTTCTGCTGATCTAAAGCGGATTCAAACACATAATAGAGCTGTCGATTGTCAGGATGTTTTCGTAACTGCGGAGATACAAAATCATCGATACAGATCCCGGCAGCTTCATCAATACGCAAGCCCAGTCTAAATGCCAATGTATAGACCCATTCTAAACAGGTTGCATCCTGCTCAGTCAGACCCAAAGCTTCTGGGTATTCTCTAAGAATCCGTATCATCAATTGAAACATCTGCGGACTAATGAGTCTGGTTTTTAAAAATAAACCGTCACTTTGACGTTGATATAAATATTGCACAATCGGTGCACGATGATTCTTGACTAAGTATTGGTGAAAGGCTTTCAGCCGATCAAAGGCATAACCCGAGGTATTGTATTTTTTATTGTTGTTGGTTTGGGCGGTCGTTTTATGATTTTTCTGATCATTCAGCAGTTTTTCTTCAACAATCGTGCGATACATTTCCTCAAACTGCTCTTCAGTGGCTGTATCTAGATTGATCTGCTGTTCTAGAACATAACAAAGTAGGTCAAGCACAAAACTACTATAGTAACGCTTGATTGTTGAGACTTTAATAGCTGCTTTCCTATGATAAGCAAATTCGTTTTCTAACCACTGACACACGCGTAAATGTGCAATAGCCACTACATAATCTAGGTACTCGCCATTTCCAGCCTCATACGCAGATTTATAGTCCTCAGATTTTTGGATGCTTTCTTGGAGTTGATCCGCAAGCTGTTTGGGTTTGATTTCCTGATGAAAAGATAAAAGCCAGGATTTCAGCTCATGACGTTGACCGGTTCGTCGATCATGAAATGTTTTGACTGTAACTGTAGGCATCTCCAATTCTAAAAATTGGTTATTTTTGCCAAGGTTTCTAATTCTGGTCTGAATGGTTTTCCAGTTATCGGGTTGATCATAGAGCTGTGTATACTGCTCATAGATTAAAGGCGAAGTGATGATCTGATTGTTCAGTACACTGGCACTTAACACATCCAGATTAGGAATCTCTTGCCACAAGACATAATCCATATGCTTAAAAATGGCAAAACCAGTCTTTTCCAAGCCTTTTAAAAATAGCTTCACGTGATTAAGCTGTGTAAATGGCTGATCCTCACGTCCTTTTCTAGAGTCCCCCTCCTCCGCCATATTCAGTACAATGTTTAAATGGATTTTAAGTTTTTCTAGCAGTAAGGCTTCAGGCTGATTCCCCGTTTCAATTTCACTCTGTTCTTTTTCCCAGCACAGCAATGGCGAAGTGCTTTGTAATTCATGCCCTTGCGATCTATTAATTAGCTCCTGAATCCGTCGATAACATAGCATCGCAAAGGCATTGAAATAAATATTTTGGGTTTGCCATAACTCCGCCTCTTCTTCGCCATCCTGACGATAGATGTTGCCATACTTTGTCGAGGGCAACGTGTATGAAAAGACATAAGCTTTTTGAACCTTTTCGTCACCTGAATAGATCGGAAGCAAGCCACTATCCAGGTTCATTTTAAAAATTGCATCATGAATCGCCAGCAACCGTTCAGATTGAATGCATCCCTGATCAAAAATTAATGAAATACACAGACATTCAAACAAGGTATTCACTAATTTTTGTTGCTCTTTAGCCGTAGAGTATAAGAGGATACCTTGAGTTTGTTGTTTGAGATAATCCGCCCAATTCACATACAGTTTTTCTTTTACCTCGACGAGCATAGTACCCTGCTGTAACTTTCGTCCTGAAAAAACGTTGTCTAGACGTTTAGGTGTGTAGACGATCCAATCGGGCAACTTAATCTCATAGCTCTCGGCATAGGATGGGTAATCCTTTTGCCACTGCTGGTTTTTCTCCTTACAAATCTGTTTCACTTGTTTAAAACAGAATTGAAGGTAATCTGCAGCCTTGTCCTTAAATTTGGATGTTTGGCAGAGCTGCTCTAAAACTGCTCTATGGTTATTGAACTTGTCCAGAATTTGCTGATCAAGCCACTTAAAATCAATTTGAGCAAGGTCAGAATTTACATCTGTGTATGTAGCAGTGATCAGCTGAGAAATTTCGTTAAAAATGTCGGCGATTTCTCTTTTAATGGCATTTTCTAATTGCGTAACGAGTGATGTATCAAGCACAAGATGGTCCTTTAAAGCACTTCAAGCTTTGCGATTTCTAGTTTGTTGAGCAAGCTTTTAACTTGCTGCTGAATGTCGTGTTTGTAGAAATAAGGGCTTAACCCAGAAATGTGACTGAATCCCATGCTTTGCTTATCATGGGTATATAGCGTATTGTGAATGTCACCACTCAAGGCGAGATGATTTTTAGTGAAATGCCTTGGCCAGTTTTTATAAATCTGCACGGTCTCTTTAAGGTAATTCGTGACAAAATCAGCAGACATGGGCTGTAACTCCAAATGCTCCACGACTTCCGCAAGATTCACCTGACCTTTTTGGGACTTGATCCGAGGATGTGAGATGACATAGAGCATAAAACCATCATTTTCCAATTTCACTTTAAAACTAGTTATCCCGAGTGTCTCGATGGTTTGCGTCAGATATTTTCGATATGCATTGAAATGATCCTGCCAGTAGCCTGTAACAGGAACAGGACGTCCTACTTTTCGTGAATCAGTTTTTTTATCATGCACATAAAGCAGTTGTGCCTTAGGATCGTAATGTTTGAGTAACCCCGGCATGCCGACTATTGGACGTACCGTCAGGCAGATTAAGGAAAGATGCCACATCCAAATGCTGTAAGCATTCAGCTTCTCGATCAGATTCGCTTGAGTATTGGCTAATGTGTTTTTGACAAAATGATAAAGCTGATTAAAAAATTCACTCGCGGCCTCTACAGTCCAGCATCGCTGACTACCAATACGTTCCTCACGATGAAAAATATGGCCAGGGTGTTCATTCTCAATCCATGGATCACCTTTTCTACGGTCTAATAGAACATTAATATAGCCTTGAAAATGCTGGTCGATTTGATCGATCTGACGCCCTTCATAGTTCCATTGCACGATATGATGAGTATCTCGATTAGCCAACAAGTGTGCGACTAGGTTATCACCAGTCTCCATATCCAGATGGAAATAGATTTGTCGCTCTAACATCCCGCAGGTGATTTCACCAATCTGATGCTCTTTAAAGACTTCCCGCAAAAAATTATTGTACTCAATCACACAAAATTCAGGTTCCTCTAAAGCCTCTAAACTGGTGATCCAGGGTGCTGGTATGCGCCATTCTAGGGTTAAGGCCCGATTATAACGCTGTGCTTTATCTTGCATGGCACCGGAATGATTGGCATTCAACTTAGGATCGATCACCCAATAATAATGGATGACTTTTTTGACTGATTTTTTTTTAATTCTACCAATACCAATCAAATACTTGATCTTTTGAAAGACCGTTGGACTCAGACCGGTCAAGAGACACATCAGACCACACACAGCTAGAGCCGATTGATATGCATTATTTCTCGTATTTTCTTGATAACACTCGTGCAATCGCTGATATACCTCAGTTAATAAACTGGGTTTCAGATAAAGCGGATTAGTTTTACAGGCTAAGTCACGTCGCTGAATTCGCTTAGTTTGCTTTTCAAGCTGTTTCTGCTTGTCGTCAGAGAAACTCCCCTTCACCCGCTTGGCGATCTCATCCTGTTCAGGATCAGAAATATTGACGTCTGTATCTTGTCCAGTATCCTCATTCTCTACATCCAACGATGATGTGCCTGAATCAGATTTATAGGTCATGCCATTTTTAATATCGTTAATTAAAGCCTGAATATTAATTACTGTTGAATTTAATCTACTATTGGCAATCTCGTTGAAAACAATAATAAATTGTTGAATATAGCGGCCAAGATTAAGCTGTTCAAAATCATTTTTTATTGTTTTACGCTCTAAAAGAATTTTTAACTCGTTGGCATCAAATTCATCCATAGCTTGGAGTTTTCGTGTAACTTTTTTATACAACAGTTTATTTTTCTCAGTATTCGATAACTGCTTTTGCAAAAGAAGTTTTAAATTATAAGATACTGTATTGATTTTATTGTTGTTTTTACAATTATTTAGAATAACCTTTTTTTCACCCTTTTCATCCCTTGTAATCTGAGGCTCTAACAAGATGATTCCCTTCAGCATTTCGCACAAGACTGCAGTCAAAAGATAGGAATAGATGAATGCTGCTTTTTGTTGGTCGCTTAGTTGTCCTATAGATGCACTTTTAGTCCATTGCGTTAAGCCTGCTAATAATTTCTGTTGTGTCACTATCCGATTATTTTTAATCACCACATGTATTTTGTGAGCAGCAGCATACAGTTCCTGTGCCTGCTGATCTTGCGCAAGGAGCTGATTCAAAATTTGTTTTTTTTTCGCTCAGGGACTGATTGACCCATTCTTCCAATAATTTGGTTTCTTCGTCTAACTCTGACGATTTATCATTTTGACTCATAAAATCACCATAATTTTTTAGGGTAAAAATTGAAAATTTGGTTTTGCTCTAACTTGAGGTTCAAGTCTTTATGCAACTTGAAGTATTTTTTATAGGTGCTGGCACTCAATTGAACATGACGCTGCAGATTTGGATCCGATCGCATATGCTGTGATAACCGCAGACCTAAGGCTTCGGATAATTGAGTAAAAAAACAGGTAAACAGCACAGCATGGACATGTTTCTGTTTGTGCTTGTCGACCTGTTGCAGATCTAGAGGAATTTTATGGATTAACCATTTTAGGACCTCAAATTCATCAACGGCTTTATTCGATTTCGCCCTCGTGTTAAGAGTTCTTTTGATGTAAGCATCCAGCTTGTTTTTAAGATTCAAGATAAAACCTCGAATAAAGTCTGGTAAATCTAATATCAAAAGTGCTCTGAGTTTGATCAGAACTTCAAATGATTTTTTTTGCATGTTGAAACCTAGTAAATAGGTATGAGCAATTAGTCCATACCATCTTCAAAATCAGTCTTCTTTTAAGCAAGCAAATTTGTAGATTTCCGCCTTACTCCAACGAAGAGTACGTCCATGTCTAATAGGATTAATTGGGCCATTTTCATATAAAGCCCACTTACGTAAAGTCTGTTCTGCATACCCTAAAAGCCTAGCTTTCTCTCTAGTAGTCAATAAAAGCCGATCATCTGTAATCGGCTTATGTTTATGCTTAAATGACATTTTTTTATTTCCGTGTTGATTTAAAGCCATCAAAACACACCTAAATTTGGAAAGTAATATTACAAAAATAGGTTTTTTCTTTCCTAATTTAGAATTAAAATGATTTGAACTTTAATTAGTCAGAGTGATGTATGGGTCGCCCGAGAAGAACCAGGATTGATTTTGCAAAAACGATAAGCTGGTATGACTTTTTTTATAATCAGTTAGTACATTCTGGTAGATATAAAAATGATTATGATATGGAGAAGTTTTTTTATGGATACCCAGAAGAACACGATGTAAAAAGCTTATTTAAAAAGTATAAATTTGGTTTATCTACACCACAAAAATATTGGATAAGTACAGTTGAATATAAATGTATTGGCTCATCTAATATTATTAACCATCCTCTATGGAAAATTTTGAAATATCAAATAGTTGATGAAGATCTTATATTATTAGAATTAGCTACTTTACCTCACTATATCGTAGAGTTCATTTCATCCAATGGACGTATTAAAGACTTTGATAAGAGTTGCTTAAAACATATAGCAAGCTATGGCTCACTCGACAGCCTATGTACATTGTATTTATTGCATCACTGGGGAGTAACCATTAATAGTACCGCTCTTTCTAATGATTGCTGTTCACTTCTCATAAATTCATTAGAGTTATTACTAAAAAGAAATCCTCACTTCCATCGTTCACATGTCTTTTTATTTGATGAATTATGTGATCAGATCTTCCTTATAGAATTAAAAGGATACAGTCGACCACTCAAAATTAAATTAAATTGGCGAGAATACAGAAGGAAAAACTGGTCTAGTGAAGTTAAAGAGATATCTACAAAAGCCGAAGCAGATTTCCGCATTCACCCGAAACTTCAAGACTTCATTCCAAGCACACATCCAAACCTAGTAGAACTATAGAAAGAAACTGTTTGTTTAAGTTGATTTTATCTGCTTACCATTTGCTTACCAGAATCTAAAAACAAAAAAACCACTTAGGATTAGTACACCTAAGTGGTTGTTTTATATGGTGGGCCCAGACAGACTTGAACTGTCGACCAACGGATTATGAGTCCATTAACTATCAAGTTTAATCAGATTGTGGACAAAGCGAGTAAGCATCTTTATAGACAATCTAAATAGAAATTTAATCCTTGAGCAGCCTTGAATCCCTTTATCAGAATAAGTGTGATTGCGTCAGAGCAAGCCTGGTAGCTGTGCTTATAGTATCTTAGGATCAATTTTTTGCTTGATTAGTACTTGAAAATACAAGGACGAAGATTGTACGGAGATTTTAGGTGCAGGCTTCTTCATCTGTAAATTATATTATTGAGAAAGCTTTAAAAAAAAAGCTTCGTCCAATTTTTTTTTACATGCTTAAAAACAAGTATCTATAAATATTTTATGCAAATAAAAATGAAATTTTATTCTATTCTTAGATTAGCATTTGAAGTGCAACACCATGCTGTTACCATAATACCTGACTCGGACTTCCAAGCCGAGTCTTTTTCTTGGACGATGATTGATACGATCAGTGATTTCTGAGATGTATTCATCTGTATACTGATTTAAGTTCCTTCCTTTTCTAATGTATTGTCTGACTAAGCCATTGGTATTTTCATTTCTGCCTCGCTCCAAGCACTATAAGGATCTGCAAAATACAAATCTATTTCTAATGCTTGAGCTGCATATTCATGCAGACTGAACTCCTTACCATTATCAGCGGTAATCATTTTGAGCTGATCTTTTTCGGCTCAAGTAAACTGATTGTTGTTTGGCAAACTTCCTCTGCTTTGCCTGACCTACACTTCTTCAACCACAAATAACCTGTTTTGCGATCTACAATCGAGACCAATGATTGCTGATGATTCCTACCCACAATCGTATCTATCTCTAGATCACCAAAACGATGACGGCGTTCAATCTCAATCGGTCTATCATGAATGCTTTTACGATTAGCCAGCTGACCACGAGATGCAATCTGTTCAGGACTCCCTTGGAGTTCAAAATAAAAGATGACATGTGTCCATATTTCATCAGGGATTCTTTTGGGATTGTAGCAATGGCGTCTTAAAGCGAGTTGATTAGCATGTTTAGCGAAGTAACCATTTCTCGCTCGATTACGATTAATTTCTCTAGGAATAGTGGAAGGTGAACGATTCAGTCTCCAAGCAATGTAACGTTTAGAAAATCCTTCACGTAACAATGTAGAAATCTGATATCTTTTTTCTTGGGTAAGATGAGTATAGTCCATGATACAACTTTGACTTTGGTCGGTCGAAAGCATAATGCTAGCTTATCTTGCTTCTTTACAATAATTTAATCTCTGTTGCACTTCATTTGAGAATCTAAGATTTATAAATTAATTCTTTAGAAAAATGGTGATTTAAATAGAATTCCTTCATCATATTAACTACTAGATCGCCATTTTTCATCTTAAATTTAATATTCAATCATATCGATGATAAAATCCACTTTATCTAATTTCAATATTTATTTCAAAAAATACTCTTATCACCTTTAGCCTACAGATCGTTTATGAATTAGATCAATATGTCGTAAGATTGTTTTTCTAATTAAAGTTATAAGTGGTTTCTTTGAACTAAGAATAGCCGATAAAAGTGTAGCAAGTTGCTACACTCCTAAATAATATCCTTTCCGAAAATTTCATTTAGACGATCCTTGATGTCTTCCACAAATTTACTATCAGTTTTCAATTTATTTTTCATTTTTCGCTTAAAGTCACTTAAGCTCATTCCTACTTCAGCAAAATCCATTTGAAATAATGAATCATTGATAACAACGTTTGCTTGAGAGTCTGTGAGGCAACCTACAGTCTTAAACCACTTTTCAAGCTGTAAATAATTAGCATCATCATTAAAAATATACCATGAACGTACAGTGGTATCGAATTTTGCACCTAGATCTTTTACCTCAGCATTATCTTCAAATGGAACATCTAAGTAGATCTTTAATTTTTCGGCCTTTTTATTTTCAATTACAGGCTTTTCAAAACCACGATGATGTAGTTTAAATTTTACGCCTACAATAGGGCGTCCTTTTTTAATGGTTTCATATTCTAACTGTAGATCGGTGTTTTCATTAATTTCAGCTACAATTTTATCTAATACATAACGTCGAAAATCGACCCAACGGTCATATTTAGTTTCATTTATATCAATTAGAGCTTTGAGATTCTCTAATAATAATGGAACTTCATAGATTTCTTGAGTCTTAAATTTGAATTCGTTTTTTATGAAATAGGTATAAAGACTCATACTTGCAACTGAATCTAGAGCAAATAAATGTTTTAGTTGGTATGTCGTAAAATTACCACCAGCTAATTGAGTAAAGTAAGGTAATACTTCACTGGTAAATCTGATTTGAAGTGCATTCTTTGAATCATCTTCCCATCTTAACTCACGGATAATAGGGACAACCGAGTGAACTCTTTTAGTCTTTTTCTTTATATCATCTACAGGTTCTTCAATTACAAAATGCGCCACACGGGATGAAAGTTCTTTGTAAATTCGATCAATGGCTACATTAATTGAATTTCGCTTACTTAATCCCAGTAATTCAGCTAAATCATCTTTATACAGATAGATGTATGTTTGTTCACTAATCTCTTTATCGATATGATTCTTCTCACCGTAATTGGCAACAGCCATCGCATATAAAAGTGCTTTATATTCATTCGCTGACAATTCAATAGGTCGTATCAAACGATTGCTAGTACTTACAACCCCATTGTGACGAATATTACCTATGCAGTACGGGATTGAATCCAGCTCTTCTTTGTTATGGCTTAGTTCTGACATAAAGTGTATTAACTATTTTAAGTGTGCTTAACTTGATTATGCATGTTATATAAAAAAGTGGAAAAAGATTCAACACTTTCACCTAAAAAACCTAAGGTGGAATACTTGTCACCAAATTTAGGTAAAAATCCATTAAAGTGGAAATATATTTTTAAATTCCACTCCAAGATGACAAACACTCCACTTTTAGATGTTTCTGATTCTTTATAGAAATACGGATTGATGAATAAACACCCATAATGGATTTTAAATAATCAATTAACCTATTTCGATATGACAAGTTTTCCACCTTTAAAAACGCAGATCACTGAAAAAAAATATCGAGTTTAGTCATAAGAACAAAATATCTGCATTCTAGGGTGAGTGCGTGAAATTCTTTCCACTCTTAGATCAATGAATATATCAAAAAATGGGGTAGTAAAAAAAAGTCTTGCAACTTTATCCACAATATTATTTTTGTAAGTGATTTTTTTTCCACTCTTGCACTTAAATTCATTAAGTTATCAACATCATAAATAATTGTTTTATATATATTTTAAATGATAATACATATATTTTATAATTAACAGTGAAAAACATTCCACCATAGTGACAAATACTCCACTTTTAAGTGACAAATACTCCACTTTACAGTGACATATATTCCACTTTTAAGTGATCATCTTTCCACTTATAGAAGACAACTCTTCCACTTTAAGATGACAAACCCTCCACCTTAAAGTTGATATAGTATTGTTTTTAAATGAAAAATATCAACTTAATTATTAATTAACTTAATTATTAATTACTATTAATTATTAAATAAGCTAGCTATATAAAACTTTAAATTTAAAATTGCTTTAGCGTTATACAAATGACTGTTTTAAATTTAAAAGGTGTAGTAACTTAGCCCAAAGTTATTTATATTAATAGTAATTGTAAATATAGAATGATTTGACAAGTATGTCTGCAAAAATTATTGCTGTTGCGAATCACAAGGGTGGTTGTGGTAAAACAACAACAGTTGTTCATTTAGCCTCTGAGCTAGCAAACTTAGGAAAAAAAGTGCTTGTGATCGATTTAGATCCTCAAGCAAATGCTAGCTTGCATATTGGTTTAAAACATCCAAGTGAAATTGGAGTAACAACCGCTGAGTTATTAGTAGGTGATGTCTCATTACTTACTGACGCTTTAGAAGAAGATACTAATTTTGATAATGTTTCACTAATTTATGGTTCTCTCAATTTAGGAAAAACTGAGGACCAATTAAAAGAAGATGCGCCAAGACCATCAGAAGAACTCACTACAAAATTAGAACTATTAAAAGATCTTTATGATTTTATTTTAATTGACTGCCCTCCAAGTTTAAAACTATTGACGAGTAATGCTTTAGCATCTTCAACACATGTAATTATCCCGATTGAATCTGGCTCACAATATGGTCTATATGGTGTTACAGACTTACTTAATCATTTAGAAAAAATAAAGCGAATCAATCCGGAGCTACAATTATTAGGTGCACTACTTATCAAGCACGATGAGAGACAAAATGTTTGTAAACTCATTCGTGATGAAGCATTTAAGCAAGTGGGCTATATTATGGAAACGACTATTCCACAAAGTACAAAAGTAAATCAAGCCGCAATTATGCAGCAGTCTTTACTTAAGCTAGACAAAAGTGGAAAGGTTAGAAAGGCTTTTGAAAGTTTAGCTAAAGAAGTTTTAGCTAAAGTTAACTGATTGAGAATTTTATGGCAACTGCAAAAGAACTTTTAGCTCAAAAGCTGAAACAAAATACTCAAAAGCATCAATTAGCTCAAAAAGATAATATCAAGGAATTAAAGGAATTTAGACGAAATGTCCCCATTGAAGACATTTCACGGAGTCCTTATCAACCGCGTAGAAAATTTGATGAGCAGGAAATCAAAGAACTGGCTGAATCGATCGATGAAGTTGGTTTGTTGCAACCCATCACTGTTCGTAAACTTGAAAATTTAAAATTTGAACTGATTGCAGGTGAACGTCGATTA
Organism: Acinetobacter sp. YH1901134; assembly: GCF_013416965.1. Lineage (NCBI taxonomy): Bacteria > Pseudomonadati > Pseudomonadota > Gammaproteobacteria > Moraxellales > Moraxellaceae > Acinetobacter > Acinetobacter sp. YH1901134. Next base: position 38,963 of record NZ_VPEW01000017.1, on the reverse strand, counting down.
CGTGCGCATGAAATTCTAAAAAAATCGACCATTGAAGCAATTATTATTGATGCAAATAATGAAGAGGCTTCACTACTTACACTAGCTGAAAATTTAAAACGCCAGGATTTAACAGACTTCGAAATCTATATTGGTCTAGTAGGCTTGGATGAAAATTTAAAGAAAAATAAACAACGTTTAGCGAAGTCTTTAGGCTTAAATCGCGAAGACATGTATAAATATTTATCTTTTGAAAAGTTGCCTAAAGCCATCTTGAATGATTTGGTAAATGAGCCCCAGTTATTAGGTCGAACTGCTGCAACAGCTTTTAAAAAATTTCTTGCAGATCACGACGAAATAAAACAACGTGCTGAAAAAGCCTTGTTAACTGTTTGGACAAAAGTAAAGAATGGCCAACTTGAGCAAACTAAGGCTGTTGCACAAGCTACGAAATATCTAGTTCAAGATAATAATGACTCTCCATCAACATCGCTTGTAAAAAAAATTGAATATGCTGGGAAAGTTGCTGGAAATATTAAATTTAATGATAAGTTATTAAAGGTTTCTTTAAAAATTTCTCATTTTGATGATGCTAGTTTGGAAAAATTAGAAAATCTATTGAAAGAGTTGGTAGAGAAAAATCAAGAAGTGTAGCAACTTGCTACACTTCTTTTCTTTAAAATATGTCTGATAGTATAATCTTGGTGATACCTAGTAAAATAATTAATGTTAATTAAAAACAATTTTTTTATAATATATATTTATAAAAGTTAGATGCTGTTGACATTTGTTGTATAAAAAATAGTGAGAAAGTAAAATTCAATCGACAAACCACATTCCTTCTTGTTATGTATTACAACAATGCTGGCGCATAATCAATGGTCTAAGTCTTTAAATTATTATCAAATGATGCAAATCTAGAATAGGTTTCTATTGATGCATCTCATATGCGAGTGCATCAACATACGACCGGAGTGAAAGACCAAGCTATTTCTAATAACTTTGGTGGAAATAGTTCTAAAATCCATTTAGTTGTGGATGCGGATGGAAATCCTACTGAATTTATTATTGGTGATAGCAAGCCCCATGTCTGATTTAAAGAATCAGGATTAAACTCTTGATTCAATATATTCTCAGCAACAGGCATCTTGTGTTTGATGCTTTGGATTTAAAAGAAACAGAAATATTGTGTGCAGATAGGAGTTATGTTTCAGAATTATTTAGAGAAAAATTGAGAAAACCGAAACCAAAGCAAATATACTAAAGAAATGTAAGTCTGAATCTAGTAAGCAACATATGGATTGGTGTTTATATAAAATTAGGTATTTAATGGAAAATGCATTAACAAGATTAAAAATATTTACGAGGAACTGCCAATCGGTATGACAGGCTAATGCAGAACGGCTTTGTTGCACAAATCTAACCTAGAAGGTTTATTCAGTCCTATAATTTCAAAATGAATAAATCTGCTCCTAAAACCTATCGTACAACCAACTGGTCTTCCTACAATCGTGCCCTTATTAATCGAGGAAATATTTCTATTTGGTTTGATCCAAACATTCAGTGGTATGCACAACCACAAGCCCAACAAGGTCGAAGTCAAACTTACTCAGACACCGCTATTCAATGCTGTTTAATGATCAAATCTTTATTCAGACTCTCATTACGCATGGTCACAGGTTTTGTTCAAAGCTTGATTAAACTCTCTGGATTAAATTGGATAACGCCAGATTATTCGAACATATGCAAAAGGCAAAAGTATATTGATATTGCGATTAACTATCAAAAAAGTAGTGATGGGCTACCTTGCGCAATATATTGCTCATCATAGACTCAACTGACTTGAAGTTTTTAGGTGAAGGTGAATGGAAACGTAAGAAACATGGACCAGAATATCGTCGCCAATGGCGTAAGCTTCATATTGCTATAGATGCTAAAATTCTTCAAATACGTGCAGTTCAGCTCACAACGAATAATGTCAGTGATTCGCAAGTGCTCGAAGATTTACTTGCTCAAATTTCCTTGGATGAACAAATTGATTCTGTTTATACCGATGGTGCTTATGACACAAAGCATTGCCGACAAGTCATTTTAGATCGAGATGCACATGCTGTGATTCCTCCAAGGAAGAATGCAAAGCCTTGGAAAGATCAGCAAGCGAGGTCTATAGAGCGGAACGAATTATGAAAGACAATCAAACGGCTAGGCAGATCGCTTTGGAAAAAGTGGTCTGGATATCATCATCGAAGTTTGGTGGAAACCAAGATGCATTGCATCAAATCTTACGAAGCAGTGCTTCTCAGGTGAGAAATTAACAGCAAAGAGTTTTCCGAGTCAGGTGAATGAGATCCATGCACGCATAGCCGTATTGAACAGATTTACAAAATTAGGGCGTCCTCACATCCAAGTTACTACTTAAATTCTGTTGAAATCAGCAGAGTACTGTCTTTTAAATCTTTGTGCAACAAAGCCTTTTTGACTCCCTTTTCCTGAGAAAGTGTCATGAGTTATTTCCTTATATGAAAGATATCCGCAAATGCAATAAATCAAAAAATCCATGTAAAATTCAATAAAATTTGTAAAAAATAATGTGATTTAAAAGATATCTAATGACAAAAACCAATCAAAAAGGTATGTTTTTATACTTAAAAATATGTAGAAATATACATGTAAAAGTGAATATATTCTATATACAGGGTCACGGAGTTTGAGGTTTTAGATTTAACAATAAATCTCGCTAGGAAGAGCGCATTAAAAGTGCTGGCGGTTAAAGGTTTATCGTGAACACATCATTTCTTGTTTTGATCAAGAAAATAAAGGAAATATGACTTATGAGGAACTTGAGTCATCATACAAGGATTGCATTACATGAATAGTTCTATAAGTGATCGAGCAGTAGTTGTAAATAAGAAATCGAGCGTATATGCATGGTATGTGGTTTTACTCTGTATGCTGGCCTATATCTTTTCATTTATTGATCGGCAAATTTTAGCTTTAATGATTGAACCCATTAAAGCCGATTTAAACCTCTCGGATACTCAATTTAGTTTATTGCACGGTTTAGCATTTTCATTGTTCTATGCATTTATGGGCTTGCCGTTAGCGTACTTGGCAGATCGTTTTTCACGTCCAAAAATTATTGCAGCTGGAATTATTTTTTGGAGCATTGCCACTGCACTTTGCGGCCTTAGTAAAAATTTTATTCAGCTTTTCTTTAGCCGAATGGGTGTCGGTGTTGGAGAGGCCGCTTTATCACCTGCTGCATATTCCATGTTCAGTGATATGTTCAGTAAAGACAAATTGGGTCGCGCAGTCGCAGTGTACTCGATTGGCTCTTTTGTGGGCGGCGGTATCGCATTTTTAGTCGGCGGCTATGTAATTGGTTTGCTTAAAGACCTAAGCCTAATCGAAATTCCAATTTTTGGCGCTGTAAAAGCATGGCAAATGGCCTTTATTTTGGTTGGCTTGCCAGGGATATTCATTGGCTTATTGTTTATTTTAACGGTGCGTGATCCGAAGCGTAAAGGGCAAAGTGTAAATGCTAGTGGTGAAGTTGAAAAAGTTACCATCCGTGCTGCATTTACGTTTTTGAAAAAACATCGTAAAACCTTCACTTGTCATTATTTAGGTTTTACTTTCTATGCAATGGCTTTGTATTGCTTAATCAGCTGGTCGCCTGCATTTTTTATGCGTAATTTCAGTATGACGCCGACTGAAGCTGGCTATATGTTAGGTACAGTTTTGCTGGTTGCCAATACTCTCGGTGTATTTTGTGCAGGTTGGCTAAATGATTGGTTGATTCAAAAAGGACGTAAAGATGCCCCAATGATTACTGGCGTCATTGGGATTGTCGGTTTGGTATTGCCTTTAGTCGCTTTTACTCAGGTCTCTGAATATTGGTTAGCAGTGACCTTACTCGCGCCTGCAATGTTCTTTGCATCTTTCCCAATGCCGATTTCAACAACAGCAATGCAAATGTTGGCGCCAAACCAATTGCGTGCGCAAATTTCAGCAATTTTCCTGCTGATCAGCAACTTGGTGGCAGTCGGAATTGGAACCACTTTGGTTGCATTGGTAACAGATAAAATTTTTGAGAACCCGCTGATGGTTGGAACATCTTTATCCATCGTGGGCGGCATTGCCTGCATCTTGTCCTTTATTTTATTAAAGAAAGGATGCAAGGCTTTTGCAGACAGTATGCAGCGAGAACATTCTGCTTAATGTTTTTTTTAAGTATTGGGTTCAAACGACGGCATTTGCCAAAAACTTGAATTGAACGCTGAAAAGCCTTAAGCGATAAAATATGCAATTGCCCATTATTAAGACATGGGCTTTTGCATTAAATCAATGCCGATAATGGAGTGCGGAGATGAATCAATTGCTTAATTTTAATCATTTGCATTATCTTGATGAATTTTTACTTTTCAATTCAGATGATTATCAAACCATTAAAGATCAGATCAGCCATTATTTATGTCCGCACCAGTTTGATGTTGAAGCGGTTGCCAGTTTAAATACGCGCTTAAATGGCTTTAGTTTTGGTAATTCGGCACTGTATGATTTGAAATATAGTGCGCCTGTGGCGATTACCATTGATGAGGCAGCACAAAATTATTTGTTTCGCATTACCTTGGAAGGCCAGTGCAAAGTTGAGCATGCACAGCATCAGGTATTGCAGTCGGTTGGTATTATGACCGTGACGCATCCAAACAGTAAAAACCGAATTATTACCAATCACCGTTGCCGCAATATTATTTTAAAATTAACGCAGCAAGATGTTGAAATTCAGCTCTTTAAAATGCTGGGCTATACAAGTACAGAAGCTGTGATTTTTGACAGCGGCATGCCGTGTACCGATGAAGGCTTAAGCTCTATTCTTGAAACGCTGAATTATCTATGTCATGCCTATTACAATATTCAAAATTGGAGCTTTATTTCTGCAAGCTTTACCCAATATTTAATTGAATTGATTTTGTTAAAAGTCCCGAATAATTACAGTCAGCGGTTGAATGAACAGCGCCAGCGTGTATTACCTGCGTATATGAAAAAAGCCCAGCAGTATATTCAGCAGCACATTAAAGACAATATTGCTTTGCCTGCTTTAAGTGAGTATTGCTGTGTGACGGGCCGAACGCTGCAAAAGGGTTTTAACCAGTATTTTCAGCAAACACCGATTGAATATATACGCGACATGCGTGTTGAACTGGTGCATCAAGCATTGCTGAATAGCCATGAAAATGAAACAGTGACGGATATTCTGCTCAACAATGGAATTCAAAGTTTTGGACATTTTTCCACGATTTACAAAAAGCGTTACGGCTGCTTGCCTTCACAAACCTTAAAAATGCGTGCGGCCTAATGGGTATTCTAGACATTTCAGTTTCGTAAATTGAATAGTACATTCGCATATGGGGAAGTGATGAGTTAAGTAATTTTCTATGATGAATTTAGTTAATCAGGAGGATTCAAGATGAAAATTACAGTACTTGGCGGCGGTCACGGATGCTATGCAGCGGCTTTAGAAATGGCGGAAAAAGGGCATGATGTGGTGCTTTGGCGCCGCGATGCAGAGGCACTTGAAGCATTGGCTGCAACAGGCCAGCTCTTTGTCAAAGATTTTCAGGGCGAACGGTCTGTCACAGTGGGCTTTGAAAACAGTCAAATCAATTTGCAAAATAATTTAGAAAAAGCAATTACTCATGCTCAGCTGATTATTATTCCTTTACCTGCAACTACACATGTGAATCTTGCTGAACAAGCAGCACCATACTTTCAAGACGGTCAAGTAGTATATTTGCCGCCAGGTACGTTCGGAAGTTTTGTCTTTGCAAAAGCCATGAAGGACGCGGGCAATAATGCGAGAGTGGCATTTGCGGAAACAGGCACACTGCCTTATTTGGTGCGCAAACATGACGTAAATCATATTGTGGTCAGTGGTTATGCGACCCGTTTGCCGACAGGCGTGTTTCCAAGCAATTTATCTGAACATGCATTTAAAATTTTGAAACAAGCGTATCCGAGTGTAGAGCCTATCGAAGATGGATTAAGTGGTGCATTGATGAATGCAGGGCCAATTATCCACCCACCGCTGATTATGATGAATGCAGGTCCATTAGAGCATTTTGAAGCTTGGGATATTCATAATGAAGGTACTCAGCCATCAATTCGTCGCGTGACCAATCAGCTTGATGCAGAGCGTATGCGTGTCCGTGAAGCTTTGGGCTATCCAGCGCCGCATTTTCCGCTGGCTGATCATTACAATAAAGAAGGCGAAGGTGACGAGTGGATGTATGGTCGCGGTGCGCACGGCAAACTAACGGACAGCGGTGACTGGCGCGAAGACATTAACCTGCAAGAACATCGCTATATGCTTGAAGATACACGCCTAGGTTTATCCTTAATTGTTTCTGTTGGTCGTTGGGCAGGTGTACCAACCCCTGTTGCAGAGGGATTATTAAATATTGCGTCTGCGGTTACTGGTCGAGATTTATATGCTGAGGGGCGTACCTTAGAAAATTTAGGTTTGGCCCATAAATCTAAGCAGGAAATGCAAGCGGTGCTGCAACAAGGAGTGTAATGCAATGTCCAAGATTCAACACGTTGCAGTGATTGGAGCAGGACGCATGGGTAAGGCAATTGCGATTGCTTTTGCCTATGCTGGGCTTCAAGTTAAATTAATCGATGCCAAAGTACGGTCGGAACAAGAATTTATCCAATATCAGCAGCAAGTTCAGCAAGACCTTGCTCAAGAGTTAACTTTGCTCCGGACTATCCAGTTTGTGCAAGCCGAACAAATTACCGCGATTCAGGCGAATATCCAAATTTTGGCCAAATTAGAGTCGACTGAGTTTTTAACGCAGTGTGATTTAATTATGGAAGGCGTGCCTGAACAAACTCAGGCCAAACAGGAAATATTCAGCTGGTTAGATCAGTATATTTCACCGCAGTGTATTGTGGCTTCGACAACCTCTACATTTTTAGTCACGGATATTGCGCAAATGCTGTCACATCCTGAACGAGTGGTGAATGCGCACTGGCTGAATCCTGCTTATTTAATTCCGTTGGTCGAGCTGAGCCGCTCAGAGCAAACTTCTGATGCTGCGGTTGAACAGCTCAAGTCCTTCCTCACTGCGATTGGTAAAGTTGCTGTTGTATGTAATGCAAAAGCAGGGTATATCGTCCCGAGGATTCAAGCCTTGGCGATGAATGAAGCCGCGCGGATGGTGGAAGAGGGTGTTGCTTCGGCTGAAGATATTGATATTGCAATCCGTACCGGCTTTGGCTTGCGTTTTTCTGTACTGGGTCTATTGGAATTTATTGATTGGGGAGGAGGTGATATTCTGTATTACGCTTCCCAATATTTACAGAAAGAATTGGGTGAACGCTATCGTACACCGCAGATCATCGAAGACAATATGCAGAATAAGCGTAATGGCTTGCGTGAAGGTCAAGGTTTTTATGACTATGAAAGCATGGATATCGATGCCTACAAACTGAAAGTATTAAATACCTTTAATCGCCGCATAGAAACCGCCGAATTAAAGCCAAAATTTAATGTGTTGAAAAATTAAATCGCTGCTTGTAAAGGTTCCATTATTTGAATAAAAGCAAAAAGCTCATCTTGGGATGAGCTTTTTAGTGCTTTAAAGACTTGAGTTTGTATTTGAATTTCATCTCAAGTATATGATTTAAAAATATTTAACTCATCGGCATTAAATCAAACATTTTCTTTAATTGTGCATTTAAGTCGCTTAACTCTTGATCATCGAAAGCGTTCAAAATGCCAGATAACGTCACTTGGCTGATTTGATTGATTTGTTCAACCAGCGAATACCCTTTTTCAGTCAATTTCACCATTGAAATCCTTTCGTCCTGATCGGATGAAAACACTTCAACAATATCATCCTCAACCAGACGGTAAACCGCTTTGGTTGCGGTAGTCAGCTTTAATGTAGAAAGATTCGCAATTTCGGTAATGCTTGCTTGGCCTAAGGCATTGGCGCTTAAAATAATTTTACGGCGAGTATTATCAATACCTAATTTTTTTATAGATTTTTCAATAAGCTGGCTATATCTGCCATTCACTTGCGATATCCAGAAAAAAGGATAATTTTTCAAGCTGTCAGGTTCATTATTCGGCAAAAACTGTTCTAAGTGAGTAAGCATAGTCAAATTGCGACTTTATAAACAAGATATAGGCCCATTATACAAATTATTGAAATATTTTCTTTCTTTATTTGATTAATAGTCGCTTGACAATTACACGGAATTTTACGATATTTAATTTAAGGATAAAAATACATGGAAAAGTGAATGAATATTGTGGAGAAAAATATTCAATTAGGATCAGGTAAATTAACCGTGATGGTGAAAGATTCTATAGATATTCAAGGTATTAAAACAATTTCCGGCAGCCGTGCCTTGGAAGATACTACGCCAGCAGCTCGAAATGCTGACATGGTCGAATATATTCTAAATGCGGACTGTACGATTACAGCGCAAACCTTAGAAACATCATTTAGTACAGCCTCAAAATTCGCTTGGCTCAATGTGCAGGCAAATTCTGAAGTGATCGAATGTATTCAAGACTATTTAAGCCAAGCCAATCTACAGGTCGAGCAAGTCGAAGTCGAAACATTTAAAAAGGCTTTTGATGCAGGTATGCAGATTATCAATTATGAAAATTGGCAAGCCTACGGTGAGTTAACCAAAACAGGTTTGATTGGTGCAGATGTCCAAGGACGTTTATTGAAAACAGCCGAAACCACCTTGGAACAAGTGCAGCAAGCAGAACAAGTAAAAGCTGAATTTACTCAAGAAATCGATGCATTACTGAATAAGTTTGACGCTTTGCTTTTGCCTACACTGCCACAAATTCCACCTAAAGTTGCAGATGCTGAAAATACGGTGGCATTTTTAAATTTAACTAATTTAGTGCGTCCATTTAATTTATCTGGACACCCAGCAATATCGATTCCACTCGAAACAAAACAAGGTTTACCTGTCGGACTACAGATCGTTACTAAGCGCAATGCAGATGAACAATTATGTGTAATTGCCAAATTTGTCGTGAAGGCAGCACAATAAATTACAAGGAGTTAGGTAATGAATGATTTATCTCAGGGATTTAGTTCAGACAATGCGCAGACAGTTGATGTTGAAGCATTGTGTACAGAAATTCGTGAACGAGCTATCACTGGCGAATTTGATCAACAAGCGTATGTCAGCCAAGACATTATCGATAAGTTAAAACAGCTTGGCGTATACCGCGCGCTTGTGCCAAAACGCTTTGGTGGCTTGGAAGTTTCACCGCGTGAATTTTGCGAATTGATTGAAAAATTATCTATGGCAGATGGTTCAGTCGGTTGGGTGGCAAGCTTTGGCATGAGCCCTGCGTATTTGGGTAGTTTACCTGAAGATACATTGAAAATTCTTTATAAAGATTCTCCTGATATCGTTTTTGCAGCAGGTATTTTCCCACCACAACCCGCTGAAATTACTGATGAAGGTGTGATTGTTAAAGGCCGTTGGAAGTTTTCAAGCGGTTGTATGGGCGCTGATATCTTAGGTGTAGGTATTTCCCCTCAAACGGGAAATGAAATTCAAGGTTTGCCTCGTCTAGCTATTATGCCAGCCAGTAAAGCAAAAATTGATATGACTTGGGACACCGTGGGTTTAAAGGGCACTGGTAGTCATGACTTAGTCGTTGAAGATGTATTGGTTGCGAAAGAGTGGACATTTGTTCGTGGCGAGCCATCAAAATTGCCTGAACCATTTTTTAAATATCCATCTTTGTCTTTGGCAACACAGGTGCTCACTGTAGTAGGGATTGGTGTTGCAGCAGCAGCTTTGGAAGAATTCAAAAAACTTGCACCCGGTAAAGCATCGATTACAGGTGGTTCAGAAATTGCCAATCGGCCAGTCACTCAATATGAGTTTGCTCAAGTAGAAGCCGAGTTTAGAGCAGCCCGTACATGGTTCTATGAAACGATGGAAGTGGTATGGAATGAAGTTCTTGCAGGTCAAAAACCAACAGATCAGCAAATCAGTGATATGCGTTTGTCATGTACCCATGCCGCACGCGTAGCTGCTCGTGTAGCACGCAAAATGCAAATGTTGGCAGGGATGACCGCCATTTATACCAACAATGTATTTAGCCGATTTGTGAATGACACCAATGTGGTGACACAGCATGCCTTCATGGGCGATGCCACTTTACAAAATGCGGGTTCAGTAAGTTTTGGTCTAAAACCAACACCTGGATATCTATGAGTATATGGAAAACAAGTGATTTTTTACGGTGAATGACATGGACTTGAGCGTAATCTTTAACCGCTTAGCAAAACTCGAAGCTGAAACAGCGATCCGTAATTGCATTAATCGCTATATGGAAATCTGTGATGCTTTAGATGCCAATACTGATTTAGATGAGCTCATGGATTTATTTGATCAGGACAGTATTTGGGAAGGCGTTGGAGAAAAATATTCCAAATCTTTTGGTCGCTATGACTCTTGGCAAGGCATTTACAACATGTTCAAAAGCTACACCGAAAAAGAATCTCATTTTGTTATGAATGCTCATTTTGTCAGCTCAGAGCAGATTTATGTAAAACAACAACAAGCCAATGCCTCTTGGCTTATGTTGCAAACCTCAACATTTCGCGACGGTCGTAGCCACTTAAATGCAGCAAAACTGAGCGTGAAGTTTCAACAACACATTGATGGTGCGTGGAAAATTAAACATTTCCAAACTGAAAATATTTTTAGTCGCCCTGTATCACACTGGAACAGTACAGCTGAATTGCCAGTACCTCACCAGAATTAAGCCAAGGATAAGAAAGAAGGATCGTGAATATGAATAGTTTAATTCCAATGCAAGATGCAGAACGTGATTATGATGCACTGGTACAAAGTGATCGTGCACATACCTCCCTATATAAAGATCCAGCCATCTTTGAAGATGAAATGGATAAGATTTTCTATAATTCATGGGTTTGGGTTGCACACGCAAGTGAAATTCCTGATGCAGGTAGCTATAAAACCATCAATATTGGTAAGCAACCTGTGGTTGCGGTACGTGACCGTAAGAAAAAAGTACATGTGTTATTGAACCGTTGCCGTCACCGTGCTGCCACTGTATGCGAACACAAAAAAGGAAAAACCAACAGCTTTGTATGTCCATATCACGGTTGGAGCTACGCACTTGATGGAAGCTTACGTGGCGTACCATCTCCTGAAAGTTATGGCGAATGTCTTGATAAATCAGAATTTCCTCTGATCAGCTTACGTGTTGAAGAATACAACGGCATGATTTTCGCGTCATTTAATCATGATGTAGAACCGCTAGTAGATTTTCTTGGTCCTGCGAAAAAGTGGATTGATTTATTCATGAAACAAGGTGCTGGCTATCCAGTAAAAGTTTTGGGTGAGCATCGTTTTACCTTCCCTGGAAACTGGAAAATTCAGTTAGAAAACACCACGGACGCTTACCACTTCCCATTGGTACACAAATCTTTCCTAAGCTCTGTCGATGAAAAAACAGAAGAACTATTCAACTTTGATAACCAACCCGGTTTTGTTGAAGACCTAGGTAATGGTCATAGTGTCATGGTGATGATTCCTGAATTGGTCGATCTAGACGAAGAACTTATGGAGCGTCCAATTCAAGAGCGTTTTGAAGATCTTGCTCAAGCATTACGTGATGAAGGTCATGAAGAACTTGAAGTGCGCCGTATTGTTCGCGCTGTAGGTGGTTCGGGCTTTAACTTAAACTTATTCCCGAACATTGCATGTTCAATGGCATTCTTCCGTGTGATGCAACCCATTTCAGTAGACAAAACAGAAATTCACCACTCAGTGATTACCATGGATGGTGGACCACAAATCGCCAACCAATACCGTCTGCGTTTACATGAACATTTCCAAGGACCATTTGGCTTTGGCACACCAGATGATGCAGAAGCTTGGGAACGCGTACAAAAAGGTGCAAGCGCAGGCGAAGACCTGTGGATCATGCTAAACCGAGGCTTACCGGGCGAAGTTAAAACTGAAGATGGTTTAAAAAGTGACGTGAGTGCGGAAACAGGAATGCGCGCTGCATATCAGCAGTGGAAAAAGTTGATGACGGCTTAAGGAGAAGAGCGCCATGAAAATTGATATTAATCTATTAAATGAAGTCACAGCTTTTGTATGGGCTGAAGCAGACATGCTAGACCATTCAGAACACGATGCTTGGTTAAGCCTTTGGAATGAAAAAGGGGTGTATATCATTCCCATCGATCCAGCACTGACAGATTACAAAAACAATCTGAACTATGCTTATGACAATCATCACATGCGTAAATTACGCATAGAACGATTGGAAAATGGAGAGGCCATTTCCACCTCTCCAAAAGCTAACACGGTACGCAGTGTGTCACGGATCCGCATTTTGAAAGATGAAGATGGTGAAATTGTTCTACGCTGTGCGCAAAACTTGCGTGAGTTCCGCAAAGAAAATTTAAAACATTATACTGCTGACGTGACCTTCCATTTGGTTCGTGATGCAGAGCAAGGTTTTAAAATTAACCGCAAAATTATTAACTTAATTAACTCTACCGATACTTTAGCGGGTATCAGTTACATTCTCTAGGAGAAGAAAATGAAACAAGTTGTTTTAGTGACTGGTGCAGCTTCAGGTCTGGGAAATGTAATTGCAGAGTATTTTGCAAGCCAAGGTCATCAAGTCATTTTATCTGCTAGTACATTGGAAAAAGCGGAAAATGCTAAGGCTCGCAGTCCAAATGCTGACAATATGTTCCCTCTAAAATTAGATATTTCAGTAGAGGACGATTTTCGAAATGCAGTGCAATGGATTGAGGAAAAATTTTCTAAACTTGATGTTTTAATCAACAACGCAACAGTGACTAAGGCAACACCTGTTTTAGAAATTACTGCTTCAGATTTTGATTGGGTCATGCAAGTGAACCAACGCGGAACTTTCCAAGCTTGCCAAATTATTGGGAAGTACATGGCCGATCAAGGTTATGGACGAATCATTAATATGGCATCGCTTGCAGGTCAAAATGGCGGTACTGCAACTGGTGCTCACTATGCTTCAACCAAAGGTGCGATCGTCACTTTGACAAAAATATTTGCCAAAGAGTTTGCTGCCAAAGGTGTGACCGTAAATGCAATCGCACCGGGACCAATGGAATCTCCAATCGTACATAGTGTTGTTTCTGATGAGAAAATGACACAATTCTTACAAAATATTCCCGTAAAGGCATTAGGTAGCATGGAATTTATTGCAGAAACATGTGCTTTATTGGCAAGTCCGAGTGCAGCTTTTGTAACTGGCGCAACGTGGGATATTAACGGTGGATTATTTATGCGTTAAGCCTTTTGCATAACGTATAAGAGGGAGAAAAATCATGACTACACTATATAAAGTTGTTGTCAAAAACCGTCGAGTTGAAGGTGAAAATGTTGCAGTCATGGAGTTTGAATCAGCAACATCAAAAGCTTTGCCTAATATTGAGGCAGGTGCTCATATTGATGTGCATCTACCGAATGGCATGGTTCGTCAATATTCACTCTGTCAAAATCCAAGCCAACATGGGGTATTTCGATTAGGTATCCTACGTGATCCTGAGTCACGTGGTGGTTCAGTATCTGCATTTAATGATCTAAAAGATGGCATGGAAATTGAAGTCAGTGAACCTAAAAATCTATTTCCATTGGTGCAAGCGAAACATAGCGTGCTAATTGGTGGTGGTATTGGTATCACCCCTTTGATCACGATGGCTTACCAATTGGCACAAGAAGGTGCCTCATTCGAGCTGCATTATTGCGGTTCAAGTCCAGAACGATGTGCATTTGTAGATGAAATTAAAAATGGTGAATTGGAAAATTTCACAAAATTTCATTTTAAATCAGAAGGTGCAAGCCACCGTGAATTTTTTGAATCGGCAATTAAAGATATAGACCCTGAAAGTCATATCTATACTTGCGGTCCAAATGGATTTATGGACTGGGTCATTAATTTAGCCGCGACGCAAAACTTTCCAGAAAATCAAATTCATAAAGAATATTTTCAAGTTGAAATTGAAACAGGTGGTGAAGCATTTGAAGTGGTCGCACAACAAAGCGGCAAAATTATCATGGTGGATGCAGAAGAAACCATTTTACAAGCATTGGCACGTGAAGGCATTGAGATAGAAATGTCGTGCGAACAAGGTGTTTGTGGCACATGTATGTGTGATGTGATTGAAGGTGAACCAGATCACCGTGATGTGTATTTTACAGATGAAGAAAAAGCCAGTAATGAACAGATTCTAGTGTGTTGTTCACGATCAAAATCGGCACGGCTGGTCCTTGATATTTAGGCTGTTAATGTAACGATAGAGCATATCAAGTTTGTGTGGAAATAGGGAAAACAAGATTCAGGAGTGAATAAAATGAATTCATTAAAAACAATGGAAAATGTCAAAATTGACCCAATGAAATTCCGTCGTGCATTAGGGAATTTTGCGACAGGTGTGACCATCATGACCGCACAAAATGCTGATGGTGAAAAAGTGGGGGTGACAGCAAATAGCTTTAACTCAGTATCACTCGACCCTGCTTTGATTTTATGGAGTATTGATAAAAATTCTTCAAGCTATCATGTGTTTGAACAAGCGACACATTTCGCTGTAAATATTTTATCGGGTTCACAAATTGAACTTTCAAACAAATTTTCACGACGTAATATCGATAAATATGAAGGTACCAGTTATCACGAAGGTGCAGGTAAAGCTCCAATTTTAGACAATTGTTCAGCGGTATTTGAATGTGAACGCCACCAGATTTTAGAAGGTGGAGATCATTGGATTATTGTCGGGAAAGTGGTGAATTTCCATGACGAAGGACGTAGTCCTTTAGTTTATCACCAAGGTGCATATTCTGGCGTTACACCACACCCACTATTGCAAGTAAAAGATAGTATTGAAGACACTGCAGATGTCGGAGAAATGCATCAAGGGCATCTATACAGTAATGTGTGTTATCTCATGAGTCGTGCATTTAAATTTTACCAAAATGACTATATTCCAAAGCAATTAGTGACAGGTTTTAGAACCAGTGAAGCACGGTTGCTCTTGGTTTTAGGCAGTGGAACTGCATCGAATAAAAATGATTTACCACGTGATATTGCGATGCCAATGCGTGAAGTAGAGCAATCAGCTGCCATCTTAGCCAAAGATGGGTTGCTTGAAGAAAGAGATGGTTTTTATCGTTTGACTGAAAAAGGTAAAAAAACAGCGCATTATTTATTTGATATTGCGGATAGTCATCAAAACGAGGTTTTAGCAAAATACTCGAAAGATGAACAGGACTCTTTTATCAAAATACTTAAAGACATCGCAGGCGTGATCTAATTCAAAAGCTATCTATAAGTTGACAGGCATTTTCTATATTTTGTCTGCCAACTTGGCTTTGATTTACGACAACAGATTGAAATGATTTAAGCTACAAAATACAGTTTTAAATGAAAATTACAGTTAAATTTAAATGATTAAAAGAGAGACATGATATGGCACTGGAAAAACAAGCGGTAATTCAAAGTACTGTTTCTTTACACGAACTGATCCAATCCGTTTTCAATGCAAAAGAAACAGATGAGCAATTGGCTCAAATGGTTGAATACTTTAGTGAAGATTTTGAAATGGTTGGTGCAGCAGGTAAGCGCATCCAATATGCACAAGTTTTACAGCTATTTAAAAACAATCAAGGCAATCTTTCTGATCTAAAAATTGAAATTTCAGATCCGGAAGTCGTTTTACTAAAAGATGATGCAGCTTTATTAAACTATACAGAAACACATCATCGTGATGCTGGAACAACAAGCCGTAGAGCTTCGGCTTTATTGGTTGAAGAAAAAGGTAAAATGCTATGGCGCTATTTACAAGAAACATTTCTTGTTTGATGAGCCTTAATTCAAAGAAAACATAGCCTGAAGTGGTTATGTTTTCAATTATTTCGCTTCAAACAAATTAACATTTAGTTCTGTTTAAAGTCGTCTTTTTCTTGATCTTAAATCTTCATATTTATTATCTGAGAGGATTATACAAATGATCACTAGATCCAGATAAAGATGCGAAAAACTCTATTACCAAAATTCAAAGTGAAATTAGCCATATGAATGTCCTTCAAAGATTCTTTGCAACTCTTTGAAGAACAATTTTTTAATTTATTCCATAGCCTGCTTATACATATTTTAAACCACAGGTTTAGCAATTTATTTCAATACATTCAGATTAATAGCATTTGGAGAATATTAATGAACCATGATCAATGGATTTGTAAAAGTATTAGTGAATTATTAGATGTGATTGAAAAAAACGAAGTAGACTTGGAAACGATCATTGATTCTTTTTATTCTAGAATTGAACAAAGTGATCCAGATATTCAAGCATGGCAGTTTCTTATTTCAAAAAAAGAATATTTAAATCAATATTATAGTAATGAGGAATTTTATAAAAATTCGGTTTTAAAAGGATTACCTTTTGCCGTAAAAGATGTGATAGATACTGCAGGCATCGAAACCCGTATGGGTTCAAAAATTCATAATAATCGTGTTCCTAACATGGATGCTGCCGTGGTTATTGCAATTAAAAAGGCTGGCGGCATTTTGATGGGTAAAACGGTAACTACCGAATTTGCTTTTTTTAAGTCTGGCAAAACGAAAAACCCACATGATCCGAAGCGCACACCAGGCGGTTCTTCAAGTGGTTCTGCGGCGGCAGTTGCTGCACATATGACACCGTTTGCATTAGGTACTCAAACAGCAGCTTCCGTAATACGACCTGCTGCATATTGTGGTTGCATGGCATATGTAGCAAGCCATTCAGAATTTTCACTTAGAAATATTCAACCACTCGCACAATCTTTAGATAGTTTGGGCATGTTTGCAAATGATTTCTCTGACCTACTATTGATGAGACGAATCATTCAATTACGTAGTGATTTAGATTCTAAGCAAATGGCTAAAGAGAATCTAAGAGTTGGCGTTTATTCTGGTGATCAATTAGGTGAAATAGAACCTGAAATGCAATATGCAATGAAAGGGTTTATGAGTAGTGTACAGCGTGAATCCATCACATTTGTACAACTCCCAGAAGATATCGACATTAAAGCATTGGCTGATCATCATTATAAGATTATGGCATTTGAAGTGGCGCGAAATTTACAATATGAATTTCATACGGGTTTAATGGATGAATATATCACTGAACTTATTCATACTGGTCTGAATATGGCTCATGCTGATTATTTAGAACATCTTCAATCCGTTGAAAAAATCAAAACAGACTATGTAAATTGGATGAACAAGGCATCTATTGATCTCACGATTGCACCAGCTGCACCGGGTATTGCACCACTTGGTTTAGAAAAAACTGGACAACCTTTTATGAGCCGTCCATGGCAAGTCATGGGTTTACCTGTAACAACTTTCCCTATGGCGCATCAGCAAAACATGCCACTCGGTATTCAACTGGTGGGTAAATTTCATCAAGATGATGAATTGTTAGAGCACAGTGATTATCTATTTAAATTGTCGCAATCTAAAGGTTGAAATTTAAATAAATAGCGAACCTTTAAAAGTCTGAAACATGAACAAATAAGATATTACAAATATTGAATATGTAATATATGGTAGTTATTACAGCGATTAATGATTTTTTTATTTGAAAAAAATGACTATTACCAAAACAGGCAAAGATGGGCATGTAAGGGCTTTGTTGCACAAAGATTGGAAATGCAAAACGCCCCTAATTGAGCCAAATTTAAAGCGTAACTTGGGTAAGTGGTCGACCTAATTCCGTAAATCTGTTGAGGACTGCTACACGTGTATGTATCTCATTCACTTGGCTATCAAAACTCCTTGTACTGAGTTTATCTCCTAATAATTTAATGCAGTACATCTTAGTTTCAACCAAACTTCGCCGATGATAGCCTGACCATTTTTTCCATAGTGTCCTGCCTAAACGTGTAACTGTTCGAAGTAATTCATTTCGCTCTAGCGAGCTACTCTTTATATCTTTCCATGGTTTCGCATTTTTTCTAGGTGGAATCACCGCATGCGCTTGCCGATCTGCAATGACCTGACGGCATTGCTTGGTGTCATAAGCTCCATCGGTATAAACAGAGTCAATCTGCTCATCTTGTGGAATCTGATCGAGTAAATCACCAAGCACTTGTGAATCACTCACATTATTTGTAGTGAGTTGAATGGCGCGTATTTGAAGGGTTTCAGCATCTGTACCAATATGAAGTTTACGCCATTGGCGACGATATTCAGGTCCATGTTTCTTGCGCTTCCATTCGCCCTCACCTAGAAACTTCATGCCTGTAGAGTCTATGAGTAGATGCAGCCCATCGCTACTTTTGTGGTAGCTGATTACAATATCAATATGCTTTTGTCTTCTACAAAGCGTGGTGTAATCTGGAGCTATCCAATTTAATCCGCAAAGTTTAATCAGACTTTGCACAAAGCCAGTAACCATACGTAAAGACAGACGAAATAAGGATTTAATCATTAAGCAGCATTGGATGGCTGCGTCGGAGTAGGTTTGATTTCGCCCTTGTTTGCCTTTTGATGGCGTATACCATTGCGTAGCAGGATCAAACCAAAGGGCAATATTTCCGCGACTCATGAGTGCTCGGTTATATGCGGGCCAATTGGTTGTGCGGTAGATTTTGTGTGTAGGCTTCTTCATTTGAAAATGATATCGCTGAAAAAGCCTTTACAGATAGGTTTGTGCAACAAAGCCTTTTTAAATCCTTAACTGAAAGCTCCTCCCTTTTTAAAGGGAAGTTGGGAGGGATTTTAAAAAGATGATTTATTCGAAAAATCCCCCTAAATCCCCCTTTGTAAAAGGGGGACTTCCTTTTTTATTTAGATGTCCCATCCACCAATTTTGCACCAGTCATCGACTGCAACTCTTCAAAGCTCATACCGTCCACTTTTTCAATCACGGTCATGCCTGTAGACGTTACATCAATAACGCAAAGGTCGGTATAAATACGGTCTACGCATTTCAAGCCAGTAGCAGGGTAGCTTAATTCCGCGACAATTTTTGGTTCGCCTTTTTTGGTTACATGATCTGTGGTGATAAAGACTTTCTTCGCACCTACAGCCAAGTCCATTGCACCGCCCACAGCAGGGATGGCATCGGGAGCGCCTGTATGCCAGTTGGCTAAGTCGCCATTTTCAGCCACTTGGAATGCACCGAGTACAGCAATATCTAAGTGACCACCACGCATCATGGCAAAAGAGTCTCCGTGATGGAAAAATGCACCGCCAGTCAGCATAGTGACAAATTCTTTGCCCGCATTAATCAGCTCAGGGTCTTCTTGACCTTTTTCTGGAGGTGGACCAAAAGCCAATAGGCCATTTTCAGAATGTAAAAATACGTCTTTGTCTGAAGGCAAATAATTCGAAATTTTCGTCGGTAAACCAATGCCTAAATTCACATAAGCACCATCTGGAATATCTTGGGCCACACGTTCAGCAATTTGATCACGGCTTAATTTGGTATAACTCATCTTAAATCTCCGTATCCAATTATTGAGCAGGTGTAACTTGAACAATGTGTTGAACAAAAATCCCTGGGGTGATGATATGTTCTGGATCTAAACCACCCAGTTCAACCACTTCAGATACTTGCGCAATAGTCACATCAGCAGCCATAGCCATAATTGGGCCAAAGTTACGTGCCGATTTGTTGTAAACCAAGCTACCCCAACGGTCGCCTTGATGCGCTTTAATGAGAGCAAAGTCGGCTTTGATTGGATTTTCTAAAACAAAGTCTTTGCCTTCATAATTGAGTGTCGGTTTACCCTCAGCTAAAAGCGTACCAAAACCTGTAGGCGTATAGATTGGGCCTAAACCCATGCCAGCAGCTTGAATACGACATGCCAAATTGCCTTGTGGCACCAGTTCTAATTCAATTTTTCCAGCACGGTAAAGTTCATCAAATACCCAAGAGTCAGACTGGCGTGGGAAAGAACATATGATTTTACGTACAGAGCCAGCTTTAAGCAGTTTGGCAAGACCATAATCACCATTACCTGCATTGTTATTCACAATCACGAGGTCTTTGATGCCAAGCTTAATCAGTCCGTCAATTAGTTCTGCGGGCTGACCTGCTGTACCAAAGCCGCCGATCATGATAGTTGAACCGTTTTTAATTTGGGACAGTGCATCCATTAATGATGTTGAGCTTTTATCAATCATATGCCTACTCTTATTTGTATATGCTTAAATTGCTATGCGTAAATATCATTTCAAAAATACCTATGCATAAAAATTATTGGCTTGTTATCACTCTACAATTAGCTCCTATTTCAAGCTGCACCTTTACAAATCCTGGAATACATCTCAGTAAATAAATGAGAGATAAACCATCCTAAAAATGAGAATGGTTTAATTTTTTAATCAGGTGTCATCTTCACGAATTGAAGAAGGATGACGATTTAAGGCAGTCACTTGAATATCCATATACGGGTAGAGTGGTAAACCTTGCAAAATGTTGTGCAACTCTTCATTGCTTTCAACATCAAAAATACTGATATTTGAATATTGACCTGTAATACGCCAAATATGGCGCCATTTACCTTGGCACTGTAAATCTTGTGAATAAGCTTTTTCAACAGCTTTAATTTCATTGGCTTTATCGCTTGGCATATCTAAAGGGATATGTACGTCCATTTTGACTTGGAAAAGCATGATGTCTCCTTAAATTATTGACGACGCATGTTGTCGATTTTATTTTCGTCCAACTCAATACCTAAGCCTAAACCTGTAGGGATTTGTAGCTCAAAATTTTCATATTTAAGTGGTGTTTTTAAAATTTGTTCAGTCAGCAATAATGGACCAAATAACTCAGTGCCATATGCTAAATTACTGAAGGTTGAAAATACGTGTGCAGAAGCAATCGTGCCGATAGGGCCTTCCAGCATGGTTCCACCGTAAAGATCTATACCTGCAAGATTGGCAATTTTCCCAACTTCGCAGCCCTCAAGTAAGCCGCCTGATTGTGCAATTTTGACGGCAAAAACAGAGGCTGCATTGCGTTTTGCTAATTCATAGGCGCTTTGCGGACCCATTAGGGATTCGTCTGCCATGATCGCAATGTCGAATTTACGGGTTAAGCGTTCCATCGCATCAATATTGTTGATCACACAAGGCTGTTCAATCAGATCGACACCGCCATCTTGTAGCATTTGAATGCCTTTAATGGCAGTCAATTCAGACCAAGCACGATTGACATCGACCCGAATCGAAATGTCATCACCTAAGGCTTTTTTGATTGCTAAAACGTGTTCAACATCTTGTTCAACAGGGCGTGAACCGATTTTGAGTTTGAACACATTATGACGCTTGCTGGCAATCATCTTTTGCGCTTCAGCAATGTCTTTTTCAGTATTGCCTGAAGCCAGTACCCATAGCACTGGAATACTGTCACGCAAACGACCACCTAAAACCTCACTAAGAGGCAGGCCTAGACGTTGTGCTTGAATATCCAGTAAAGCCGTTTGAATGGCACATTTCGCAAAACGGTTGCCATTAATATGACGGTTAATGATGTGCATCGTCTGTGCGACGTTTAAACCATTTAACGTTTTTAATAAGGGCGCGAAATAGGTTTGTATATTGGTTTTAACACTTTCAGGACTTTCTTCGCCATAGCCTAAGCCACCAATTGTGGTGGCTTCGCCCCAGCCGATAAAACCGTCGTCTGTGCTGATTTTAACCAGTACGAGTGTCTGAGTTTGCATTGTTGCAACAGCCATCTTATGTGGACGGATCGTTGGAATCTCAACAAGCAATGTTTCTATAGTTTTATACATTGCAAAAAATCTTCTGTGTTTAGCTATTTGTATACCCTAAGTTAATGTAATATCTTAAACTAGAGCCAAATTGGTATTTTTGAATACTTAAAAGGTATATAAATGGAATTAAGACATTTACGTTATTTTGTGACGGTTGTTGAAGAACAAAGCATTACTAAAGCTGCAGATAAACTCTGTATTGCTCAGCCTCCTTTGAGTCGACAAATTCAAAAATTAGAAGAAGAATTAGGCATTACCTTATTCGAACGAGGATCGCGCCCAGTTAAAACAACAGAGGCAGGGATGTTCTTTTATGAACATGCTGTGCAAATTTTGACGCATACATCTCAAGCGACCTCAATGGCGCAGCGCATCAATGCTGTGGATAAGACAGTTCGGATCGGCTACGTCGGTTCTTTACTGTATGCCTTGTTGCCTCAAATCATTTATTTATTTCGTCAGCGACATCCAGATACACATGTAGAGTTAATCGAGTGTGGCACGCGGGATCAGATTGAAGCCCTAAAAGCAGGTAAGATTGATATTGGTTTTGGTCGATTGCGATTATCCGATCCAGCCATCAAACGTTTATTATTACGTAAAGAGCGCTTAAAACTCGCGGTGCATAAAAATCACCATCTGGCAGAATTTATTGATACTGGCGTTTACCTATCCCAAATTGTCAAAGAATCCATCTTTTCTTATCCCATTGCGCCTAAACCTAATTTTTCGACATTAATTCAGTCTATTTTTACGGAATTAGGCTTAGTCCCGAAAGAGCTCATAGAAGTTCGTGAAATTCATTTAGCACTCGGTTTGGTTTCTTCTGGTGAAGGGATTTCGATCATTCCTGAAAGTGCCAGTGAAATTGGCATGAAAAACTTAATCTATATTCCAATTTTAGACTTAGAAGCTTATTCGCCAATTTCATTATCGGTCAGAAATATGGATCAAAGTTCATACATTCCCGATATTTTAGAATGCATCAAAGAAGTATTCGCCGAAGAGGGTAAGCCAGTTCAACTCAATGATGATTAACACAATGGTAGGTAAGCTGCACTGAAGTTTTCCTTAATGTGCCTATTTAGGATAGATTCAAAAGATTCCTCGCTTTTGATGAATCAGAATTTGGTCGTCTTAAATAATCGGCAATGTATTTTAGTTCTTGTTCATCATTGATTAAGCCCTGTTTGATGGTCTCAATTTGCTTTTCAATGTCGCTCAGCACGTTTTGACATTGCTCAATGACATCATCCAAATAGTTGTCTATTTTCTGCAATAAACCATT
Source organism: Acinetobacter sp. YH1901134 (assembly GCF_013416965.1). Classification (NCBI taxonomy): domain Bacteria; kingdom Pseudomonadati; phylum Pseudomonadota; class Gammaproteobacteria; order Moraxellales; family Moraxellaceae; genus Acinetobacter; species Acinetobacter sp. YH1901134. The sequence goes on along the minus strand of NZ_VPEW01000017.1, from coordinate 15,838 downwards.
CGAAATTTCAGTATATAAACGCTCATGGCCAATGGCTAAGACGTCCATACCCTCGTCTGCATATATGACTTCGTACGCCAAATACTCCGAAAACTCTAAATGCTCAAGCGGCATAAATTTCAACTGATAATCAGCCAAATGATTTGAAATGTGTACTGCCAGTAATTGATTGGTTTGCTGTGTAAGCGTGCGATATAAATCAGGCAAGGCTTGCTGCTCGGCAAATTGTTCTAATAGGCTCGGTAAAGTGGCAATAACGCTGCGCCATGTTTGCGTCATGATTTGAGACTTATGCTGTGCCAATGCATTGCTTGCATTGTTCAAATACAACTGTAATTGATTGAGCTGTGGCACAACTTCAAGTTGTAACGGCGCTAATATTTCTTCCTGCAAATGATGAAGTAAGGCTTCGGCAGGTTTTCGCTGTTTATAGGCTAAGGCGGGTTCAATTAAATGTAAAAGAGCATTAAATAGGCTATTAAATCCCGCGGATTGCATAGCTTGATCCTTAAAATCTGCATCTTTTAACATTTGCGAAGAAATCGATACTGGCGCTTGTAATAAGTCGGGATCAACTTGCATTTCCACCAGCTGTGCCGTGGCACGCGTGTAGACGTCCCGTTCCTGCAAACTGCGTTGAACCGAATTTTTATTGCATAAGACTTGGCAAATTTCTCCATCCACCTCGTCTTCTTCAAAATAATCACTTCTGGTAATCACAGGCAGTAAGGGTTTATGCCTACGTAACTCTTGTCCCAAAGCCATGAGTTCTTTGACTTGACCGGGTGAGGATGAACTGCTTAACCATAAAACACCATCGGCACTGTCTAAAAACCGTTGAGTTAGTTCGGCATTTTGGGGAGTTACAGAATGCAGTCCAGGCGTGTCTAATAAAATTAAATTATGACCGAGGCAAACACCTTGTAAACGTGAGGTAGTCTCTGTGGCACCTTCTTTTAAAGGTTTATCACTTTCGATGATATTTCCAGCATCGAGATAAAAATAATCAACGCTTTGTTGTCGTCTACGGAAACTTTCAGCCAAGACATTACATAATGAACTTTTACCAGCATTAAATTTGCCAAAAATCAGTAAAATGATTTTATCTTCAAAATGTTCAGCAACAGAATGTGCATCTTTGAGTCGATCTAGATGTGTTTCCCAGTAACTTAGATAATGTTCAAGTTGGGTATTTAAAGCTACAATCGCAGTAGATATTTGGCTGGATGAACTCAATCCGTTACTGTTTAAACGTCGTTCATTTAGATTGGTTGCCAGTTGCTGATGCCAAGCCTGCATTTTATTTAAATGCGGTAGAATATCTTGCTCAGACTGATCGAAAGCATCGGAACTTTGGATCAAATGTTGAATTGGACTTTCAATCGAAGTTTGAATCAAATCAGTACTCATAATGCTCCCTCCAAAGTTTCTGTTGCTTGTTGGGCTTGTACAATGAGTTGAAGTCGTTGCTCTAGATTCTGCAGTTGGTTTTTCAATTGCATGCGATCGGCCGAGACTTCAAAATAGTGTGTGAATTCACGTCGCAAACGATCACGACCTGATTCTTCGTCAAAAATAAGTTTTAAATCCTTACGCAGTTTGACCGAAACCCCCATGACCGCAACCATTACAGTATCCAAACTACGGACATTACTTTTTTGTGTATCAGATAAACCAATCACACCATATCGTACTAAGTGACTGTTGATTTCGATACAAGCGCGAGAATACGCTACTTGAATACGGTTACGATCTCGTTTACCCGCAGTCACTTTATACATATTGGCAAAGGAATCTGGTTCTAAAGAATCGTCTTTTCCTGAAATCTGCAGAATGGGCTGTAAATCCTCACGAACTTTGTCTAGCACTTGATTGAGATCATGTAAAAAGGATTCAGATTGCTGTTCAAGTGTTGCAGTAACTTGATGGATATTGGTTTGAATCGAATTTTGCAATTCAGATGTTTCTGATTTAAGTTCAGTAAAGATCTTATTTTTTTCAAACTGGCGTACTGTTGATACTTTTTCAATCATGCTGTTGAGCTTTTGCTTTAGTTCTGGAATACCACTGCGTTGAACTAGGAGTGGTTTAGAATTGACTAAGCCTTGGCGATGACGCGTTGCAGAAACAGGCAGAACATTGGCATCTGGCGCTTGTTTCTTAATACTGTCAATAATATGTGCTAAAACATCTGCATCTGGTGCTTGGTCGATTTGTGTCAACACGAGTACGCTTTGGCGCCGTGTTTGCTGTTCATCCTGTTTGAATTGCTGAAATAAATGTAATTCATACGGATCGAATTCACCCTCACGAACCGAATGGATCATTAAGCGGATATCCGCTTCGGTCCACATCGCATCTTGCGCATATTGGTCGTCAATGGCTGCGACATCAGCATCTAAACCTGGTGCATCTAACCAGCGAATATTATGCTTTAAATGTTCAGATAGGGTGACGGTTTCACGTTTATCTGCAACAGAGAAAATGTCATCGCCAATGAGTTCATTTAAAAGTCGGCTTTTACCGTGGTTATATTTGCCAATCACCGTCACGGTGGGAAATTGTCCTGCTAATAAGATGGCACGAAGCCGAGCCAAAGTCCTATTTCGCTCTGGAAGAATGGCTAAAATTTCATTTTGTGCTGCATCAAAAATACGAATATCCATATAATTTTCTATTTATCCGTAAAGCAAATCAGGCTAGTCCATTGCTGGCAGCCTGATTACAAGATTCAAAATTAGATTTATATTTGCATCAAGCTTGCAAGCGCGGGCGGTCTACCACTTGGTTATCAACTCCATCGACAAGTCGGCTTAATTTTAGATCAAAGACCATTTCAGCAAATGGACCTTCTACGCCGTTGGCTTGACTTGTCGCAGGATCGGTATGCTCAATCGCTTCAACCACTAGGCCTTCACGAGTTGCAAAAGCGAAGTCATCGTAGGTGTACGGGTCGCCAGCAACGTTAATTTGCGTAGTTAGTTTGCGATGACCATCTGCTGACACAAAAAAGTGGATGTGCGCAGGACGGTTACCGTGCCGACCTAATTGATTTAACAATTGCTGTGTTGGACCATTTGGTGGGCAGCCATAACCTGATGGCAGAATCGTTTGTACACGATAATGGCCTTGTGCATCCGTCATAATAGTACGGCGCATATTGAACGGTGTTTGTTCGCCAGTTGGGTCAAAGTGTGAATAGAAACCTTTGGTATTGGCATGCCAAATTTCAACTTGTGCATTTGGAATCGGTTGACCATCTGCATTGTAAATTGTGCCATGCAAAATAAGCGTATGGCCATTTGGATCGCTGCCATCATCCATACGGGCAAAGCCTTGTGACACAGGCGCGCCAGCCACATAAAGAGGGCCTTCAATGGTACGTGGCGTTGGGTTATCAATACCTAAAGCGGCATCCGCGGCATCCATACGCATATCGAGGAAATGGTCAAAACCTAAACCAGGGGAAAGCAATCCAGCTTCATGACTTGTACCGAGTTGGTTTAAATATGCAATTGCCGCCCAATATTCGTCAGAAGTAATTTCTAAATCTTCGATGGTTTTAAATAAATCAGAAACTACACGGTGGATAATTTGTTTGATACGTGGATTACCACCTTCTTGCTCAAGTCCACTGAGTAGATTTATAAAATTTTGTACTTCTTCCGTGTTAAAAATTTTAACATTTGCGGCTGTCATGGCTATCTCCTTCATGTTGCCATAATGCTGGTCCACTACATAATTATTCAATCGTTGTATGAGTTAAGCCTGCATTGATTCTTAAATTGTATATCCGTTCATATATACCTTAATTAAATGTTATAGCCTTATCTAGTCTTGTTTTGGTATCTTTAAATACTTAAAAGGTATATTTAAGGAATGTAGTTCTAAAAAATTAATCTAAGTCGGATAGTTCTTATTAACATAAAGCTTAAATGATCATGAAACTAATTAAGCTCATTTGAGTCCAATAAAATAGCTAAAATTAGAAAAATCGAATATTGAAACTGGTCATCTAAAACGAGGTGACTAATTTATATGAGCTTTGATTAAATATAGGACTTTTTTATTTACATTCATTTCATATTGATAGATGTTACATATTTAAGTCTTGCTAATTGCAATACAAGCTCCAAATGAAATATTAGAATCAAGCAAACTTACAGATCATTACAACATCATTAATCTATTTTTTCGTTTTGAAAACTTCATCTCCATAAAAAATATAATGTTTTGACTTATGAATATTCCTTTCGTGTAAATAATTTAGGCGATTTTACTATTTAAGGTATATAAATATACTTAAAATAACATTGAAATTTCCATGTAAATAAACAATATTGATGCGATGCAGTCATAAAAAATGGTCAGAGATGGCATGAAATATAGAGGCTAGCTTTGTCGGGATGACTTAACTCATTGATTGGAACAGATGAGAAAAATTCGATTGATTTGTATTGTATAAGGATATTACATGAATAAATTACCAGCATTAGCATTATTAACCGTCTGTTGTAATGGGGCTGTGTATGCTGATTTTGTCGAAGACAGCCAAACCACACTAAATTTTAGAAATTTTTATATGGAGCGTGATAACACAACGACCCCTAATGTAGGTAGCTGGTCACAAGCACTTGGTCTAAAATTTAGTTCAGGTTATACAGATACACCAGTACAGATGGGATTAGATGTGACATCTAGCTATGCTTTACGTCTGACTGATCATAACGCTGAAAGACCTGATACGATTCTTCCATTCGACCCAATCAAAAATAAGCAAGAACGCAGCTATAATAAATTTGGCGCGACCTTAAAGCTCAAATATAAAGACTCTGAATTATTAATCGGTGAGCTGTCGCCACGTACGCCAGTCGCTTATATTGATGAGTCACGTCAATTGGTAACGACCTATGCAGGTGCTGCATTTGAAAATAAATCAATTGATAACTTAAAATTTTCATTGGGCCGCATCACGCATATTAATGCACGTAATGATGATGAGTTTGAGAAATTAAGTTTATTTGCCCCAGGTAAACCACACATGGAAAGTGATGGTTTGAACTATGTTGGTTTTGACTATAAATTCACTCCTGCAGTTGATGGGTCATATTGGTTCGGGCAACTTGAAGATATTTATCAGCAACATTTTTTTAGTGCAGCGTACAACACCAATGTAGGTACAACTAAGCTGAAATTGGATGCGCGTTATTTCCATAACAGTGAAGATGGTGATGCATATTACGGAAATATTGATAGTCAAACTTTAGGTGTTCAAGCCAATTTAAGTAATGGTCCACATTCATTCGCAGCAGGCGTACAAAAAAATAAAGGCGAAACCAACTTCCCAACATTTGATGGATATGCACCGCAACCATTTTTACATACATGGTCAACACTAGGGTTTATTAAACCTGAAGAACTGACCTATCACGCACAATATTCGTATGATTTTAAAGATGTAGGCGTACCAGGTCTGCGTACCACACTACGTTATTTATATGGAACTAATATTGAGCGTCCAGGTCTAACAGACAATAAAGAAACCGAAGCAAACTTTATCTTAGGTTACACCGTTCCAGAAGGTAAGTTGAAAGGACTTGGCTTTGAGTGGCGCTATATCGATACCACAACCAAATACGGTGCGGGTCATAGCGCAGGAAATGATTTTGTAGAAAATCGATTCATTACGACTTACAGCATGAAATTCTAATTGGATTTAACGTGTAGGTTAAAAGAATAGCAAGGAGAGAATAATGACTTTAAGAAAATTAGTATGTGCAACCAGTGTCTTGGCAGCCTCTATTGTTTGTGCACACGCTGAAATCAAAGTAGGTGTGATTACTTCATCATCTGGCCCAATCGCTATGGTGGGTATCCCTCAAAAAAATACCATTGCTTTACTGCCTAAAAAAATTGGCAATGAAACTGTACGTTATTTTTCACTCGATGATGCCAGCGATCCGACTGCATCAGTAAAAGCAGTTGAAAAATTAATTAAAGAAAATAATGTCGATGCCATTATTGGTCCATCAGGATCGCCAAATGCTTCAGCAGTCATTGGAACAGTGGCAAAAGCACAAGTTCCGCTATTAGCGCCAGTAGGTACAGCATCTGTAGTCTTACCGATGAATGCTCAAAAAAAATGGGTATTCAAGACCACTCAAAATGACGACATTATTGCTGCAGCTCTCATCCAAGACATGGTGAAACGTAAGTTCAAAACCATCGGATTTATTGGTACAGCTGATCCTTATGGTGAAAACTGGGGCAAGGTTGTGAGTGCATTAGCTAAAAAGCATGGCATTCAAGTCGTCGCTCAGGAGTCTTTCCAGCGTCAAGATACGTCTTTGACAGGTCAAGCGCTGAAACTGATCAGTAAAAAGCCACAAGCAATTTTAATTGCCGCACCTGGCAGTGCAGCAGTTCCGCCTCAAACAGCACTATTTGACCGCGGTTACCGTGGCCAGATCTATCAAACCCATGGTGCTGCATTGGATCAGTTCTTAAAACTAGGTGGTAAGAAAGTAGAAAATACAATCTTAGCTGCGAGTTTGATGCTGGTGATTAATGAAATTCCGAGCAGCCATCCGTCTAAAGCAGTTGCTACTAAATATATGAACGCCTACAAGACGCAATATAAACAGACTCCTGCGACTTTCGGGGCGAACGTTTACGATGCTGGAATTTTGTTGGAAAAAGCAGTGCCTGTCGCTTTAAAAACAGCTAAACCGGGTACTCCGCAATTCCGTGCAGCACTACGTAATGCTTTAGAAAGCACAAAAGAAGTGGCGGGTACTCAAGGTGTTTATAACATGACGCCAACAGATCACAGCGGCTTTGATAAACGTGGTCGTGAAATGATTATTGTGAAAAATGGTCAGTGGAAGCTTTTGAAATAAAACTGATAGAGATAAAAAGTTAAATTATTCGGGTGGAGGCGTCCCTTTACTCGAATATTGACTCACCCACAGGAAAGGCGGGGAGACGTTATGGATTTAGATATTGCCTTGGTACTTGCACAGGATGGCATCACCAGTGGTGCGATTTATGCCTTATTGGCACTGTGCATTATTCTTGTATTTTCAGTGACACGAATATTATTAATTCCTCTGGGCGAATTTGCAGTTTTTGGTGCACTTACTTTGGCATCTATTCAGGCCGGTAAACCAAGTTTAATTGTTTGGTTGGTGGCTGCATTCTTTGTGGTAAATACTTTATTAGATCTATATGCCAAAGTCAGACACAACAGTATTTTTAATATCAAGCTATTTGCCGGAAGCCTAATTTATATAGGTGTTTTATTACTGGCTATGTATAAGTTGCACCTTGATCAGTTACCGATGTGGGGACAAATTATATTAACCTTAGCGGCAATTATTCCGTTGGGCCCTCAAATTTATCGCACTTTTTTCCAACCTTTGGTTAGCGCAAAACCTTTAGTTTTACTGATTGTTTCTATTGCGGTGCACGTGGTTTTGGTGGGCTTAGGTTTAGTTATATTTGGCCCTGATGGTGCGCAAACCCAATCCTTTAGTGATGCAACGTTTAATCTTGGATCTTTAACGGTCAATAGCCAAACGTTGGTGATCATCGCGGCATTCTTTATTTTGATCCTTGTATTGTGGTATTTCTTCGAGAAAACCCTTTATGGCAAGGCATTACACGCCACTGCAGTCAATCGTATTGGTGCACAGCTTATGGGAATTTCACCCATCTTTGCTGGAAAACTCACCTTTGTTATGGCGGCATTTATTGGCGCGCTTTCAGGCATTCTGATTGCTCCAATCACCACTTTATATTATGACTCTGGATTTATTCTAAGTTTAAAAGGCTTTGTTGGCGCCATTATTGGTGGTTTGATCAGCTTTCCTTTTGCGGCCATTGGCGCTGTTGTCGTCGGAGTTATTGAATCGTTCTCTATGTTTTGGGCCAGTGATTACAAGGAAATTATTGTCTTCACACTCATTATTCCATTTTTACTGTGGAAATCCCTAACGACACGCCATGTAGAGGAGGACGAAGAATGAAATCTAAATACTTAATTTTAATTTTTGCTCTAATCGTATTCATCAGTCCGCTTATTTTACCGACCTATCAAGTGACGTTACTCAATTATATTGGCTTAAATGCATTGGTTGTCCTCGGTTTAGTTCTGGTCACTGGTGTGGGTGGAATGACCACCTTTGGTCAGGCTGCACTTGTCGGAATTGGCGCATATACAACGGCCTACCTAACCGTCACTGAACAGCTGCCAAACTTTTTGGCTTGGACAGGTGGCAATCCGTGGTTTGGTCTGTTGTTCGGAATTTTAATTACCTTATGTTCTGCACTATTGGTTGGTGGACTGACACTCAAGCTTTCAGGACATTATTTACCTTTGGGCACCATTGCTTGGGGCATTTCTTTATATTATTTCTTCTCTACCATTGAGTCTTTAGGCGGACATTCAGGGATATCCAATATTCCAAATATCTCGATTGCCGGTTATGCCTTCGATTCGGGTAATAAAATGTATTACCTCATCTGGTTGGTTGTTTTTGCTGCCATTATTGTCACCAAAAACTTGCTCAATTCACGTGAAGGTCGTGCGATGCGCGCCTTAAAAGGCGGTCAGGTCATGGCAGAATCAATGGGTGTGAATACCTTCCGCTCTAAAATGATTGTATTTATGATCGCTTCGATATTTGCCTCCGTTTCAGGATGGCTATATGCGCATACACAAAGCTTCATCAACCCAACACCGTTTGGTTTACAAATGGGTATTGATTACCTATTTATGGCGTTACTGGGTGGTGTAGGCAGTATTTGGGGTGCAATTTTAGGCGCGGGTATATTTACCCTTGTTCGACAATGGTTACAAGACTTCCTGCCAATTGTTTTTGGCGCAGAAGGGCATTATGAAACCATTGTATTTGGCTTGATTATTATTCTATTAATGCAAAAAGCGCCTTCAGGTTTATGGTCATTCATCACAAAACTTGTGCCAGCAAAATTTAAACCCGTAGATATCCATCCCAAGGTAAATCCCGTTTCTCAATCCTTAGCCACGCCAACATTACCTGAACAAGGCAGTGTGATTTTAGAGGCTAAAAATGTCACCAAAAAATTTGGTGGTTTAGTTGCCAACAATGACATGAATTTATCGATTCATGCAGGTGAAATACTTGCACTCATTGGCCCGAATGGTGCAGGTAAAAGTACCATGTTCAACCAAATTTCGGGTGTGGATGAACCAACCAGCGGCGAAGTGATATTTAAAGGGCAAAAGATCAATGGTATTCCATCACGTGAAATTGCGCGATTAGGACTGAGCCGAACCTTCCAGCATGTCAAAATTTTGCCAGAAATGACGGTGCTAGAAAACACGGCAATTGGCACGCATTTACGCGGTGAAAAAGGTATTTTTTCTTCTATGTTCTATATGGACCGAGATGAGGAAAATATTTTACTCAATGAAGCGAAAACACAGTTGGAACGCGTTGGCTTAGGCGACTATCTGTATACCGAAGCGGGCAGTTTAGCTTTGGGACAACAACGTATCTTAGAAATTGCACGTGCATTATGCGCAAGCCCAAGTTTGTTATTGCTTGATGAGCCTGCAGCAGGTTTACGTTTTAAAGAGAAACAAGCCTTGGCCGCTTTATTGAATAAACTAAGAGCAGAAGGCATGGCAATTTTACTGGTCGAACATGACATGGATTTTGTGATGAATTTAGCAGACCGTATTGTGGTAATGGAATTTGGTCAAAAAATTGCAGAAGGCTTACCAGAGGATATTCAAAAAGATCCAGCGGTGCTTGAAGCCTATCTTGGAGGTGCTGCATGAGTGATGTCATTCAAAATGATCAAGGAAAGGCTTTACTTGAAATTTCCAATCTCAGTGTTGCCTATGGCAAAGTTGAGGCATTAACCAATTTCAATATGCGCGTAAACGAGGGGCAGATTGTCTCTGTGGTTGGGCCAAATGGTGCAGGAAAAACCACATTACTTTCAGCCATTATGGGCTTGTTAAGTTCTAAAGGTAATGTTGAATTTGATGGTGCGGTTGAGCAATGTCCTGCAGTAGAACGTATGGTCGTCAGAGGCTTAGGACTGGTGCCTGAAAAGCGAGAGCTTTTTAGTTCAATGAGTATTGAAGATAACCTGATGCTTGGCGCTTTTCAGCGCTATCGTCAGGGGGATCGACAACTGAGTCAAACCTTAAATGAAGTGTATGATATTTTTCCTCGCCTTAAAGAACGCCATAGCCAGCAGGCTGGCACATTATCTGGCGGTGAGCGCCAAATGTTGGCGGTAGGGCGTGCACTTATGGCAAAGCCTAAACTATTAATGTTGGATGAACCTAGCTTAGGTCTTGCACCGTTAATTACCCGTGAAATCTTTAAAGTCATCGACCATTTACGTTCGCAAGGCGTGTCTATTTTATTGGTTGAACAAAATGCACGTGCCGCATTAAAGCTTGCAGATTATGCCTATGTGTTAGAAATGGGTGAACTGTCTATGCACGGTAAAGGCAGTGATCTTGTAGAAGATCCACGCATTATTGAAAGTTATTTAGGCATCAATAGCAAACATCAGGATATTTTAGCGGTGTAATTTAATACCGCTCAACAACATTGATTTGCATGGAGGCAGAAGTGAATTCAGATTCAAAAATTCTCGTCTATGGTGCAGGTGCAATTGGTTGTGTCGTGGCTGCAAGGCTTATCCTTGCAGGCCACAATGTACGTTTGCTCGCACGTGGCGAAAATTATCAGCACATTAAAGTACATGGAATTCATTTAGAGGACTTAACCGGTCAGCATAATATTTATCCTGTGCAAGTGGTCAGCGATCAAGATGATTTAAGCGATCAAGATTATATTTTTATCGCGACTAAATTTCAGGCTTTAACTGAAATTATGCCCAACTTGAAACGTATGCTGCATGAAAAGACTCAAATTATTCCTTTAATGAACGGGATTCCTTTTTGGTATTTTTATGGCATTACCGAACAACAGCCTTTAGCCACAATCAGAGCTTTAGACCCGCACAATACCCTGACTGAAAATTTTCCTCTGCAACACTTGATTGGTGCCGTAGTATTTATCACGGCACAATTGCAGGGGCTGGGGCAGGTCAAATCTACAAATCCGCATTTGCTGATTTTTGGGGAGCCGAATCATCAAATGTCAGATCGGCTACAAGATTTGGTGAACTTATTTGAAAATAGTGGCATTGAAGCACGGCCAGTCGAAAATATTCGCGATCAAATCTGGACGAAAGTGATTGCCAACCTCAGTTCAAATCCATTGTCTGTGGTCGCCAATACGACTTTAGAGCAAATCTACTCAAATACTTATTTAAGTCCAATTTCCAAATCCATTACTCAGGAAGTCAGAAGTGTAGCCGCTTGCTACAGTGCGCGGATTTCAATTGATCCAAATACCTTTATGCAGCTGGGTGCAGAAATGGGCTCAATTTATACATCGATGTGGTATGACTACCAAGACAAGAAAACACTGGAATTGGCAAATATTGCCGATGCAGTGTTTGAGTTAGCTGAGCGCTACGGCTGCGAGTTGCCTGTGACAAAAATAATTTATGAACTAAGCCATTTTTTAAGTGCTCAGTCGATAAAAAATGAGGGATCTTCAACATGAATAATAATTTTCAAAAGCCAATGGATGTCAGTCAGGAAGAATGGGATTTACGGGTAAAGCTGGCCCAATGTTACCATTTGATTGATTTTTTTGGCTGGACCGAGACAATTTTTAATCATGTTTCAGCTCGCTTACCGGGCAATGAACACTATTATTTGGTGAACCCTTTTGGTCTCAATTACACAGAAATAACCCCTGAAAACTTACTTAAGGTAGATTTGTCTGGGAATAAAGTAACGCCCTCTGAATATGATGCCAATCCTGCTGGCTTTGCTTTGCACAGCGCGGTACATGGGGCGCGACATGATATTCGCTGTTTAATCCATACGCATACTACGCCAATCAGCGCAATTGCACAGAAACAACAAGGGTTTAAAAACGATAATTTTTATGGCGCTCAATTGTTTGGCCGCGTGGCTTATCATACCTTTGAAGGGATCACATTATTTGAAGATGAAAAAAAGCGCATGATCCAGAGTTTAGGACAAAAACATATTTTGGTTCTGAGAAATCATGGTGTTGCTGTTGGTGAAAATAGTATTGAAAAAGCATTCTTTTTGCTATGGACGGTTCAGCGCGCGGCGGAAATTCAATGTTTAGCAGACTCCATGCAAAGTGTAGATGTTTTGCTAGAAGATACCATTAAACAAAAATGTGCAGATTTGACCCAGATGCTGATTCAAGATGGCGGATTTGCTGATAAATTTTTTAGGGCAATGGTTAGAAAAATGGAGGAGAGAAGGAGGATATAAAAATAGAATTTTTGAAATGGCACAAAATTATGCACTTGAAATAACAGAAGTTGATATTGAAAGGCAAGAATATGTTGATGAAAATTTCAAACCTATTCTGATGATTAAATCCTTATTCCGTCTGTCTTTACGTATGGTTACTGGATTTGTCTAAAGTCTGATTAAGCTTTGTGGATTAGATTGGACAGCGCCAGATTATTCCACACTGTGCAGAAGACAAAGGCATATCGATATTACAATTGGTTATCAAAAAAGTAGTGGTGGTCTTCATCTACTACTCGTAGACTCTACTGGGCTAAAGTTTTTAGGTGAAGGTGAATGGAAGCGTAAGAAACATAGACCTGAATATCGTCGTCAATGGCGTAAACTACATATTGGTATAGATGCTAAAACACTACACGCTATTCAGCTCACAACCAATAATTTCAGTGATTCACAGGTGCTTGATGATTTACTTAATCAGATTCCACAAGATGAGCAAATTGACTCTGTTTATACCGATGGAGCTTATGACACCAAGCAATGCCGTCAGGTCATTGCAGATTGGCAAGCGTATGCAGTGATTCCGCCAAGAAAAATGCGAAACCATGGAAAGATACAAAGAGTAGCTCGCTAGAGCGAAATGAATTACTTCGAACAATTAAACGTTTAGGCAGGACACTATGGAAAAAATGGTCAGGCTATCATCGGCGAAGTTTGGTTGAAACTAAGATGTACTGCATTAAATTATTAGGAGATAAACTCAGTACAAGGAGTTTTGATAGCCAAGTGAATGAGATACATACACGTGTAGCAGTCCTCAACAGATTTACGGAATTAGGTCGACCACTTACCCAAGTTATCACTTAAATTCTGTTCAAATGAGCAGAGTGTTGTCTTTTAAATCTTTGTGCAACAAAGCCCTTTCAAGCTAAATAATAATGGGTATAAGCATGGAAATGTTGATTCAGTATCAAACAATAATTTAATTTCGTTCTCATTAGATATCTTTTGTTCTAAATGAATACTTTTAACTTCAAACATAGTGTGAACTTCATGAACTACAATTTAGGTCAACATATCATATTTTTGCTTAGGAGTTTTATTTGTATAAGTTATTGATATTAAGTAAAATAAGTACAAATATGAAGTTAATGGATGGGGTATTATATTTAACATAATCTATATTATACGAAATTCTTCTGTAAGCCCCAAATAGAAATGTCCAGTTTCTCCAAAGTAAAAATGTCCGCTTTTAGAATATGCGCTTTTGCAATTTCCTTAGCGGACGGTTTGATATGTTGGTGTCTATGTCGGATAAAGAACTTAACCGATTGTCAGTCTTGCAAGAAATCTGTGATCAACGTATAACTCAATCCCAGGCTGCTCAGCTACTTCATATCTCAGAACATCAGATCAGACGCTTACTGCAGAAATATAAAGCTCAAGGTCCCGCTGCATTAGCTCATGCCGGTCGTGGCCAAATCAGCAATTCTAAACTTCCTGAAGAACTCAGACTTAAGTGTCTCAATATTGTTTCAGATCAACTTTATGGTTTCGGACCCACTTTAGCGCATGAAAAGCTCACCACCGTGCATGGATTCGATCTTTCGGTAGAAACGCTTCGGCGCTGGATGACTGCAAATGACCTCTGGATTCCACGATCCAAGCGCCTTAAACGTCCATATCAGCCACGTTATAACCGGGATTGCTTCGGTGAGCTAATCCAGATTGATGGCTCATATCATGACAGGTTCGAAGGACGCGCTGCTAAGTGCTGCTTGCTGGTTTATATCGATGATGCCACTGTTCTGTGAGGCGAAAACGACCTTCGACTATATGCTTTCAACCCGAGCCTATATTGAACAATATTGTAAGCCCCTGGCCTTTTATAGCGATAAACATTCGGTCTTCCGAGTGAACCAGAAATCGAGCCAGGACAGCAAAATCACGCAATTTGGACGCATTCTGAATGAGTTAAAGATTGATATTATCTTTGCCAACTCACCACAGGCTAAAGGACGCGTAGAACGCGCGAATAGAACCCTTCAAGACCGTTTGATCAAGAAGATGCGTCTGGAAGGCATCAGTTCAATTGCAGATGCCAATAAGTGGCTGCCGTGCTTTATTGAGCAATTTAATCGTAAATTCGCCAAGATGGCCTTTAATCCCAAGGATCTGCACCGGACTATCACTGAAACAGCCGAAGAATTAGATGATATTTTTACCTGGCGTGAACTCCGCAGGGTCACGAACAGCTTGACGATTACTTATGATAAATGCGTATATATTTTGGAAAACAGCGAAGAAAATCAAAGATTGGTCGGCAAGTATCTTGAGTTCCTGGAATATCCGGATGGTACTGTAGCCATTGAATATCAGGGAAGAAAAATCAATTACAGTATCTTCGATAAATTAAGTCAGCTCAATCAACGAGAGATTGTTGAGAATAAACGTTTGGGTTCTGTGGTGGCACATATTCAACAACAGCATGAACAACTGGAACACCAAAACAAACGCAATCGTTCTCAAAAGATGCCACGTAGACAAGCACAGAAAACAGCGATTGAACAACGAAATCTGAATCCTGTGCTTGACTTTGAAATGTCCATATAGGACATTTCTACTTGGGAATAACAGAGGGCAGCAGCTCTCGTTTTTTAATGTGGAAACTGCTAGAATACTTGTACGCCATTGACGTACATAGAATCTATGTTATTCATTGAAACTAGTATCTTTACCAAGCAAATCAAAGACCTTGTATCTGATGAGGAATATCGTCAACTTCAACAAGATCTATTGGTTCAACCTGATAAAGGTGACTTGATCAAGAATGGTGGTGGCATTCGGAAAGTACGTTGCGCTCAAGGTAATAAAGGTAAAAGTGGCGGTATCAGAGTAATTTACTATTGGGTAAATGAGGATGATCAAATCTTTTTCTTGGTGGCTTATCCAAAATCTGTAAAAGATGATCTAACGGATAAAGAAACCGCCATTCTGCGCCAACTCGTGAAGGAGCAATTTCATGGATAACAATTTATTTGATGACTTGGTCGCTTCGATTAAAGAAGCTGGAGCAATCAAACGCAAAAAAATCAAAGCTAGTCGAACAACCGAACTTGAATTACCTGATATTAAGGAAGTCCGAGAAAAAACTGGTTTAAGTCAAAGCGAATTTGCTGCACGTCTCCACATCAGTCATCGCACCCTGCAAAACTGGGAACAAGGCCGACGCTATCCGACAGGACCAGCGGCAACATTAATTAGAATCTTAGATGCACATCCTAGCCTTATTTAAAAAATTTCATTAAAAATGGGAGCTTAGCTCCCATTTTTTGACTTCGTATAACGTGTATTATGTTAATTTTAGGAAATCTTAAGATAATTATTAATGAGTGGCTTAATGAATAAAGAAATTTCTGTATTACTGCATGACGTTCCTACTCATGCAGATTACGCATGTGA
>NZ_VPEW01000016.1:0-71143 GCF_013416965.1 Acinetobacter sp. YH1901134 | reverse complement strand
ATTCTTATGATTAATCCATAAAGTAAATATATTAGAAATATCGGTATATTCCTTATTACTCAATTTTCCATAATAGGGCTTTAAGGGATCATTATCCTCAATCCAAGGTTCAGTTTTCATATTCATAGAACCATTCTCTAGTGTATTTAGACATTCATTTTAAAGTAAAGAAAAACTAAAATTAACATAATACACCTTATACGAAATTCTTGAAATTTTCCTATAAGTATCAATATTTTATTAAAAACCGTTCTAGTAAACAGCATATTGGAACGGTTTTTATATCACTATTCCACCAATACGCTTATAACTTATTCGAAATCAAAAGAGTTTGTTTAGCCCATCTACGCTATCTGCTTTAGACGCTATAACCTAGCCTCAACTTTTTATTGAGGCTCTATTCCAAAAACACTGATTTTTCAAAGTGCCTGAATTGCATAGCATAGAGCCAATTCTTCAGCGAGTTTCGCCATGATTTGGTTCGTCATCACAGTTTTTGCAATCGCAGGTCTAATTAAAGGCACGATTGGGTTAGGCCTGCCTGCGGTATCGATGGGCTTACTCACCATGGTGATCAGTCCATTTCAGGCAGCGACGTTATTGATCATTCCATCTATGGTCACCAACTTTTGGCAATTATTTGCCGAAGGGCAGGTGCTGCGCCTGATTAAACGTTTTTGGCCCTTGCTGCTCGGTATTATTGTGGGTTCAATTTGGAGTATTTTTCCAACTTTAGGACATGGTGAATTTAAAAGTGAAGCTTTACTGGGGGGCATGTTGGCACTATACGGACTGTATGGGCTTTATGCCAAAAGCTTGCCGAACTTTGCACCACATGAAAAATGGCTATCTCCAATGATCGGTTATCTCGGTGGAGCGCTGACTGTTGCGACCGGTGTGGTGGTGATCCCTGTGGTGCCATATTTGCAAGGTTTGCAGCTCAAACGTGATGACCTCGTACAGTCACTCGGTTTAGCCTTTACCACATCAACCATTTGTTTGGCAGTGTTCTTACAGCAAAATCCAGTTGAAGATCTCCCGATTGATTATGCCATGTCAGCCATGGCACTGATTCCAGCGCTCATTGGGATGTGGGCAGGGAAAAAAATTCGTTACCGCATTCCAGAACAAAAATTCCGTAAGGTGTTTTTTATCGGGTTGATTGCCCTCGGTGGCTATATGATGCTGCACCAGTTTGGTGTGATTTAAAGCCTAGACTTGGCCATCTAAAGTAGATTTTTGTGATAGTAGAAACTGACTGAAATGCTGATAATTTAAGGGTAAATCATCAAAATTACGTGCGGTAAGGAGCAGTTTTCGATTGGCCCAGTCACCGCTGAGCTCAACTTGTGCAAAGGCATACAAACTGATTAATCGTTGGGCCGCACGTTTTGGCATGATGGCAACGCCCACACCATTCGCCACCACTTGCGCGATCGCGGCAAAATTCGGCAAACGCAGCCGATACTGAATTTCACAGCCGAATAATTTGGCTTGTGCCTCGATCGATTGTTGCAAGGAATGATATTGCATCAAACCGACAAAGGGATAATTTAAAATCTCTGCGGGTTTAACGCTAGATCTCGAGGCCAATTCATGAGTTATAGGACAAATCAGCACCAACGGATCATCTGCAAACTCAAGCGTTTGTAGTTGTTCAGATTTAAAGAAACCTGAAATTAAGCCTAGTTGTGCATTACCTTGCTCTATCGCTGCAATGATATCTTTAGACTCGGCTTCATGCAGCTCAATTTGTGTATTGGGATTTTCCAGCAAATAGCGTGGCAGCAAAACCGGCAAATATTCACTTTGTGCAGATGAATTACACCATAAGGTCATATTGGAACTTAGCCCATGGCCAAAGGGCAGCATCGCGTGTTCTAATTGTTGCCCCTCACCTAAGATGCGCTGTGCATGTTCAACCAAGGTTTGACCGGCAAGAGTCAGTTTGACCCCTTTGGCTTGGCGAGTGAACAGGGCTGTGCGGTAATGCTGTTCGAGTTTTTTAATCCGTTCACTGGCTGCTTGTAGCGAGATGGCAGAACGAGCAGCGCCTTTGGTCAGACTACCGCTGTCTACAATGTGCAGTACCAATTGAAGGTCGAACAAATCCAGTCGCATACAGTGTATTCCTTGGCTAATGCCTTATCTTACCGAAAGAACAGCTATAAAAAAAAGCGACCTTTCGGCCGCTTTTCAAATAAATGTTGTATTCTTTTTTTAAATGCTTTGGAGGCTTATTCTGATTTATCGCCCAAGCTAAAGAACCAGTTCAAAATCAGCGCTGCAAATGTAGCAGTACCAATACCACCTAAGTTGAAGTTACCGAATTGAAGTGCAAAGTCACCCGTACCTAAAATAATCGTGACTGCTGCCACCATCAGGTTTTTGTTTTTTGAGAAATCGACTTTGTTTTCAATCCAAATTTTCGCACCTGCAATGGTAATTAGACCAAATACAACAATCGATGCACCTGTCAAAATGGCTTGCGGAATGGTATGAATAATCGCGCCAAATTTTGGTGAAAGACCAAGGAAAATGGCAAATACACCTGCAAAGACAAAGATGATAGTTGAGTAAACGCGAGTCACTGCCATCACACCAATATTTTCGCCATAAGTGGTCATACCCGGACCGCCGACACCACCTGAAAGCGTGGTAGCTACACCATCTGCAACAAAAGCTTTACCAATGTGCGGATCCAGATTTTCACCTGTCATCGCGCCCACAGCTTTAATGTGACCTAAGTTTTCAGCCACCAAAATCAAAGCAATCGGTGCAATGATCAGCATGGCATTGAAATCAAAAACAGGCGAATGGAATTGAGGAACACCAAACCAAGCGGCTTCTTGTACTGGAATGAAGTTGATTGGTGTGCCATGACCCATGACATTGGAAATGATGTAATACACCAAGTAAGCGAGTAGAAGGCCAACTAAGAGTAATAGACGTTGTAATAAACCTTTGGTGAACACAGCAATTGAACCCATACATAGTACGGTTACTAAAGCCATCCACATATTAAAGTTATTACCGGCAACCCCTTTAATGGTCACTGGGGCAAGGTTGAGACCAATGATCATCACCACTGCACCTGTAACGACAGGCGGCATGAGTTTTTCAATCCAACGGGTACCCGTTGCCATCACGATAAAACCAAAAATGGCATATAAAATACCGCAGGCCATAATCCCGCCAGCAGCCAATGCGATATTGGCATTTGCTGCGCCAGTACCTGACGCTGCATAACCGGTTGCCGCGATCACCACACCAATAAAGGCAAAACTAGAGCCTAAATAACTTGGTACACGACCACCTGTCATAAAGAAGAACAGGATGGTACAGATCCCCGACATTAAAATCGCAAGGTTGGCATCAAAGCCCATCAAAAATGGCGCAAGGACAGTTGCACCAAACATTGCAAAGGCATGTTGTATCCCCAATACAACACTTTGCACCGGAGGTAGGTACTCATTTGTACCTACAGGACGTGCATCAATATTGCCTTCGTACGGGCGCCATTTGGGAAACCAATTGGACATAAAATGAGCACTCAATAGATAAATTGTGCACATCATACTCTTGTTTTTTAGAAGATTTAATCTCTTTTAAAAATATTTTGTTCAAACTAATTACATGACTTTACATGTAAATTTACCAAATGGTAAAAGTTTTAAGGGTGTAAAAAAGGCATTAAATCATGCAATTAATCAAATAGGATAAGAGCCAATTCTTCATAAATTTTTCTTATTTTATATATTCCAAAATAAATTAAAACCAATATGACTGATCAAAAAAAAAGCACACAGTTCTGTGTGCTTTTTGAAAACTTGGAAGATTTAGCCAGTGTTACGCAAACCTGCCGCAATACCCGCGATGCTAACCATCAACGCATGGTCGACTGGGGTATTTTCAGCTTGACGCTCGGCAAGGTAAGCGCGGCGGCGTTTCATCAGTTCGGCTTGTAGTAAATGTAGCGGCAATAAATAAGGCTTACGCACCTTCATGGATTGGTCGAGCACATCGTTACTGCTAAGTAATTTCGATTCACCTTTGAGTGCTAATAGCGTTTGTACCGCATCACGTAAACGCTGACGTAACTCTTCGCCCAACTGTTTGAGGTCTGCGTCATCCGTCAGATGAGACTCATAATATAGCGCCACATGACCATCAGCCTTAGACAAGACCATTTCCAACATATCAATCAGGGTTTGGAAATACGGCCATTGCTCCAACATTTCTTCGAGTGTCTGCTTTTGACCTTGATCAATCACTTGATTAATCGCAGCACCTGTACCGAGCCAAGCAGGTAGCATCAAACGGATTTGCGTCCATGCGAACACCCAAGGAATCGCACGTAATGACTCAATTCCACCGCTAACTTTACGTTTGGCTGGGCGTGAACCGAGCGGTAACATTTGTAGCTCCAGTTCGGGTGTCACAGTCCGTAGGTATTTTACAAAATGCGGATTTTCACGCACGGTTTGACGATATACCTGTACCGACAGATCCGTCATGCTGTGCATGAGCTGACGCCATTCCTGTTTCGGTTCAGGCGGTGGTAATAATGTCGCTTCTAAGGTCGCTGCGGTGTAAATTTCTAAGTTTTGTAAGGCAATGCCTTCTAATCCAAACTTGAAGCGAATCATTTCCCCTTGTTCTGTGACACGGATCGCCCCTGAAATGGAGCCTGGTGGCTGTGAAAATAGGGCTTGCTGTGTCGGCGCTCCACCACGGCTGATTGAACCGCCACGGCCATGGAATAATGTCAGTTGTACATCATGTTTTTTCGCAACTGCGGTTAATTCTTCCTGTGCACGATACTGCGCCCAGTTTGCCGACATAAAGCCCGCATCTTTGGCTGAGTCTGAATAGCCAATCATCACCTCGTGTTTACCCTGAATATGCTGCTTATACCAATGCATATTGAATAGGGTATTCATGGTACGGGCTGCACCATCCAAATCTTTTAAAGTTTCAAACAGTGGCACGACGCGTAGCGCTTGTTTGATGCCGGCTTCTTTTTGCAGTAACAATACAGCCAAGACATCACTCGGATGTTCGGCCATGGAAATAATATAAGCCCCTAAACTTTCAGGTGGCTGTTCTGCCAAAGTGCGCATGGTTGCAAAGACTTCTTGTACATCTGGATGTTCAATCAGGCTTTGTTTCGGTTCATTTAAAAACTTCGGTAGCAGTGGTCGTTTGCTTTGCAGTTCCTGAATCAAGAAGTTTTGACGGGCTTGCTCCGTCCATGTTTCAAAATTGCCTAAACCTAAATATTCAGTAATGGCAGAAATCGCTTGGCGATGACGAGTCGACTCCTGACGAATATCGAGTTTGAGTAATTCGATACCGAAGCAATTCACTCGATGAATAAAGTCGAGTAACTGACCATTGGCAATTTCAGGTAAACCGCTGTCAATCAGTGAACGGTAGCAAACCAATAGTGGATCGAGCAGCTCATGGCGGCTTTTAATGACTTGGCTATCGTCAGCATCTTCACCACGGAGTTTCAGTGCCAACCAGTGACGAGTGGCTTTGAGGCGTTCACGCGCATCACGGAGATATTCGCGATACGGCTCAGGGTGAAAATGCCCCAAAGCATCACTGAGTTCTTTACTGCATTCTTGAATCGAAAGTTCCCAGCGCAGGTCTTCGATATCGCGTAAATACAAGTCGGCAGCTTTCCAACGTGAAAGCCAAAGCACTTCTTGAGTAATATTATGGGTGACGTTTGGGTTACCATCACGGTCACCGCCCATCCATGATGCAAAGCGCACAGGGGCAACATTTAAAGGCAACGTCTTGCCACAATGATCTTGAACCATGCCATCCAATTCACGCATGAATTTGGGTACAGCATTCCACAAGGTCTGTTCAATGGTCGTGAAGCCCCATTTGGCTTCGTCGACAGGCGTCGGGCGATGTTGACGAATTTCATCCGTTTGCCATGCCGAGCAAATCAGTTGTTTTAAATCATCCAGTACGGCTTTGCGTTCGCGTGGCGTAAGTTTTTGTTGATCCATTTTAAACAGGCAATCATTAATACCATCATATTTTTGGATCAAGGTACGGCGGCTGACTTCGGTTGGATGTGCAGTCAGGACCAATTCAATTTTTAATTCACAAATTTGTTGGAACAGTTGTTCCGCACTGATGTTATTGCTTTTAAATTTTTCAAATAAATGATCGAGTGGATTCGGTGAAGGTGCTTGCTCATCAAACTCACTTTGGCGACGGCTGCGCACCACATTGTACTGTTCGGCAATATTGGCAAAGTTGAGAAAGTGCGTAAATGCACGGGTCAGAGGCAAAATTTCTTCATCTTTTAAATTTAAAAATAATTGTTCTAACTGTTTTTCAGCTTCAACTTGTCCATCGCGTGCGCCTTTAGATAAAGCACGAATTTGCTCTACCTGATTAAACAAATCTTGTCCTGCATGCTGCTTTAGGGTTTCACCTAATAAATTGCCCAGTAAGCGCACGTCTTCACGTAATGGAGCATCAATTTGTTGAATCATTTGTTATTTCTCCGCGTATTCCTGTCTCGACTATACCCCGAAAGTGCCGTGGCAAAAGGGGGTACAGACAAAAGTCGGATGACTTTTCTAGCTAAATGAGCAATAGCTATGCCATTTGTTTCAGTTTAGCCTTGAAATATTTCAGAAAATGCTTAGCTCTGTGTGCTGAGTTGATATTTCAGCATAAAGATGTCGATGGCAGAGTGAATAATGGCCTGTCGCTCTGCTGTTTCAGGTACTGGGCGCATGCCCAATAAGACTTCTTGATGGCGTAGGCCCATCAGTAGCGACACAATCAGTTCAGTTTGTCTGGCAGGATTATCCTGCTGAATGAAATTTAAAGCCGCTGCGTCTTGAAAGAAATTCTCCCAGACTTGGCGCATTTTCAAATGTGAGGCACGGAAAAACTGTTCCACCAAGGGACTGTGTTCGGCAGCCAACTCCAAAAGTAATAAGTCGAGTTTAATGGCTTCTGGCAAATTCATGATGTTCAGCCCCAACTCACAAATTTCAACGAAAGCCTGCATAAAATGACTTTCGCTGTGCAGATGTCGCGGGCGAGTATTTAAAATATATTCACAGGTATCTTCAATTGCACTGGTAAATAAAGTGGCTTTGTCCTGAAAATGGTTATAGACCGTCAGTTTGGTGACCCCTGCATGTTGCGCAATCTGATTCATGCTGCAACCGTGATAGCCCATTTCTAAAAATAATTGTTTTGCAGACTCTAAAATCCGTTGTCGTTTTTCTAAGTCTTTTGGGCGGCCGACATTCATTTGCTGAAAAAATTCCAAAAAAGGCGAAAAGGTCATTGATTTCGGATAATTAATCTAATTAATGTACCGCATGGTTTATTAATTAAAAAATAACCAAATTAATTGAATAATATTCTGCCCTAAAAAAGACTTTTTATTAAGAGCGAACTTCATGAGTACGATTAAGACCACAGTTGTCAGCATGATTATCGTTTGCAGTGTGACCTTATGGGGATGCAGCAAGGATAAAGCCCAAACGGAACAGGAAGTGCCATTTGTGATGGTGACTCAGCCGGGCGCCACACATTTTGAACAAAAAAGTTATGCGGGTGATGTACAAGCACGCCAGCAAACAGCTTTAGCTTTTCGGGTTGGCGGTCAAATCACTGAGCGCTATGTCGATGTTGGAGACCAAGTCCGAGTCGGGCAAGTCTTGGCAAAATTAGACGTCAAAGATGCACAGTTGCAACTGAATGCAGCACAAGCGCAGCTTGAAAGTGCGCGTTCCGCTGCACAAATTGCTGAAGATGAACTAAAACGCTTTAAGCAATTATTGCCAGTCAATGCCGTGAGTCGCTCGCAGTACGATGCTGTAGAAAACCAATATAAAGCAGCACAGTCGAACTTAAAGCAAGTTCAATCAAATTATGATGTGAGTCGTAATCAGACCGGTTATAACCAATTAATTGCCAATAAAACTGGGGTCATTACTGAGCGCAATATTGAGATTGGTCAAGTGATTGCAGCAGGACAACCGGCATTTCAATTGGCGATAGCTGGTGAACGTGAAGTGGTCATTGGTGTGCCTGAACAAGCGGTTACTGAAATTAAAACAGGGCAGGATGCATGGGTCACCTTGTGGTCGAAACCACAGGAAAAATTTGCAGGCTATGTGCGTGAAATTAGTCCTGCAGCCGATCAGTCTCGTACATATAGTGTCAAGGTGGCATTGCGTGAAGGCAATAGCGCCATTCAACTGGGGCAAAGTGCACGGGTATTTTTAACCAAAGCACAGCAGAATGTTTTGCATGTGCCGTTATCGAGTGTGTCTGCGAGTGGTCAGCAGGCGTATGTGATGGTGGTCAATGCAGATAATACGGTACGTAAAGTTCCAGTAACTTTAGGCGAATACGGACGTGACAGCGTGCCCGTACTCAGTGGTTTGCAAGCAGGGGATTTTGTGGTAGTTGGCGGCGTGCATTTGCTCCGCGAAAAACAAAAAATACAACCCGTTGATCGTGAAAATCGTGCGGTATACATTCAGACAGGAGTTAAATAATGAATTTTAACTTGTCTGAGTGGGCACTGAAAAATAAAGGCTTAATCCTTTATTTTATGATTCTGCTGGGCATCGTTGGGATATTTTCCTATTCCAAATTGTCGCAGAGTGAAGACCCGCCATTTACCTTTAAAGTCATGGTGATTCAAACCTATTGGCCTGGTGCAACAGCCAAAGAAGTTTCGCTACAGGTCACCGATCGGATTGAAAAAGAACTGATGACTACGGGGCAGTATGAACGCATCATGGCGTATTCACGTCCGGGTGAATCCATGGTGACCTTTGTGGCCAAGGACAGTCTACGTTCGCAGCAAGTCCCCGATGTTTGGTACACCGTGCGTAAAAAGGTCAATGATATTCGCCATCAATTACCATCTGGGGTGCAAGGTCCTTTCTTTAATGATGAGTTTGGTGACACCTTCGGTAATATCTATGTGCTGACCGGCAAAGACTTTGACTATGCCACCATGAAGGAATATGCCGACCGTTTACAGCTCCAGTTACAAAGAGTCAAAGACGTTGCGAAAGTGGATTTGATTGGTCTACAAGATCAAAAAGTTTGGATTGAAATTTCCAACACCAAAGCTACGCAAATGGGCATACCTGTGACGGCGATTCAACAAGCCTTGCAGCAGCAAAACACGGTTGCCAGTGCCGGCTTTTTTGAAACCGATTCAGACCGGATTCAAGTGCGTGTCAGCGGCAATTTACAAAACATTGATGAACTGCGTCAGATGCCCTTATTGGTGAATGGTCGAACGATTCAATTGGGTGATGTGGCTGATGTACATCGCGGCTTTAGTGATCCACCACAACCACGTATGCGTTTTATGGGCGAAAATGGTTTAGGCATTGCCGTGTCGATGCGTAAAGGTGGCGACATTTTGGCTTTGGGTAAAAACCTAGAAACAGAATTTGCCCGCTTGCAAAAAACTTTGCCCTTGGGCATGGAACTAAAAAAAGTATCGGATCAGCCTGTTGCCGTGAAGCGCAGCGTCAATGAGTTTATGAAAGTCCTCGCTGAGGCGGTGATTATCGTCCTATTGGTGAGCTTCTTCTCCTTGGGTTTCCGTACGGGATTGGTTGTAGCATTTTCCATTCCCTTGGTCTTGGCCATGACTTTTGCTGGCATGCAGATGTTTGATGTCGGTTTGCACAAGATTTCTTTGGGGGCGTTAATTCTCGCACTCGGTTTATTGGTGGATGATGCGATTATTGCCGTCGAAATGATGGCGATCAAAATGGAGCAGGGCTATAGCCGGTTACAAGCCGCTGGACATGCATGGCGGACCACTGCATTTCCAATGCTGACAGGAACATTGATTACTGCGGCCGGCTTTTTGCCGATTGCCACAGCCGCATCGAGCACAGGCGAATACACTCGCTCGATTTTCCAAGTGGTCACCACCGCATTGGTGGTGTCATGGTTTGCAGCGGTGCTGTTTGTTCCCTATCTAGGGGATAAATTACTACCCGACTTCAACAAAGATTTGGTACAAAAAGCCCCATGGTATCAGCGCCTGTGGGCACGTTTGCGCAAACAACCTGAACCTCAGCCGATGGTGCATCATCCCGGGGAACATCACGATCCTTATCAGTCGCCGTTTTATCAACGTTTCCGTGGTTGGGTTGACACTTGTGTGACTTATCGCAAGACGGTGATTGCAGCGACGGTTGGCATCTTTGTGTTATCGATTTTAATGTTTAAAACTGTACCACAGCAGTTCTTCCCACCGTCAAACCGTGCTGAAATTTTAGTGGATTTAAAGCTCGAGGAAGGTGCATCTCTGAAAGCCACAGAAGCGGCCGTAAAAAAAGTCGAAGCGTTCTTGTCGAAAAAACAAGGCATTGATAATTTTGTGGCTTATGTGGGGACAGGTTCACCGCGGTTTTATTTACCTCTAGATCAGCAGTTACCCCAAGCCAGTTTTGCTCAGTTTGTGGTATTGGCTTCATCTTTAGATGATCGCAATGAAATTCGTCAGTCATTAGCAGAAGAAATCCGTAAGCTCTTACCTGAAGTACGTACTCGCGTTTCACTTTTAGAAAATGGCCCACCTGTGGGTTATCCATTGCAGTTCCGCGTGTCGGGTGAAGATCTGAGCTTGGTTCGAGAGTGGGCACAACGCGTGTCTGCAAAAGTCAGTGAAAACCCGAACACCACCAATGTGCATTTGGATTGGGGTGAACCAAGCAAAGTCATTAAACTGGACATCGACCAAGATCGCGCACGTCAAATGGGGGTTTCCAGCTTAGATCTGTCGAACTTCCTGAATAGTTCAATCAGTGGTGCGGTGATTAATCAGTATCGTGAGAAACGAGAGCTGATTGAAATTCGGATGCGTGGTGATCAAGCGGAGCGATTGGATGTCGGTTCGCTCAGCAGTTTGGCAGTACCGACCAGCAATGGTGGTTCATTGCCATTGGCGCAGATTGCGAAAATTGAGTATAGCTTTGAAGAAGGTTTGATTTGGCATCGTAACCGTTTACCGACCATTACTGTGCGCGCGGATATTCGCAGTAAATTGCAACCTGCAACGGTGGTGGGTGAGTTAAAAGATTCATTTGATCAGTTACGTGCAGAGATGCCGAATGGATATCTCCTCGAAGTAGGCGGTACTGTGGAAGAGTCAGCACGTGGTCAAACTTCTGTAAATGCGGGCATGCCATTATTCCTCGCAGTTGTCATGACCTTATTGATGATTCAACTACGTAGCATGTCACGGGCGATGATCGTATTTTTAACTGCACCTTTGGGCATTATTGGCGTGGTGTTATTCCTGTTATTGTTCAATAAACCCTTTGGTTTTGTGGCAATGCTCGGCACGATTGCACTGTCAGGAATGATTATGCGCAATTCACTGATTTTGATTGATCAGATTGAACAAGATATTCAGTCTGGGGAGTCGGCTTGGGATGCGATTATCAATGCAACTGTGCGTCGTTGCCGTCCAATTGTGTTGACTGCATTGGCTGCTGTATTGGCGATGATTCCACTTTCTCGCAGTATTTTCTTCGGTCCAATGGCCGTGGCGATTATGGGTGGATTGATCGTGGCGACCCTGCTGACCTTGTTCTTTTTACCTGCGCTATATGCACAGTGGTTTAAAGTGAAAAAAACTCAGCAGAATCCTTAAAAGTGTCATAATATTGGGTGCGAAATATTGAATTTTTCTCTATAGTAGCACCTGATCTACAAAGACATTTTTAAAAAGTAAAACAACCACAAGTGCAGCGCGGCATATTGTGGTGTACGGGGTTGAATCACAGATGACAGCAGAGAGTTTAGCTAAGTATCGCCGTTATGTTGCGATTTCTTATGTCTTCATGTTTTTCGCTTTATTTACCCTGATTAGTGGTGTATTTGCCTACGGCTTTGCACGCAAAGTGACTCAAATCGATTCTGCAGAAGTTTGGCTCCAAGCCCAAGCGCTTTGGGTCATGCGCACCGTTGTGATTTATTCGATGATGGCCATTTTTGCCGCACTGTGGTTTATTCCTTTATTCTTCTATTATTGGGACACCTATCTTTGGGTGACTGCATGCACGGTAATTGGTGTGGTCTTTGCTGCGATTGCCTTTTTGTATTTATTAAATGCATGGATCCAAGGTCTATCCAAATTCGTTAAAAATAAGGCTGTTTTCTAAGTCAATTTATTTTTTTCCTGCCTACCCCTTGAAAAAATGGTTTGATTCCCCAATTTCAGACCACAGTTAAGTATTAAATTAAATTCCGTGAGGAGCATCGCCAGACATGGCTAAACGTGATTATTATGAGGTTTTAGGTGTATCTAAAACCGCAAGTGATGATGAAATTAAAAAAGCCTACCGTAAGTTGGCGATGAAGTATCACCCTGACCGTAATCCAGATAACCCAGAAGCTGAAGAAAAATTCAAAGAAGCTGCAGAAGCATATGAAGTTTTATCGGACAGCGAAAAACGTAGTATGTATGACCGTATGGGACATCAAGCTTTTGAAGGCGGCATGGGCGGCGGCGGTGGCTTCGGTGGCGGTTTTAGCGCAGAAGATATCTTTAGTCAGTTTGGCGACATTTTCGGTGGCGCATTTGGCGGTGGTGGCCGTGGTGGTCAGCAACGTGCACGCCGTGGTTCAGACTTACGCTATGTTATGGAGCTTACCCTTGAGGAAGCTGTAAAAGGCGTGAAAAAAACCATTACCTTTACTGCGCCAGCGCCATGTGATGCCTGTAATGGTAAAGGATCTAAAAATCCAAATGATGTCGAAACGTGTAAAACTTGTCATGGTGCAGGTCAAGTGCGTATGCAACAGGGCTTCTTCTCTGTGCAGCAAACCTGTAGCACCTGTCGTGGTCAAGGTAAAATTATTAAGAACCCATGTAATAAATGTCATGGTTCAGGGGTTTCTGACCGTCAGCAAACTTTAGAAGTGACCATTCCTGCAGGTGTGGACAATGGCGACCGCGTACGTTTAAGTGGCAAAGGTGAGGCGATCCGTGATGGCCAAGCAGGCGACTTATATGTAGAAGTGGTGGTACGTGAACACGAAATCTTCCAACGTGATGGCGCTGACCTGTATATGGATGTGCCTGTAAGCATTGCAGATGCTGCATTGGGTAAAGAAATTCAAATTCCGACTCTCGATGGTCGTGTGAGCTTGAAAGTACCTGAAGGGACTCAAACTGGTAAGTTGTTCCGCTTACGTGGTAAAGGTGTGAAACCTGTACGTACCAGCATGACCGGTGACTTACTCTGCCGTATTGTGGTGGAAACGCCTGTAAACTTAACGGCTCGTCAACGTGAATTGTTGAAAGAGTTACAAGACACGATGGATGGCGATGACAATAAATCATCTCCGAAGAAAAAATCATTCTTCGACCGTTTATTTGATTAATTGATATGATTTGCTTGAGTTCGCTGTGATGTGAACTTAGCTATAAAAAAGCCTGCATAATTGCAGGCTTTTTTAATGAGCGTTTTAAGGTTTCGGCTGTGATATAGGCGCTAATAAACTCTCATAGCTCATGTCCAGCCTATAGATATTTTTAAGACGCTGTAGCTGATGACGTGCTTCAGCCTCACGACCATTAAATGCTAATAAACGTGCATATTTAATGATGTGGTACTTCGCTGGATAGCTGCGAACCAATTTTTCAGTATCCTGAATGGTTTGTTCAGAAACGATGGAATATGGATTTAAACGAATAATCGCTACCCGATGTCTAAATTCCGTGAGCAAATAGATCGGCTCATGATTGGTGATTTTCTCCGGTGTTTTTTCATATTTTGATGCCTGACCCAGCTGAATCGCTGCATTGGCATAATCACGATAAATCACCGTAATCAGCACGGCGCCAATCACGAAAACAATGCGGATAAACCACGGAGACAGGCTTAAAGTAGCCGTCTGTGGCTTCGCTGCTTGAAGAATCCCAATAATAAAACCCGCAGGCAGTAAGAAATATGCGTAGTTTTGCGGAAACTCCAACATGGCATGAATAACGAAGACACCGACCATCAATAGGCCAATCACAGATAATGCAGACTTGGCTAACTTCTGTAATTGGATGCCCCAATAAGCGAAATAGGTTAAGAAAGGCACACCAATAATGGCGCCATTCCACAATAAGAAATCCAAAATAAAATTGTGTGAGCTACGAATCCATACAGGCCCTTGTACCGTGTCAGAGATCGAGACAAAAGCGCTACTGGTTTGATGCCAACCATAGCCAAACCAAGGCTGTGCAGCTACGGCATGCGCCATTTGTTGCCAAATGGCTAAACGAGACATATCTCCACCAGCACGTTCGGCTACGTCACGACTTTCTTGAATATTCATGTCGGATATTTGGCTCATGATTTGACTTAATTTTGGCATCAATACAATCAGTGCCACAAAGCCGATAAACCAGGCCAAGCTGTAAAACCAGCGAAGACGGATATAATCTTTGTACTGTGCATAAGCCAAATAGACTAGGACACAGATACTTGCCACCCAAGAGGTGCGAGATTGGCTGAGCGCGACCCCAATTAAAATAGGAATTGCACAAGCGACCAAATAGCGGGTTTTAACTTTTTGCTGTTCATAAACATATAAGCAGGCTAACAAGGACATGAGCAGAAACGTGGCCATGTTATTTGGCTGAGCAAAGTTTGCAAATGGGCGCGTAGTTCCACTAATTTTCATCACAAAAGGAAGAAACGAGTCGAAATCTAACCACTGACATATTGCGATGAGTCCCGTCATGACCCCAGATGCAACAAAGGTATAGCTTAGGTATAGGAAGGTTTTTTCGCGTTTTTCCGTACCTTGCGAGAGGCTGAAACCAAGATTGATACACAGCCAGAAGCTGAACACAAACAGCATACAGAGCAAGGCGATACTAAAATAATATACCTGCCCAAAAGCCAGTTGGATGAAGGGAATCAACGCTAAGAGCAACAGGGGCAAGGAAATTTTTGCCACCATGAGCTTTTCTTTAAAGAAGGTTGCCGCTAAGGCAAACAGAGCAAAGAAGGTATAAAGCTCACCGGTATACGTGGCCCAAGGTCGGTAATGAATCGGAATCAGCCATGCCAATGCAATACAGACTGCCGCACAAAGATACAATAGGGTTTTCATGAATATTCAAGATCAATAGAACGCGCCTATCATACCGTGAAAATGCCTAAACTTGGTGAGGGAATAGTCAGCGTCTGTCGAAGAGCTTGATTTGTACAATGACTCCGGAAAATGCAGGATTTTTTTGTTTGTAACTTAGCCTGCGCATGGAGTTTTGATATAGTAAGACCAATTTCGAATCAACATTAGGAAAATGTTATGTCAGCAGCTCCACGTATTGGTATCTTGGGCGCAGGCGGTCGTATGGGACGCATCTTAATTCAGGCGGTTCAGCAAGCTGGTTATCAATTGGCTGCTGCGGTAGAACGTCCTGAAAGTAGCTTGGTCGGTGCAGATGCCGGTGAACTTGCAGGGATTGGCGCGGTTGGCGTAAAGGTTGTTGGTAACCTTGCTGAAGTTTTAAAAGATTGTGATGTCGTGATCGACTTTACTGCACCTGCAGCAACGGCACAGCATCTTAAACTTTGCCGTGAAGCAGGTGTTGCGATTGTCATTGGTACCACAGGTATGAATGATGAGCAAAAAGCTTATCTCGATGAAACAGCAACAGAAACTCCAGTGGTCTATGCAGCGAACTATTCTGTCGGTGTAAACGTTTCAATCAAACTTCTTGAATTGGCATCAAAAGTGTTTGGCGATACTGTGGATATTGAAGTGATTGAAGCCCATCATCGTCATAAAGTTGATGCACCATCAGGTACAGCGCTAATGTGGGGCGAAGCCATTGCCGGTGCTTTAGGACGTGACCTAAAACAAGATGCTGTGTATTGCCGTGAAGGTCATACGGGTCCACGTGAACGTCAAACCATTGGCTTCCAAACGATTCGTGGTGGTGACATTGTTGGTGAACATACTGCGATGTTTATTGCGGATGGCGAACGTGTTGAAATTACCCATAAAGCGACCAACCGTATGAACTTTGCCTCTGGTGCAGTACGTGCAGCTGCATGGGTAGTCGGTCGTGAAGCACGTAAGTACGATATGAAAGATGTACTGGGTTTTAACGATATTGACGTATAAAAGCGCGTTAAAATCCGTTATAACAACAGCATAAAATTAAAATAAGACGATCAATGGAATGAAAAAAGTCATCTTTATGGCCTGTGCTGTCGCATTCACTGCGGCAGTACAAGCGAAAACCATGGATAATGCCAAACTCACGATTAATAAAAATAATATTAAGGTTTGGACCTACCAAAATGCTCAAAATCCTGTCTTTCAATACAAAGCTGAAACTAGTTTTGATGTGCCCATCGAAAAAGCGGTTTCCCTGATTTTAGATGTGGAAAATGCAGTGAATTGGGTCCCTTATATGGGCAGTGTCAAAGTCTTATCCCGCGATGACCAGAAAGGTGAATTCAGTTTATATATGGTGTTGGATTTTCCTTTTCCCTTAAAAGACCGTGATTTGGTGGTACAAGGCAAAATGCGTAAAGATGCACAGGGCATTATTAGCATCCAAAATAAAGCGGTGAAAAAAGGTTATC
The DNA here is from genome assembly GCF_013416965.1 of Acinetobacter sp. YH1901134. Classification (NCBI taxonomy): domain Bacteria; kingdom Pseudomonadati; phylum Pseudomonadota; class Gammaproteobacteria; order Moraxellales; family Moraxellaceae; genus Acinetobacter; species Acinetobacter sp. YH1901134. Next base: position 54,497 of record NZ_VPEW01000016.1, on the reverse strand, counting down.
CGATCAATCCCAATTATGTACGCCTAACCGACTATGAGGGCGATTGGACCTTCCAGCGTTTAGGCAATCAAAAGGTCAAAGTTTCGACCTATGGCTACGCCAATCCGGAAGGCTCCATTCCGCTCAGTTTCGTGAATATGTTCGTGCAGCAGCAGCCTTATCAAATGCTACAAAAAATGAAAGTGCAGTTGGGTAAAAGCAAAACTGCAACGGCATTTCCCGAAATTTTAAAATAAGCAGCAGTAATGATTCAGTTCAATATGAACGATCAATGACTTTGCATCTCAGGCAGGCGAAATGCAGTCAACTGCTGCATGTGTTGTGTTTCTGGAAGTTCGATGCTGAGTAAGGTCTGTTCTGGAAATTGATGCGGATGTAACTTGATTTGAAATTGCCGCGCGGTCATTTGTTCACAGGCAAAGCGAAGTTTGGCTTGCTGCGGCATCATATTCATGCCGTTTTCAGATTTGGCTTTATAAATATATAGCTTTTGATGTAACCCACCGCTGGTGATCGGTTGGATCTGTTCAAGTTCATATTGCGTCAGTTTTTGGGCACTTAAAAAGCCTTGAATTAAAGATTTACAGATAAAATTTTGCTGGCTTTGAGTGTGCTGTTCGGGTTGGCACGCCATAAGCGTGAGTGTGCTGAAGATGATTAGACCCGCTCGAAGCTGTGTGAAGTCATTCATGTAATTGTCCCCCTATCGTTATTTTTGAGATATCAACCTGATGCATTCAGCTTAAATCTGTTAACTTAATGGGTACAGATACAAGAATGATTAAAAAAAGGGTACAGATGGCTTTTCAATATCAGCAGCTTGCGCAGCAGTTGGCACAGAAAATTTATAGTGGTGAATTGGCCGCAGGGCAGCGTCTGTATGCGCTACGTCAATTTTCACAGCAGCATCAGATCAGTTTAAATACCGCGAAACGCTGCTATGAATTACTTGAAGCCAAAGGCCTGATTTATGTCAAAGAAAAGTCTGGTTATTTTGTGCAATCCTCACAGAAAGCCCAGCAAATTGCCGTGCCGAATCATCCTGATTTTGATTCCCGACCTCGTGAAATTTCGAATTTAGAATTGCAAATTCAGATCCATGAAGCATCTGCAAATAGTCGCCTGATTCATTTGGGTTCAATTCAGTTGTCCCCCAATTTTGTTCCTGTTGAAGCAATCAGACGTTCAATCCAAAGGGCATTAAAGCATTGTAAACCAGAAGATTTTTTATATAACAATCGGCAAGGTCATCCACAATTGCGTGAAGCTTTGTCGGCACATTGGGCTGAAGATGGTTTTTATATGCCTAAGGATGATATTTACATCAGCAATGGTTGTATGCCGGCTTTGTCAGTGATGTTACAAAATCTGAGTGCGGAAGGGGAGAGTGTCATTGTCCCGACGCCGAACTATAACGGGCAATTGCAATTATTGGCTTTATTGAAGCGGAAAATTGTTGAAATTCCTGCCAATACGGAAGGTTTTGATTTAGATCGTTTAGAGCAGGCGATGCGGGATTCAGGCGCGAAAGTATGCTTATTGACTGCAAATTTTCAAAATCCTTTGGGTTTTTGTTTAAGTAATGAAGATAAGGAACGAATTGCACAACTGGCTGAAAAATATCAATGTTATGTGATTGAAGATGATATTTATGCTGAGTGTAGTTTCAATGCAAAGCGACCATTGCCTATCAAATATTGGGACCGGGCGGGCTATGTGATCTATTGTGCGTCGATTTCAAAATCTTTATCGCCTTCTTATCGGGTGGGGTGGTTTTGTCTTCCACCACATTTGCAACATTTGCGTCCCAAATTACTTTTGCAAAATGATTCGGTGAATACGCCTTTGCAGTTAGGACTTGCAGATTTGATTTTTAGTCGTGCTTATCGCCAACATCTTGCTGAATTGCGTCCTAAATTAATGGTGCAAGTCGAGCAGTATCGTCAGTATATTTACGATGCTTTTCAAGGGGTTGATATCCGTCTAAATCGGCCTCAAGGCAGTTATGCACTGTGGTTGCAGATGCCTGAACAAATAGACAGTTTGGCGCTGTATTACCATGCGCAAAAACATGGCATCAATATTGTGCCAGGTTTAATTTTTGGTGAGGACAATCGTTATAACAATTGTATTCGTTTAAATGCAGGGCATGAGCTATCGACAGAAATTCAGCAGGCCATTTTGTTGCTTGCAGATTGGGTGCGTAAGGAATGCAGAAACACAAATGTCATCTAGATTAATGAGTCCATAAAGCATACAAAAAAAGCCTGCATGCAGCAGGCTTTTTGGGCTTAGATTTTTGCCGTTAAAAATCAGCTTTCAGCACAATTCGATAACGCACGTTTCCTGAATGCAAACGTTCAATCGCTTCATTCACCTGAGACATTGGATACATTTCAATTTGTGGTGCAATATTTTGACGTGCGGCGAATCGAAGTAATTCACGCAGTGCTGCAGGAGAGCCTGTTGATGAGCCAGTGACAGATTTAGCACCACTGATCAGCATACCTGCGGGGATTTGCATCGGCTCAAGTGCTAGGCCGAGCATGTGAACGCTTCCATTCGGTGCCAAAGTTGAAAGATAGGCTTGCCAATCCAACGTCACATTGACCGTGCTTAAAATTAAATTGAACTTACCACGTTGTGCTTTAATTGCAGCAAGATCACGACTATTCACCACATGGTCAGCCCCCATAGCTTTAAGTTCATCGGTTTTATCTAAGTTTGAGCTGAATGCGGTAATTTCACAGCCCCAAGCTTTGAGCAATTTAATCGCCATATGACCTAAACCACCAATGCCGATCACGGCAACATGGTGAATGGCCTGAATTTGGTGCTGTAATATGGGATCAAATACCGTAATCCCGCCGCAGAGTAGAGGACCAGCACTGGTTGGATCGAGATCATCTGGAAGTGGAATAACCCATTGCCAGCCCGCACGGACTTTGTCGGCAAAGCCACCTGCATGACCGACGATTGTCGCCGTCTTGGTTCCAGTACATTGCACTTGGCGACCATCGATACACGAGTCACAGTGTTGACAACTTTCTGCTGTCCAGCCAATGCCTACACGCTGTCCGACTTTGAGTCCTTTTGCTTCGCTGCCGAGTTGGGTAATGGTTCCAATTACTTCATGCCCAGGGACTACAGGATATACCGAAGATTTCCAATCATTTTGGATAATAGAAATATCTGAGTGACAAAGACCGCAATACTCGACTTTGACTTCAACCTGATGGGCTTGTAATTCACCTGCATCAAATTGATAGGGAACAAGGGCTTCACCACTGTTCATTGCTGCATAGGCGTGGATCGTATTGTCACTCATTATTCTATCCTTTCTGCTTTTGAGGTCATTCTGCGTGCGTGTATTTAAAGTCACAGTGATTTTCATGATCATTGACCATGCCGATGGCTTGCATCAGAGCATAGCAAGTCGTTGGGCCGACAAATTTAAAACCATGCTTTTTTAATGCTTTGGACATGGCCTGACTTTGAGCGGTTTGTGCAGGGGCGCTGCGATATTCAACTACATCATTATTGGCAATGTGTCCTTCGACAAAATTCCAAAGAAATTCCACAGGATGAATCCCTTGGGCTTTTAACTGTTGCCATGCTTTGGCATTATCACGAATGGCAGTGAGTTTGCCGATATGGCGAATCAAACCTGAATCTTGTAATTTTTCTTGTAATTGTAGGTCACTCAACGCTGCAATTTCGGCAATGGGATATTGAAAAAAATGCTGCTGATAACAGGCCCGTTTTTTCAGCACAGTGATCCAAGACAGCCCCGCTTGTTGTCCTTCAAGACACAGCATTTCAAAGAGATGCTGCTCATCAAAGCTAGGTTTAGCCCACTCAGTGTCGTGGTAGGCAATATATAAAGGATTTTCGGAGCACCAAGCACAGCGTTGTATCGTCATGTTGAATGCTCCTTTTTGACTTAAATTTTAAAAGCTGTCCATTGGTCGTTTTTATTGTCCCAATACAACAGTTCCGCTTGATCGAGATCGGCAAATTGAATCCATACATCTTTACCTGATTTGTCTGCGTAACCGGTGCTGATGAGTAATGCTTCTTCAGTGATCTCCATGATCCAGCCCTGATAAGACTGTCCATTGAGGCTGATTTTTTGTTGATTACCAGATTCTGCAAATTCCACCAGACGATTGATCAACGCTTCTGACATGTATGTTTCCTAAAATTAACGTAAATACGGATAGGGGTTAACGGCATTGCGACCTTTACCACCCAAGTAAATGCCATAATGCAAATGTGGTGCAGTATGTCGAGCATTGCCAGTATTACCTACATAGCCAATGACATCACCTTTTTTGACATAGTCGCCGACGTTTAAGCCACGTTTATGACCATCAAGATGCGCATAATAATGCCAAGAACCTGCGGGCCCCATAATCCATATCACTTTACCACCCAAATTGTTATTACGTAAGTCAGCAACTAAACCTTCTGTAGCACTGAGAACTTTTGTTCCACGTGGAACAATAATATCAATGCCTTCGTGGCTTCGTCCTTGGCTACGCGCTGCGCCCCAAGTATCCTTGAGCGCACTTCGTTTGACTTGATGAACAGGAACAGGCAATTGATTGGATAAACGCATGTTTTGTAATTTTTTCACTTCATGAGCAGGCAATGTACTGCCTGATGGTTTGGGTGGAGTCGACGTACAGGCGCTGAGTAAAAGCAAAATAAAACCAATACCGCTGAACAACCCTTTGCGAAGCTGAAAAAATCCTTGAGTCACATTTGTCCCTATTCAATTGATGAGCAGTTCAAAACTATGGCATAGAATGGCTTTCGAGTTCTAGCGTAGAAATGAGTTTTTTCATGGCGGTTGGAATACCGAGTGCAGTGGCTTGTATCGGGGTATACCACTGTGCGTTGCATTCAATGGCTAAATGCTCTTTTTGATCGGCAGCAACGGTAAATACAGTAGCTTCTAAAAGCCAAGTGAAGTGGGTAAAGCTATGTGATATCTGCACTTGAGTGGTGGTAGGTTTCAGTCCAAGCTGCTGAGTGTAGGATTGAAACTCATGGGGTTGATCAAAAATAGGTAAACACCACAGACCACCCCATAGACCGCTATTCGGACGTTGTATCCACAACCATTCTCCTGCAGATTGAATCAGCATGACTTGGGCCTCTCTCACTGGAACAGGCTTTTTAGGCTTTTTATAAGGTAATTCAGTCTCTAAACCTTGAGCATGTGCTTTGCAGTGCTGCTGCATAGGACAATATAAACAGAGCGGCTTTTTCGGCGTGCAAATGGTTGCACCAAGATCCATAATCGCTTGGGTATAATCGTGGTTGCGTTCAGTGGGGCAAAGCTCACTCGCCAGTTGCCACATGGACCTTTCATGTACAGGTTTCGATAAATCATCTTCTATAGCAAAGAATCGAGACAATACTCGCTTGACGTTGCCGTCCATAATCACGCCATATTGTCTTAAACCCAAAGACATTAGCGCACCTGCGGTAGACGGGCCGATGCCGGGTAGTTCCATCCATTGCTCAAGATTGCTTGGAAAATGTCCCTGACGTGCAACAATACCTGCGGCTTTGTGTAAGTTCCGAGCCCGTGCATAGTAGCCTAAGCCAGCCCAATAGGGTGCCACATCATCCCAAGAAGCATGGCCTAAATCTTCAACAGTCGGAAATCGTTGAATAAATCGATCAAAATATTGTAGGACAGTTTTGACTTGGGTTTGTTGCAGCATAATTTCTGAAACCCACACTTTGTAAGGGTCATCCTTCACTTGCCATGGTAAGTCATGACGACCATGGACATCAAACCAGTCGAGAAGGGCATCAGAAAAGTTAAACATGCAATACAGTCAAAATTGAAAAAACCTGCCTAGTATACATCTTTCAATAGTCATTCTTTTTGTTTAAAACGAAAACTGTATATCAGGGGAAATGCAAAAATAGTAGCCATCAAAAAAGGAGCCGAGGCTCCTTAGTGAGTGTAAATTTAAAGTTTAGCTTTTAAAGCCCCAGCGGGTATCGAGCGCCAATGTTTGGTTTTCATAACGTGGAATAATGTGAATATGCACATGTTCAGTGGCTTCGCCAAAAACTTGTCCATCATTAAACCCAATATGAAAGCCAGTAGGTTGATAACGTAAATTTAATTCATTACGTGCTTGTTCAAGTAAGGACATTAAACTTTTACGTTCTTTATCAGTAATTTCAAAAAAAGAACCAACGTGACGTAGCGGGACAATGACAGCATGTCCTTTAGACAGTGTGTGTGGTTCAGGAAGTACAACTCCAAAATCATTTTTTGCAATCACGTCATATTCGTCAAAATTGCAATATGGACAATTGAGATCTGTCATTGTGCTCTCCTCATTTTTATAAATTAAATATTGGTATTGGTTCTTAGCGCTTTAAGAACCAAGCTGGCGTGCTAACAAGGCATACATGGCTGCTAAGCTTTGCTGTTCTGCAGCAGCGTTATAAGCTAAATCTACGCCGTTGGCTTTGGCACGTTCGTCCGCCATCGGGTTGCTAAAGCCGTGTTTTGCGCCTTCAAAAATATTGATTTGATACTGCACTTGGGCAGCATCCATTTCATTTCTAAAGGTTGCAACATCATCTAAGCTCACCATCGAGTCGAGCTCACCATGTTGCACTAAAATCTCTGCTTGGACTTGTCCTGTTTGTGCAGGAGTTGCTGTAGCAAGTGTTGCATGGAAGGTCACCACAGCTTTTAATGCAGCACCTGAACGAGCTAAATCCAGCACGACTTTTCCGCCATAGCAAAAGCCTATAGCTGCGAGTTTATCTGCATTTACTTCTTTTTGCTGTGCCAAAGTGTTTAATGCAGCAGACGCACGGGTCACAACGGTGTCGGCATGATCAAAAGTCTGCATCATCCATTCATAAGCTTGCTTGGCATCTGTGGTGACTTTTTTATCACCATACATATCCAAAGCGAAAGCAGCATAGCCTTGTTCTGCCAATTCACGTGCACGTTGTTCGGTATATTCATTGCGTCCCCACCATTCAGGTGCAACTAACACACCTGCGATCGCAGTGTCTGACTCTGGAGCAGCAAAATAGCCAAAAAGTTGAGTTCCATCCGCTGCTGTATATTGAATTTCGCGAGTCTTAATTTTAACGGTCATGGTCAAATCCTTATGTGCGGCTACGCAGTTGATGAAGATTTAAAATAAATGGAAATTGGTTTTTGTGAAATAAATATAAGATATCAATGTGAATTTTAAGTCAAATCAATCAAAAAAATTGTAAAAGAAAATAATGGTATGAATAAATATTGAGGAGCACCGAGATTTGTCGATGCTCCTGAAGTGGGTATTGTTATTTAGAGAGAACTTCGATGAGCTCTACATCAAAAATCAGTGTGCTGTTTGGCTCAATGATGTCTGCTGAACCAATTTGACCATAGCCCAAATTTGCAGGAATGAAGAAGCGATATTTTGCACCTTCTTTCATCAACTGTAGACCTTCTGTCCAACCCTGAATGACTTGGCTCACTTGGAACATCGCAGGTTGGTTGCGTGCAATTGAACTATCAAAAACAGTGCCATCAATTAAGCGACCTTCATAGTGAACTTTCACTGTTGAATTGGCTTTAGGTGACTTACCTTTGCCGGCTTGAATGACTTGATACTGCAGGCCAGATTTCGTGACCTGAATGCCCGGTTTTTTGGCATTCTCAGCAAGAAACGCAGTGCCAATAGTCGCATTTGCGTCCGCTTTTTTCTTCAATTCAATCAGTTGTTTCGCTTCGGTTTGCTTTTTATATTGAGTTAAAGCACGAGTCATTTCTTCATCTGTTAATGACGAAGCTTGACCTTTAGAAGCTGCCTTTAAACCTGCAACAAATGCATCAATATCCAAATCCTTAATGGATTCAGCATTACTGCGTCCCATTAAATAACCAAAACTATAACCCACTTGTTCTGCAGCACTACTTTTATTACTGACATCTTTGGCAAATACAGTGCTTGAGCAGAGTGCCAAACACAACATACTGATCTGTAATTTCATGACCGAGTCTCAAAATAAAGCAGGAGAGCAAAAAAGCTCTCCTGTACCGGTTTTATTATTTAACTTCAATGAGTTCTACATCAAAAATTAAAGTACTGTTCGGTGGAATTGTTCCTGGAACACCTTGAGCACCATAACCTAGGTTTGAGGGAATATATAAAGTAGCTTTGCCACCTTCCTTCATTAACTGTAGACCTTCAGTCCAACCCGGAATTACTTGGTTCAACGGAAATTCAATTGGCTCGCCGCGCTGTACTGAACTATCAAATACTGTGCCATCCACTAACTTACCTGTGTAGTGAACTTTAACAACTGATGTAGCTTGCGGTTGTTTACCTGTACCTTCTTTCGTTGTTAGGTACTGTAAACCAGAAGCTGTGGTTTTAACCCCAGCTTTGCTTTTGTTTTCTGTTAAGAAATTATCGCTGCTACTTTGTGCTTGCTTATTGCTTTCGAGCTGCTTGTTTTGCATTTCTTGCTGGAACTCAGCATATGCTTTTTGTAATTCTTCTTCAGTATATGCAGGTTTTGCACGAGCATGGCCTGCACGAACGCCAGTGACAAAGCTATCAATATCTAATTCTGGAGGTGTTTGATGGGCAACTTCATAACCTAGAGCATAGCTGATTTTAGCGACAGCCGAAGCGTTTGCAGCTGGTTGAGTTGATGTTGCTGATTGCGTAGCAGGTGTTTTAGTTGCATAGTAAACAGGAACAAGTGCGGCACCGCCGAGTAATACAGCGACAGCGATAGGTAGGGCCTTACTCATATATTTTCCCACAATTATTTTATATGTAAAAAGTTGCTGAAATTCTAGCAGACTTTTCCTGTTCAGCGCTTACCTATCTCTACGATTAGGTAAGGTGCAGGAAAGATCATCATAGTCATGTTCTTATTTTTATACTATAACGGTATGAATATATAAAACATTTTTTATACAGAATGATGCATGCAACATAAATTTCGCACATAAAAAAAGCCACCGTATTCGGTGGCTTTTTTGAATAGGCTTGAATTAGTCTTGGTCTTTTGAAGCTTTATAACCATAAGAATAGTTATAGCCATAACCATAACCAGCTGAGCTACGTTGAATGTCGTTTAGAATAATACCATTGACCTTCACACCCACTTGTTCAAAGCGGTTCACGGTTAACTCTAGTTCTTTCAACTGAGTTTTCGCATAACGAGCAATCACCAAATTCACACCAGCATATTGCGAAATAATGATACCGTCTGTCACCGCAAGTACAGGAGGAGTATCAATGATCACATGATCAAACATCGGTGAAATCAAATCTAAGAATTCTTTGAATTTACCAGAACTTAAAAGCTCAGATGGATTAGAAGGGCTTTTACCACGAGTAATCACACTCAAATTTGGAATTTCAGTGGTTTTAATGATGCTGTCTAGATCACGCTGACCATTTAAATACTCAGAAAGACCTGGTTGGTTGTCATGATTGAAGTATTTGTTCAAATAACCACGACGTAAATCGGCATCAATAATTAAAACACGTTTATCGCTTTGCGCAAGAATCGTAGCCAAGTTGGTTGAAATAAACGATTTACCAACTTCTGGTGCAGGCCCAGAAATCATGATCAGGTTGTTTTTTGCAGATGTCAGTGCAAAGTGAATGGCTGTACGCATGCTACGCAAACTTTCAATCGCAATATCATCGCTATTTTTAACTGCAAGTACAGGAATGGTCTTTTTCTTCTTGAGTAACTTGATGCGACTTTCTTGAACAAGCGAACGTGGAACGGTGGCATAGACAGGAAGATCCAGAGTGTTTTCAATTTCTGAAGAATCTTTAATTCCCGAACGAAGCATGTTACGTAGTAGTGCAAGTAATGTACCGAGGAAACCACCGAGGAAAATTGAAAGTATCAAGATTTGTAGTTTTTTTGGTGCAATCGGTTGAATTGGCTCTACAGCAGTATCCACAATACGGACATTACCAATTTCACCAGCTTTGGCAATACGAAGCTGTTGGTAAGAATTCAACAACGCTGTATAAAGTTGTTGTTTCACTTCAACTTCACGATAGAGCTGTAAATAACGACGTTGTAAGTCTGGTAATTTTTTTAAGGTGGTATTGAGTTCACCAATTTTGCTATTAATTGCCCCCAATTGTGCATTCATTTGCTGCATCACTGGGTGTTCGCTGGTGTATTTTGCAGACGCCTCAGCTACTTTTTGTTCAAGCTGTGCTTTTTGGGTTTCGAGTGTAATACTTTGAGTTAAATACAACTCAGACTCTTTAGTGACATCTACCGTATTAAACTCTTGACGGAATTTGTTAAATTCGCGTTCCGCAACATCCAGTTGTTGTTTTAGTTCAGGTAGTTGCTCATCCAAAAACTTTAAGGTCTGCGCGCTTTCAGCTGAACGGCGTTCAATATTTTGATGACTGTATGCTGCTAAAATGGCATTTAGAACCTGAGTAATATGTTCTTTATCTTGGCCTTGATAGTTAAGGCCAAGCACGCCCGTCATTTTACCTTTTTCAGCAACAGAATAATTTGCCAAAATACTGTCAACTGCGGCAGGAAGAGACTGCTTTTGAATTAAATAGTGATCTTTGAATTGATCTTTACTATAAATTGAGATTTCCCAAAGGCCTTCTGCAGTACGTAAAGAATTTTTTTGGTTCAATGGTGCTGTTAAAATTGTTTGCTCAGTCTGAAGATCAATTAAAGAAAATTTATTTTCTTGAAACTGTACACTAAGGTTTTTGTCACGATATTGCGCAGGGATATCAAATTGGCGGATTTCAAAACTTTTTTCATTATCTTTGAAAACGACTGATTTATTTTTATATTCGGTGGCATATTCATGCGGTGAAAATAAGCGATCAGTGAAAGAATTTTCAGTACCTGAAATTTTTAGATCGAGATGTAAGTTTTGAATCACGGTACCTAGAACTAAGCGTGATTTAAGAATCTCAATTTCTGCTTGGGCGGGTTGTTTTTGATCAATCATATTAGAAAGATCACCTAACAACGCAGCAGAAGCCCCTTTATTCTCTTCGACCTGTACTAAAGCATTGACTGCATAAGTGTCGGGGGTGGTTCTAAGATAAAGTAAGGCGCAAACAAGACTTAAAATTACACATAGAGCAATTAACTTCCACTGTGCAATCAGAGAGAAAAATAATTCTTTTAAATCAATTGTATCTTCTGTATTGGTATTTTGGCTCATAATCGTACATCAAAAGTTAAATTTGTTTAGTCCAATCTGCAACGCAAGATTGGATCAGTTCTGAGGTCTGGTCAAAAAAGGCTTGATCGTGCTGGTATGGGTCAGGCACATTTTTACCTTGCCAATGTCCTAAACGAAAGGTCTTGCCCTTTGCAAATGGCCACGTTTGTTCAATATGCTTTTGTTGATTTGAACTCATGACTAAAATTAAATCTGATTTCTTGATCAGTTCAGCATTCAATTTTTGGGCAATATGTCCACTCATATCGATGCCAATTTTTTGCATACAGTATTGAGCTTTTTCATCTGCTGGATGTCCAACCATGCCTGAGATTCCCGCTGAATAAATATTCAGATCGGGATGATTCTTTTTCAGAAGATATTCTGCCATAGGACTTCGGCAAATATTACCTACACACACCACCAGAATATTTTTAAATAACATTATTGACCCATTCTGTCGATGTTATAGATCATATTTGAGAAAGGAATCACCTGATTGATCACACGCTGCCAACGAGCCAAGCCAGATGCATCAACATATACAATATCATTGCTACGCATTCTGAACTGGTTTGCGAGTCCAAAGTCACCAATACTGGTTAAATCCAAATGATAAATTTCGGTCATCGGACTATTCATATCACTACGTACTACGTAGATTTTACCTCGACTTGCAGAAAGCGAGTTTACCCCAAGACTTTCGCCCAAGACGTCACTTAAACTCATTCCTTGATCACGCATTGGTAGGGATTGATTTTTACCAGATTCACCCATTACATAAATTTTCTGATTTTCGCGTGAATTGACATAAATTGTATCGTTAGGCTGTATGAGTAGATTATGTAGTGAATAGCCAGCCTTTTCTAACTGAATGCTATTTAAGTTGTAAGTTTGTCCTTGGCGTACCAAGGTAATAGACGTATTATCGCCAAATTGCGTATTCACACCGCCAGCAAGACCAAGTGCAGTATATACGCTGGTAGGTTGGTCGGTGAGATTAAATTGCCCACCTCTCATTACATTACCTTGGACAGAATAACGCTGGCCTTGGTAGGAAAGAACGCGAACAATCACATCTGGAGTTTTTAAATAGCGGGCAAGTTGGCTACGTAACTCCTGATTGACTTTTGTTAGGGATTTTCCGGCAGCTTTATATCGGCCAATAATAGGGAATTGAATATAACCATTTTGGTCGATTTGGTAACCGTTTGATTTAATCGCTTCCTCATTGCTTATTGTATTTGTGGGTGGTGTAATTTCAGGGTACGCCCATAAATAAATAGATAAAATATCACCAGAATTTAATCGATATTGTTGTTGTTGTTGATTGAAAAGGTGAGCAAAATTTTGTTGATTAATCTGTGCGGGTTGAACGGCTGCTAAATTGTCTTGTGATAATTTGATGACATTTACAGTTGAACCTAGATCTGTTTGGAAAATACCTTCTTTTGGTAAATCATATGTTTGAAGACCTGATGTGATTGCACAACCCGTCATACCTAAACTGAGTGCTAACAAGAAGCTATAACGATAGTAACTCACTCGAAATCCTACTTATAAAAATAATTGAATTGTAAAAAGGCAAAAGCCAGATTTTTAAAATATATAACGCAGCATTTTATACTATGTAAAGTAAACATCCTAGGATTTGCTGTCAAAATGTGTTGCTACAGTGTAATGATTATTGTGTGAAATAAAACACATATTTGTTAATCAATAAATAATAAATTCATTTAGGAAATTGGTGTTAAAAATCAAATATCAATATATTGGTTAAAAAATAAACGTTTAATTTTGCAGTTATAATTTTCGATTACGAAAAATAATAATTCCCGAAAAATATAAGGGCGATTTCTGCTATATTATGAGGCGTTTTTCACATGATTAAATCATAAATTATAAGGCTCTGGAATGTTGCAACTCTCGGAACTAAAAATAGCAGTAATTGGGTTGGGCTATGTAGGTTTACCTTTAGCTGTTGAATTTGGTAAAAAAAGCCCAGTTGTTGGTTTTGATATCCATCAAAAAAGAATCGATGAATTAAGAAGTGGTCAAGATCACACTTTAGAAGTTTCGCCTGAAGAATTAAAAAAAGCAGAATATTTACAATTTTCAGCTGATTTGGACGATTTAAAAAATTGTAACTTCTTTATTGTGACTGTGCCAACCCCGATTGATGGTGTAAACCGACCAGATCTAACTCCGTTGCGTAAAGCAAGTGAGACGATAGGCAAAGTAATATCTAAGGGCAATGTTGTTGTTTACGAGTCGACGGTTTATCCAGGCGCAACAGAAGAAGTTTGTATTCCAGTTATTGAAAAAATATCAGGGTTAAAATTTAACCAAGATTTTTACGCAGGCTATAGTCCAGAACGTATTAATCCTGGTGATAAAGTAAATACACTGACTAAGATCAAAAAAATTACCAGTGGTAGCACACCTGAGATCGCAAATTTAGTTGACGCTGTATATAGCAGTATTATCACAGCAGGCACTCATAAAGCTGCAAGCATTAAAGTCGCAGAAGCGGCTAAAGTGATTGAAAATACGCAGCGTGATTTAAATATTGCACTAGTGAATGAGTTGTCAGTGATTTTTGATCGTCTAAATATAGATACCATAGACGTATTAGAGGCTGCTGGTAGTAAATGGAACTTCTTACCTTTCCGTCCAGGTTTGGTGGGTGGTCACTGTATTGGCGTTGACCCGTATTATTTGACACATAAGGCCGAAGAAGTGGGCTATAACCCACAAGTGATATTGGCGGGCCGTCGTATTAATGACAACATGGCGCAATATGTTGCTCAATCTACCATTAAACATATGGTTAAAAATGGAATTGATGTTACCACTGCAACTGTCGGTATCTTGGGTGTGACGTTTAAAGAAAATTGCCCTGATATCCGTAACAGTAAGATTGCGGATGTCATTGCTGAGTTTAAACAGTGGGGCGTAAAAGTTGTGGTTTGTGATCCTTGGGCAGATGCAGCAGAAGTCCAGCATGAATATGGTGTTGAATTAGGTCAGGTTGACGCTGAACACCAAGTTGATAGTTTGGTTGTTGCTGTAGGTCATAATGAATTCCGTGATATGTCCGCTTTAGAATTACGTAATTTGGTGAAATCTGAAAAGCCTGTCATTGCAGATGTGAAAAGTTTATTCGATCGCGATCAATTAACTGCTCAAGGTTTTACTGTATTCCGTCTCTAATCTGAAAATTAAGAAGTTTTATAAATGAAAAAATTTGCCCTTATCGGTGCTGCTGGTTATATCGCTCCACGTCACTTAAAAGCGATTAAAGAAACAGGTAACGATTTAGTAGTTGCTATGGATGTAAACGATTCTGTTGGGATTATGGATAGTCATTTCCCAGAGGCAGAATTTTTTACTGAGTTTGAACAGTTTGAAGCCTATGTTGAAGATCAGAAGCTTAAAGGTCAGAAATTAGATTACGTTGCGATTTGCTCACCAAACTATTTACATGCGCCTCATATGAAATATGCCCTAAAAAATGGTATTGAGGTGATTTGTGAGAAGCCATTGGTTTTAAATTCAGAAGACTTAAATATGTTAGCTGAATATGAAAAACAGTATGGTGCAAAAGTAAACTCAATTCTTCAATTACGCTTACACCCATCAATTATTGCTTTACGCGATAAAGTACAAGCAGCGCCTGCAGATAAAGTATTTGATGTCGATTTAACTTATCTGACTTCACGTGGTAAATGGTATCTAAAATCGTGGAAAGGTGTAGATAAAAAATCTGGCGGCGTAGCAACCAATATTGGTGTGCATTTCTATGACATGCTGCATTTCATTTTTGGTGATATCGTTAAAAATGAAGTGCATTATCGTGATGAGAAAACAGCATCAGGCTATTTAGAATATGAACGTGCTCGTGTTCGTTGGTTCTTGTCTATTGATGCAAATAACCTGCCATCAAATGCTGTAAAAGGTGAAAAGCTAACTTACCGTAGTATTACGATTGAAAATGAAGAATTAGAATTTTCAGGCGGTTTTACAGATTTACATACGCAGAGTTATCAACGTATTTTGGAAGGCAAAGGCTACGGTGTGGAAGAAAACCGAGCAGCAATTGAAACAGTAGAAGTCATTCGTGTTGCTCCTATTGTGGAAAACCCTGCGAACCCACATCCATTATTATTCAAGGTCAAAGCATAATGAAAATTACAAATGACTTAGTTTATCAGGCAACCAATGTTGTATTGGAAAATGATTTTCACTACGACGAATTAGGCCTATTGGTAACCTGTTCAAAAGGTAAATTATTATCTTTTATTGAAAATCCAAAATATATTGTGCAATTAAACCAAAATTCTAGTATTCGTGGTGTTTTTTGTACAAAAGAACTCGCAGAGCTTAAGGCTTTTAGGGATGATATAGATGTAATTATTGTCGATGACCCTAAGTGGTTCTTTTTTTCTTTAGTTGACTATTTAGCAAAAAATAAAAAAAGATTAGAGACAACTATTCACGAAAGTACTCAAATAAATTCTACAGCTTATATTAGTCCTCTTGGGGTTATAATTGGTAAAAATTGTATTATCGAGCCTCATGTTACAATTCATTCAGATGTTACAATTGGTGATAATGTAATTGTGAGGGCTGGCACAGTATTGGGTGGTGAAGGGTTTGAGCATAAAAAAACTCTTCATGGTATCTTGTCTGTTACTCATAATGGTGAAGTTATAATTAAGAATAATGTTGAAATAGGTGTTAATTCACATGTTGCTAAGGGGTTTTCATATCGACCGACAATTATTGGTGAAAGTACAAAATTAGATGCTTTTGTACATTATGCTCACGGTGTGCAATGTGGGAAAGAGTGTCTGATTGTTGCACATGCAATGCTAGGTGGTAATGTTGATATAGGTAACAATGTCTGGATTGGACCTTCAGCAGTGATAACAAATCGTATAACTTTAGAGGATAATTGTTTCATTACTTTAGGGGCAGTTGTTACTAGAAGTGTGAAGAGTGGTGAGACGGTTTCTGGAAATTTTGCAATACCCCATAAAAAATTTTTAAATAATTTAAAAAGGTCACTTGCTAATGATTGAATTTATTGATTTAAAAGCTCAGCAAGCTCGTTTAAAAGATAAGATTGAAGCGGGTATTCAAAATGTATTAACCCATGGTCAATACATTTTAGGTCCTGAGGTAAAAGAGTTAGAAGAAAAACTTGCTGCTTATGTCGGTGCAAAATACTGTATTACATGTGCAAATGGTACCGATGCCTTACAAATTGCACAAATGGCGTTTGGTATCGGTCCGGGTGATGAAGTGATTACGCCCGGATTTACCTATATTGCAACAGCTGAAACAGTTGCAATATTGGGTGCGACGCCTGTCTATGTCGATGTTAATCCAAAAACATATAATTTGGACGTTGCACAATTAGAGGCAGCGATAACCCCGCGTACGAAAGCAATTATTCCAGTAAGCTTGTACGGTCAATGCGCTGATTTTGATGCAATCAATGCAATTGCAGCGAAATATAATATTCCTGTTATTGAAGATGCAGCGCAAAGCTTTGGTGCAACCTATAAAGGTCGTAAAAGTTGTAACTTAACTACTGTGGCTTGTACAAGTTTCTTCCCAAGTAAGCCTTTAGGTTGCTATGGGGACGGTGGTGCGATTTTTACCAATGATGATGAACTAGCAAAAGTGATTCGCCAAATTGCACGACATGGTCAAGACCGTCGTTATCATCACATTCGTGTAGGTATGAATAGTCGTTTGGATACATTACAAGCTGCCATTCTTTTGCCAAAACTTGAAGTTTTGGATGAAGAAATGCAAGTGCGTCAGCGTGTAGCAGAAACCTATACCAAACTGTTTAATGAAGCGGGTGTTAATACTACACCATGTATTGAAACACATAATCAGAGTGCATGGGCGCAATATACCATTCAAGTTGAAAACCGTGATGATGTACAAGCTAAGCTGAAAGAGCAGGGTATTCCTACAGCGGTACATTACCCAATTCCATTGAATAAGCAGCCAGCAGTAGCAAATGAGAATGTAAGCTTACCTGTTGGTGATGCAATTGCTGAGCGCGTAATGAGTTTGCCAATGCATCCTTATTTAACCGTTGATGCTCAAGAAAAGATAATTGCGGCACTTTTGAGTAAATAAGTTGTGAAAAGCCTTCTTGATAAAGTTAATGCAAAGTTAAATGCACAAGGGGGCTTTTTAAAGTCTATTACGTTGTTAGCAGGTGGAACTGCATTTGCTCATGCAATTACAATTTTAGCTTTACCATTTATTACAAGATTATATGCGCCGGAAGACTTTTCTCGACTCGCAATTTATACAAGTTTATTGAGTATACTTTCGGTAATAGCTTGTTTACGATATGAAATTGCTATCCCATTACCAGAAAATGATGCTGAGGCAGAAAGACTGCTTATAATATCTATTATAAATTGTCTTATATTCTCAATAGTCTTATTTGTTTTTTTATGCTTTTATAATCAAAACATAAAGATATGGCTTGATAGTAAATATTTTTCACAAATTACATGGTTATTACCTATAGGTGTGTTCTCTGCGAGTCTATACTCCGCATATAAGTTTTGGTGTACGCGAACTAAAAATTTTAAGGCTATAGCTAAGACCAAATTTGAACAAGCGATCTCATCGGTTATTTCCCAATTGAGTTTAGGGTGGCTGGGAATGACATCAATCGGTATGTTGGTGGGTCAGTTTTTTTATAATAGTGCTGGAGTGTTTAGCCTAATACGTAAAAAGAAAAAAATATCAAGATATAGTTCAAAAGAAATAATTCAAACATATAAAAAATATAATGATTATCCTAAATACTCTGTAAGTGAAGCTCTATTTAATACAGCTAGTGTGCACTTACCTATGCTACTTATTGCTATTATGGCTGCCTCGGAAGAAGCGGGGTATTTATTGTTAGCTTCAAAAATTATGATAATACCAATGGTCCTAATAGGGACAGCTGTTTCACAAGTTTATTATGCTCATGCAAATGATGCAAAAAAAAATGGTGAATTAGCAAAATTCACAAAAAATTGTATGCTAAAGCTACTAAAAATTGGTTTTATACCATTAATTGCTATCGGATTAATTGCACCTTGGGGGTTTTCTTTAATTTTTGGTGATGACTGGAAGAGAGCTGGGGAATTGGTTGCATGGATGACTCCATGGTTTTTAATACAGTTTATAGTGTCGCCAGTCTCGATGGTTTTTCATGTTGCAATGAAACAGAGATTAGCACTTATTTTACAATTTATTGGGTTTTTTCTAAGAGTTGGCAGTATTTTTATAGCACTTATTATTTCTAAGGATTTAGTAAGTGAATTTTATGCATTGAGTGGGTTTATATTTTATCTAATATATTTAGTATTAATTTTATACATACTGAAAGATATTGATAATAAGAGATATTTTAATGAATAAATTATTCTACTTTTTAGAGAGTAAATATGCATATTTGTTATTTTCTATTATTTGGAAAATAATTTTAGACCTATCTTATGTTTTATATGTTGGAAAATATTTTGAGTATTCAGGTTTTTTAAATAACTTTGATTATTCGACTTATATATTAAGTTGGATTTTATGTTTTGTTGGATTATTTTTTTCATCAAAAGTTATTAATAAGCCATCAGATTTTTTCATCTGCTTCTTCTTGCATATTGCAATATTCCCTCTTTTAACATTTATATCTTTTAATGCTATTTATAGTTATTCAACAGTTATTGTTGTTTTTTTAAGCTATATTTTAATTTATTTATATTGTAATTTTAAATTTTTTAAAGTGGTTAGAGTTGCTAATGTAAAAAATGGCCCGATAATATTAAAATATGTTTCATTTGCATTAATAGGTTATTTAATTTTTTGGTATGTTATTTCTGGTGCAGTGAATAATTTTAATTTAGATTTAAGTAAGGTTTATGAGTTTAGGGAGATTAATGCTGAATTAACTAATGTTGGTTTTTTAGCATATTTGAATTCTTGGGTTTATCAAATTTTTACAGTTGCGTTAATGTGTTACGCATTACTGAAAAAAAATTATCTTTTTTTTGGAGTTTTATGTGTAATTCAGACTTTTTTCTTTGGGGTAAATGCACATAAATCTATTTTATTTGCTCCTTTAATGATTTACATTATTTATTTTTATTTTTCAAGTACTAAAGCTCTATCTATACTGCCTTTGTTGCTCTCTATAATGGTAGGTGGGATGTTGGTTTTATCTTTTTATAATCCAATTTCAATTTTACCATCTATGTTTATTAGGCGTACTTTTTTTGTTCCCGCTTTTTTAACATTTAATTATTTTGAATTTTTTTCAAATCATTCATTTAACTATTGGTCAAACTCAATTTTTAAAAGTTTTCTTCCAGAAATATATCCAGAGGGTGTTTCGAAAGAGGTTGGTAATTATCTGGGATCAGGAACAAATGCAAACAATGGCTTTATAAGTAGTGGTTATGCTCAGTTTGGTTATGTTGGTGTTCTTATTTATGTTTTAATCCTTTCATATATTTTAAAGTTTTGTGATTACTTGTCTGAAAAAATTGGTAGTAATTGGTTTTGTATATGTTTGCTTATTATACCGATTAGGAACGTTTTTTTATCATCTGATTTATTCACAACGCTGTTAACTCATGGTTTATTAGTTTCTATATTTATTTTAATTTTAGTTCGCACTTCGAATGATAATGGGTATCAAAAATGAAGAAAATTGCGCATCTTACATCCGTTCATCCAAGATATGATGTCAGAATTTTTGTTAAAGAGTGCTCATCTTTAGCGAAAAAATATCAAGTTAATTTAATTGTTGCAGATGGTAACGGTGATCAAATAATCAATGGTATTCAAATTCATGATGTTGGAAAATTCAATGGCCGTTTAAATCGTATGTTAAAAGCAACACAAGCTGTTTTTGAAAAGGCAAAATTTGTTGATGCTGATATATATCACTTACATGATCCGGAGTTAATACCTATTGGCCTAAAATTAAAAAAACTTGGAAAAAAGGTCATTTTTGATGCTCATGAAGATTTACCTAATCAAATAAAGTCTAAGCACTATTTGCATCCAATTTTTAGATCGTTATTGTCAATGACTGTTAAATATTATGAACAATATGCTTGTTCAAAATTGGATGGAATTATTGTTGCTGCTGAACCAATTATTAAAGAAAAATTTTTAGCAATTAACCCTAGAACAGAAGATATTAATAATTATCCAAAGTTAGAGGAATTAGCAGATATATCTGAATCAAAAAGAATTAAAAATCAAATATGTTATGTGGGTGGTATTACTCGAGTCCGCGGTATTGTTGAAATGGTTAAGGCTATTCAACTAACTGAAGCTGATTGTCAATTAGTCATAGCAGGTAATTTTTCCGATAGTAATTTAGAGGCTGAAGTAAAGTCTTTACCAGGATGGAATAAAGTAAAGTTTTTAGGCTATGTTGACCGAACTGGTATTAGAAACATAATGGAAACTTCATGTCTTGGCTTAGTTACGTTACACCCTACAGATAGTTACTTAAATTCTATGCCAATTAAAATGTTTGAATATATGTGCTCTGGTATGCCAGTGGTTTCATCTGACTTTCCTTTATGGCAAAAAATTATCAATGATTCTCAAAGTGGGAAATTTGTAGATCCATTAGACTCACTTCAAATTGCTAAAGCAATTGATTTTTACTTATTAAATAAGGAGGAGTCATTAAAAGCTGGTCAATCTGGTCGAGATTTCGTTTTAAAAAAATATAATTGGGCGAATGAAGAAGAGAAATTATTTAACTTTTATGATGATATCCTTGGTAAAAATAATGCTAGATAGAAAAACTTTTTGGATTATTAATCAATATAGCTCTACCCCTGAAACAGCTATGGGGGGGAGACATTATTATATTGCTCAGGAATTGGCTAAGATAGGACATAAAGTCTATGTTATTGCTGGTTCTTATAGTCATTTACTAAGAAGTCCTAAGATATTTGATGAAGAGTTTCTCTTTGAAGAAAGAGAAACTAATTTTACTTTTATTTGGGTTAACTTGCCTAAGTATGATGGTGCCCATGATAAAAAGCGAATAATTAATGAATTTATTTTTTCATATAAAATAAGAAAGTTAAAAAATATTATTCAAGATACTCCAGATGTCATTCTGCATTCTTCACCTGCGCTCATAAGTTATTTCGGTGCAAGTTATTTAGCAAGCTATTTTAAAACTCCTTATATTTTTGAGGTTAGAGATCCTTGGCCTCTTACTTTAACGGAGATAGGGGGATATTCAAAAAAACATCCGTTTGTACGTTTTTTACAATGGATAGAAGATAGGGCATACCAAAGAGCAGACTTTGCTTTTTCTAATTTTTTTAATGCGATTGAACATATGCAATCGCGAGGATTAGAATATACGAAATTTCATTGGATTCCGAACGGTATTTCTTTACCAGAAGTTGAAAATAGAGAAGCTATAGATATAACAGTATTAAATAAAATACCCAAAGATAAGTTCATTGTTGGTTATACTGGTACGTTGGGAACAGCTAATGCAATGAATTATTTGATTGATGCAGCAGAGCTTCTTTTAAATAGTCCTTCTATTCATTTTGTATTAGTTGGGGATGGAAAGGAAAAAGCAAGATTAGAAAAGCATGTTACTGATAAAAATCTGACTAATGTGACTTTTATTTCCTCAATACCAAAAAAACAAATACAAAGCATTCTTGAAAAATTCGATGCATGTTATATAGGTTGGCTCAATCACAGAATGTATAGATTGGGAATTGCTGCAAATAAACTTCCAGAATATTTATATTCTGGAAAACCAATTATCCATTCATATTCGGGCGCTGGTGATTTCGTTCGGCAAGCAAATGCTGGTATAAGCATTGATGCAGAAAAACCGCAATTAATTGCAGATGCCATTTTAGAATTATCTCAGTTGCCTGTAAATGAGCGACAACAAATGGGTGAACGGGGCAAAAAATTTGTTCTTGAGAATTTAAGTTATATGGAAATAGCCACAAAAATTGAAAGTATTGTTTTGCAAAGTGATAAGAATAAATGAAAAGATTGCTTGATATTATTATAGCCACTATTGCACTTATTCTCCTTTCCCCCTTATATGCATACGTTGCTTATAAAGTGAAAAAAAATCTAGGTTCACCGGTGTTGTTTCGTCAAGTTCGTCCAGGGCTCAATGGTAAGCCATTTGAAATGATTAAATTCCGTACCATGAAAGATGCAGTAGACGCACAAGGTAATCCGCTACCCGATAGCGAGCGCTTGACGCCATTTGGTAAAATGCTGCGTTCAACCAGTTTGGATGAAATGCCAGAGCTTTGGAATGTCATAAAAGGTGATATGAGTGTGGTTGGCCCACGTCCATTACTTATGGAATATTTGCCTTTATATAATGAAGAACAAGCAAAGCGCCATAATGTGCGTCCAGGTATGACGGGTCATGCACAAGTGAATGGACGTAATGCCATTAGCTGGGAAGAAAAATTCAAATTAGACACATGGTATGTTGAAAACCAGTCCATCTGGCTCGACTTTAAAATCATGTTGAAAACTGTGCAAAAGGTTATTGCTAAAGATGACATTAGTGCAGAAGGTGAGGCAACCATGACTCGCTTTACAGGATCGAAACATAAGGATAAAGAATAATGTCGAATAAATTGATTGGTGTTTATGGTGCAAGCGGCTTTGGTAAAGAGGTTATGCCTCTAGTACGTGCGCAATTTACTGAATTAAATAAAGAACATTTTGTATTTATTGATGACGGTCAAGCAAATACAGATTTAAACGGATATAAAGTACTGAGCTACACGGATTTTATCAATGATTCTAAAACCGATAAACATGTGACAATTGCAATCGCAAATAGCCTAGTACGTGAAAAATTGGTGGCTCGTTTAAATCAGGACAATGTTCAACATTTAGAAATTCAAGCGGCGAATACGGTTATTCTAGATGAAGTTGAAATAGGTGAAGGCAGTCTACTGTGTCCTTTTACATGTATTACTTCAAATATTAAAATTGGTAAATTCTTCCATGCCAACATTTATAGCTATGTTGCGCATGATTGCGTTATTGGTGACTATGTTACTTTTGCCCCAGGTGTAAAATGCAATGGCAATATTCACATTGAAGATCATGCCTATATTGGTACTGGTGCGGTGATCAAACAAGGTACCCCAGATAAACCATTAGTGATTGGTAAAGGTGCTGTGGTTGGTATGGGCGCAGTCGTGACCAAAAGTGTTCCCGCAGGTGTTACTGTTGTAGGTAATCCAGCCCGAATTTTAGAGAAGAAATAAAGATTTTTAAAAAATCAATTTAGGAAATAGATATGTTAAACACTGCATTTGAACCGTGGCCAAGCTTTACGCAAGAAGAGGCAGATGCTGTATCCAAAGTATTACTGTCAAATAAAGTAAACTATTGGACGGGTCAAGAATGCCGTGAATTTGAAAAAGAATTTGCCGCTTTTGCAGAAACTCAATATGCCGTGGCTTTGGCAAACGGTACGGTGGCACTAGATGTCGCATTAAAAGCTTTGGGTGTTGGGGCAGAAGATGACGTGATTGTGACTTCACGTACGTTCTTAGCATCTGCAAGCTCTATTGTGACCGCTGGTGCAAACCCTATATTTGCAGATGTAGAGTTAGATTCGCAAAATATATCTGCGCGTACAATTGAAGCTGTTTTAACACCAAATACTAAAGCAATTATCTGTGTACATTTGGCGGGTTGGATGTGTGATATGGATCCAATCATGCAGCTAGCGCACGATAAAGGCATTTATGTTATTGAAGACTGTGCACAGGCACACGGCGCAAAATACAAAGGGAAATCTGCGGGTTCTATTGGTCATATTGGTGCATGGTCTTTCTGTCAGGATAAGATCATGACCACTGGCGGTGAAGGCGGCATGGTTACCACTAATGACGAAGCCTTATGGAAAAAAATGTGGTCATACAAAGACCATGGTAAAAACTTTGACAGCATTTATAACAAGCAGCACCCGCCAGGTTTCCGCTGGTTACATGATTCGTTTGGCACCAACTGGCGCATGATGGAAATGCAAGCAGTCATTGGGCGTATTCAGTTGAAAAAAATGGCTGAATGGACCAAGGTCCGTAATGAAAACATGCAGAAAATCTATGCAGCCTTTGCTGAAACACCATATATAACTGTCTCACAGCCAAGTGAGGAATATGTACATGCAGCATATAAATGTTATGTTCAAGTGAATCCAGAGCATTTACCTGAAGGTTGGTCACGTGATCGCATTATGAATGAAATCACGGCACAAGGTGTCCCATGCTTTAGTGGTTCATGCTCTGAGGTTTATTTAGAACATGCTTTTGATGGAACGCCTTGGCGCCCTGAACAGCGTTTAGCAAATGCACAAAAACTTGGAGAAACTAGTCTGATGTTTATTGTGCATCCAACCTTAAGTGAAAGTAGTTTAAGTACAACAATTCACGCAATTCAAAGTGTACTTTCAAAAATTTAATTCATTTTCTGTGTGGCGAGTCTCAATAATTGAACTCGCTTACATTTTTACATTTGTTTAAAAATGCTAGATCGACTAAAAACATTTTTAGTTCAATTATATAAATAGCATAGAGAAGACTAATCCTGTGAAATCAGTCATTATGCCCTTGGTGAATTCTCCTCGATACGCCAAACAATTATTTTTAGTAATTTTAGATTTTTTAGCGTTTCCAGTTCTCATTTGGTTTTGTTATGCGTTACGTGAATTTAATTTAGGTGCTGAAGTTGTTCCCAATATTGCCTTCGGCTCACTTTGGGTAAGTACTCTTGCTGTAGCTATGTCACTCATTTGTGGACTTTATCATTTTATTGTTCGTACATTTAACGAGGTTTTTTTTACGCGTTTAGCAATTGCTACAGGATTAACAATCTTAGGTTTATATGCTTTAGCGTATTGTAGTCATGCATTTATACCCACTTCAATTCCGTTGATGTTTGGTTTTTTAATGTTTGCTTGGGTGTGGTTTAGTCGTAGCGCAATTCGTTTTATCGTGAGAGCTAGTTTACAGACGAATATGCCCAAAAGAAAAATTGTGATTTATGGTGCAGGTTATGCAGGTCAACAAATTGCGGCTATGCTAAATCGTTCTGATGAGCATTTTCCATTATTTTTTATCGATGATGATGAGTCACTTACAGGGCAAATTATTGGTGGATTAAAAGTTTATAATGCTGATCAAGGACTTAAGCATCTTGATCAAGAAAAAGTAGATGAAATCTTAATTGCATTACCCTCTGTAGGACGTACACGTAAAAGTGAAATTGTGAAGTTCTTAGAGCCAGCGCATATTAAAATTACTGAAATTCCTGGCTTAACGAAATTGGTCGATGGTGATATCCATGTTTCCGATATTCGTGAAGTTGATATTATTGATTTATTAGGTCGAGATCCTGTTCCACCTATTCCTGAGCTGCTCGCTAAAAATATTCATAATAAAGTTGTAATGGTAACAGGAGCAGGAGGCTCAATTGGGTCGGAGTTGTGTCGGCAAATTATTAAAAACCACCCGCAAAAATTAGTAATATTTGAACTCACTGAGTTTGCACTATATAGCATTGATAAAGAGCTACGTCTGAATTGTAATATTGAAATTATTCCAATTTTAGGAACAGTATTAGATGAAGCTAAACTTGAGCGAGTCATTGAACAATACCACGTGCAAACCGTTTATCATGCAGCAGCTTATAAACATGTCCCCTTAGTTGAATGTAATCCTTTAGCAGGATTAAAAAATAACTCTGTGGGTACAGCTTTTAGTGTAAATGCAGCTGTTAAAAAAGGCGTGGAAACCTTTGTATTGATTTCAACTGATAAAGCAGTCCGCCCAACCAATGTGATGGGTGCTTCGAAGCGAATGGCAGAGCTATATTGCCAAGCAATGGCTGAGGCGCAAAATCAAACACAAATTAGTATTGTGCGTTTTGGTAATGTTCTAGGTTCTTCAGGTTCGGTCGTACCTTTATTTAAACAGCAAATTGCCAAAGGTGGCCCGATTACCGTTACACATCCTGATGTCACTCGTTACTTCATGACAATACCCGAAGCATCACAATTGGTTATTCAGGCTGGAGCTCTCGGCACAGGTGGTGATGTATTTTTGTTAGATATGGGAGAACCTGTTAGAATTCAGGATTTAGCACGTCAAATGATCGCTTTAAGTGGTTTAAAAGTTCGTGAAGAAGGAACAGATATTGGCGATATAGCAATTCGCTATTCTGGACTACGTCCTGGTGAGAAATTGTATGAAGAGTTATTGATTGATCAGGAAGATACTCAAGTGACGGATCATAGTCGTATTCTCCGCTCATTTGAAAAACATTATCCTTTAGAACAGTTATTGCCTATTTTTGAGCGAATTTATAACTTAACTGCAATTGAAGCCGATGTTAATTGGGCATTGGAGCAATTGGAGTTCTATGTTGATGGTTATCAACGTGGCAAAGAAATTCAGGTCAATTAATATTTTTTAGTTTATGAATGTAAAAAAGGAGCCATGAGGCTCCTTTTTTACATTGGGGTATTATTCTACCGTTACAGACTTCGCCAAGTTACGTGGCTGATCGACATCTGTTCCACGCAGCACTGCAACATGGTATGAGAGCAGTTGAACTGGAATGCTATACACAATCGGCGCCAAGATTTCATTCATACTTGGTACATAAACCACGTGTTGACGATCTTTCGCTTTGATCCCGCTATTTTCATCTGCAAAGACAAATAACTCACCGCCACGTGCTTGAACCTCTTCCATATTGGATTTGAGCTTATCTAACATGTCATCTTGTGGAGCAAGAATCACCACAGGCATATCATTATCTACCAGTGCCAATGGACCGTGTTTTAATTCACCAGCCGCGTAGCCTTCTGCATGGATGTATGAAATCTCTTTAAGTTTTAAAGCACCTTCAAGTGCGATAGGGAACTCAGTTCCACGACCCAAGAATAGGCAGTGATTTTTTTCAACAAATAATTCTGATAGACGTAGAATCTCAGCATTATTTTGTAAAGTATCTAAAATCACTTTTGGTGTATGCCAAAGCGCTGCAATAATTTCAGAGACACGGTCAGTTGAAATGCTTTGCTTAATTTGACCAATTTTCAATACTAATAGCATCAATGCCGCAAGCTGTGTGGTAAAGGCTTTAGTCGACGCAACACCAATTTCAGGGCCTGCGAGTGTTAACAAACTGTAGTTGGTTTCACGTACCATCGACGAGGTTGCCACGTTACAAATGGTCATGGTGGTGATATTTAAACTTTTCGCTGCTGCACGTTTTTGCGTATCACGCAGTGCAGCTAAAGTATCGGCCGTTTCACCTGATTGAGAAATACAAACATACAGTGTGTTATTCACAATCACAGGCGAGCGATAACGGAATTCACTGGCAATTTCGACTTGGCAAGGTACATCGATCAGTTGTTCAAACCAATATTTGGCAATCATGCCGGCATGGTAGCTGGTACCACATGCGATGATTTGCACTTGTTGAATTTGGCTGAAATCTTGAACTGCATTGGCAAGGAAATCATCACGAAGCGCATTACCATTTAATGCTTGTGAAATCGTTTGCTTAATCGCTTCAGGCTGCTCATAAATTTCTTTGAGCATATAGTGTTTATATTCACCTTTTGAAGCATTGCTTACAGTCGCATCAAGCTCTTTGATTGGACGATTCACCAATTTACCATCGACGAATACTTCAATAGTATTACGTGTCAAACGTGCAATATCACCTTCTTCAAGGTAGATAAAACGGTTGGTAATTGGTAAAAGTGCCAATTGATCCGAGCTAATAAAGTTCTCGCCAATACCGACACCAATCACGAGAGGTGAACCTTCACGCACCGTGATTAATTCATCAGGATGGTCTGTATGTACGATACCCAGTGCATAAGCACCTTTGAGTTGAGGCACCACACTTTTAACCGCTTCTAAAAGACTCGGGGTGCTTTTTAAAGCGTCATTGACTAAATGTGCAACAACTTCTGTATCTGTTTGTGAGGTAAAAACATAACCAAGCGCTTCAAGATCATCTTTAAGCTCTTGATAGTTTTCAATAATACCGTTATGAACAACAGCCACATTGCCTGAAATATGCGGATGGGCGTTATTTTCAGTTGGTTTACCATGGGTTGCCCAGCGCGTATGTGCAATACCGACCGAACCTGCGATATCTGCTTCTTCAACGGCTTGTTCAAGATTTGCAACTTTACCTACGCGACGTTCACGTAGAACATGGCCTTTATTAATCAGCGCTAAACCCGCAGAGTCATATCCACGATATTCAAGACGCTTTAAGCCTTCAATTAAAATATTGGTAATACTACGTTCTGCAACGCCACCGACAATACCGCACATAATTTAATCCTCTTATTTCTTCAATTTTTGGGGACGTTGATAGTTTTCTTTGGCAAATTGCTTCGAACGTTCTACCGCAAGGCTATTGTCTGCCACGTCACGTGTAATGGTTGAGCCAGCACCCACTGTTGCACCATGACCAATGGTGACAGGAGCGACTAATGAGCTATTTGAGCCGATAAAGGCTGAGTCACCGATAATGGTTTTAAATTTGTTTGCGCCATCATAGTTGCAGGTAATGGTGCCTGCGCCAATGTTTGAACCTGCACCGACTTCTGCATCACCTAAATAGGTGAAGTGGTTGGCTTTTGAGCCTAACCCGACAGTGGTATTTTTAACTTCAACAAAGTTACCAATATGTACTTCTGCAGCTAATTTTGCGCCAGGGCGTAAACGTGCAAATGGACCGATTTGAGCGTCTTCACCAACAATGGCACTGTCAAAAACGCTATATGGTTGAACTTTAGTGCCTGCCGCAATCTTGGAGTTTTTAATGATACAACCTGCACCAATTTCAACGTTATCACCGAGTTCAACATCACCCTCGATAATTACGTTGATATCGATACGGACATCTTGACCGACAGTCAGTGTGCCACGTAAGTCGAAACGGGCAGGATCAATCAGGTGAACGCCTTGTTGCATCAGTTGTTTGGCTTGGAAACTTTGAAATTCACGCTCTAATGCAGCCAATTGTACGCGGTCATTGACACCTTCCACTTCAAAAGCACGTTCTGGTTCAACAGATGCCACTTCGAGACCGTCAGCAATTGCCATGGCAACGATATCGGTCAGGTAATATTCACCTTGCGCATTATTATTGCTTAATTTTGGCAACCATTCGTGCAATTTAGCATTACTTACGGCATAAATACCGGTATTAAATTCTTTGATTTTACGTTGTTCTTCAGAGGCATCTTTGTGTTCAACAATGGCTTGAATTTTGCCATTTTCACGTACAATACGACCATAACCTGTCGCATCATTAACCGTTAGGGTTACTAAACCAATGCCAGTATGAGTCGAAACATCCAGTAATTTTTGTAATGTTGCTTCAGTGATGCAAGGCACATCACCTGAGAGAATCAAAGAAATCCCAGTTTTTGCTAGGACAGGGAGAGTCACTTTGACTGCATGGCCTGTACCCAATTGTTCTGCTTGTTCAACCCATTTGACATTTTCATGTGCAAACGCGTTTTGAACCATTTCACCGCCATGCCCATAGATGGTAATTATTTCTTCTGCATTTAATTTTTTCGCAGTGTTGATGACATGGCCGAGTAAAGGTTGTCCTGCGAGTGGTTGTAATACTTTGGGTAAACGAGAACGCATACGTGTCCCTTTACCTGCAGCAAGAATAATAACGCTAGTAGACATGTTTAATCCTAGGTG
The DNA here is from genome assembly GCF_013416965.1 of Acinetobacter sp. YH1901134. Lineage (NCBI taxonomy): Bacteria > Pseudomonadati > Pseudomonadota > Gammaproteobacteria > Moraxellales > Moraxellaceae > Acinetobacter > Acinetobacter sp. YH1901134. The sequence goes on along the minus strand of NZ_VPEW01000016.1, from coordinate 24,422 downwards.
TTTCTATTACATAGACAAAATATAAAAATAAATACAGATGCAAAGCGCAGCCCAAAGGCCCGCAATAATATCGTCAAACATGATGCCAAAGCCACCACCGACTTGACGGTCAATGACACGAATAGGCCACGGTTTCCAGACATCAAATAAACGGAATAAAGCAAAACCAATCAATGCCCAAGTCCAGCTCATTTGCCCAAGATATAAAATTGGGAGGAAGGTAATGGACTGACCGGCAAATTCATCCCATACGATGCGGCCATCATCATGAACACCCATGACTTTGGCGGTTTGACCGCAAATATAGATCCCAATAATCGACATGATGATCATGACTATAATGGAGTTGAAAAAGCCGATTGCAAGCCAACCTGGAATAAACAACAAAGCAAAAGCAGAGCCAAAGGTGCCCGGTGCTTTGGGTGCAAGACCCGAGCCAAATCCCACGCCACAAAAGGCGATGACTCGGTTAAACCAAGACATGGATTTAAAGTTAATGGCTGGCTTATGCAAAATGCTGGTATCCCTTAAATTTTATGACTTGGTCCACACCGTGGTTGTTATAACGGATTCCCAAATTTGGGGTGATTTGACCGATTTTACTAATGTTTACATCTAATTTTAGTTGCAGAAGTTTTTGATAATTCTGCGGACTTATTGTAAAGCATAACTCATAGTCATCTCCACCCGCGAGGGCGTATTGCCACTGCTTTTCTTGTTGTAATTGTTTTACATCGTGATCGATAGGAAGTTGATCTAATTCAATTTCTGCACCGACGTGTGAAGCAGCGAGGATATGTCCTAAATCTTGTGCGAGCCCATCAGAGACATCAATCATACTGTTGGCTAAGCCTTTGAGCTGTTGGCCCAATAAGCAACGTGGTGTGGGATAATCTAAACGGCGTTGTAAGCGATGACCTAAATGGTTTAAGCCAAATGCAGCATCACCGACTTGTCCGCTGACGCAGATATAATCACCGACTTGGGCACCTGAACGTGGGACAGCTTGTCCTGATTCTACCCAGCCGAGGGCTGTAACTGAAATCGTCAGATGAGGACTTTGTGTGGTATCACCACCAATTAAACTCACACCAAATTGATCGCAACAATCATATAAACCCTGACTAAAGCCTTTGAGCCAGTCATGATCAATTTGGGGTAGGCTTAATGCCAGTAAAATACTATGCGGTTTGGCGCCCATTGCAGCAATGTCAGAAAGGTTGACGGCTACAGATTTCCAGCCAATGGCATGTGGGTTGGTGTCGAGAGGAAAATGACGTCCAGCAACGAGAGTATCGGCACAGATGACCAATTGTTGCTGTGGAGGAGGGGTGAGCAAGGCTGAGTCATCACCGACTCCTAAATCGACAGCACTACTGCTGTGACGATTAAAATAGGTATCAATGATAGAGAACTCAGCCATACAACGTACTACTTAATAAATTAATTAGCTTGTTGCTTTTCTGCTGCACGCAATGTAGTCGCTAAACGATCCAATACACCATTGATGTACTTATGGCTGTCTGCACCGCCAAAATGTTTAGCTAACTCGATCGCTTCATCGAGTACGACACGGTAAGGAATCTCAAGGTGTTCTTTGAGTTCATACGAGCCTAAACGAAGGGTTGCAAGTTCAACGCCATCTAAGGCTTCAACTTCGCGATCGAGTACAGGGATTAAAAGCGCATCCAATGCTTCATGATTGGCAACAACCTCGGTCAATAACTCGTGGTAATAGCCGAGGTCGACCTTGTGCATGGCATTTTCCACACGCGTACGTGCTTCAATCTCATGCACAGGATTGCGGCTCATTTGCCATTCATAAATTCCTTGTACAGCAAAGCGACGTGCTTTACGTTTTGCTGCATAAGTTGCTTGAAGTGTTTGCGACATAGCGTTAAATAGCCTTTAACAAGTTAACCATTTCAATAGCAGTCAAGGCAGCTTCACTACCTTTATTACCTGCTTTTGTACCCGAGCGTTCAATCGCTTGTTCAATACTATCCGTAGTCAATACACCATTAATTACTGGTAAGCCAGTGTCTAAACCAACAACGCCTAAACCTTTGGCACATTCGCCAGCAACAAAATCGAAGTGAGGCGTGCTACCACGAATCACTGCGCCAAGCGCGATGATGGCATCGAAACGATCTGAAGCTGCAAGTTTCTTTGCAACCACTGGAAGTTCCCAAGCACCCGGTGCATGAACAATAGTGATATTATCCTCTGATACGCCATGACGTTTCAATGTATCAACGGCACCTTCTAGCAAATGTTCAACAACAAAGCTATTAAAACGACCAACTAAAATCGCATAACGGTCTTCGTTCGCGAGATGTAACATACCTTCAATACGGCGAACTGCCATAGCAACCTCGATTATTTCTCTGATGTTTGATTTGCGGTGATGTATTCCACCACTTCTAAGTTAAAGCCTGATAGTGCATTAAAGCGTAATGGCGAGCTAAGAAGCTTCATTTTTTCCACGCCTAAATCACGTAAAATTTGTGCGCCAACACCAATGGTTTGGTACTGCTGTGACAGTGCTGCATTGGATTTAACATTTTTCGGTGCAGTTAAATTTTCTAAAGCAGGGCCTAAGTCCTGTAAATGACGCTGACCAATCCACACTAAAACACCACGATCGCTGGATGCGATTTCTTTGAGTGCTTTATCGAGATTCCACGCTGGAGCGCCATCTTGTTTATTCAGTTTTAATAAGTCACGAACTGGGCTGAAACCGTGTACACGTACAGTGGTCACGCCTTGCTTTGGTTCGCCTTTCACAAGGGCTAAATGAATGTCTGGATTACCAATTTCACGGTAACGGAACAATTCAAATGTACCGTATTCTGTATCTAGTGTTTGCTGGTCTAGACGTTCAACCGTTTGTTCATTGGTCATGCGGTAGTGAATCAGATCTGCAATGGTTCCCATTTTTAAGCCATGCTTTTCAGCAAACACTTCAAGGTCTGGGCGACGCGCCATAGTGCCGTCTTCATTGATGATTTCACAAATCACAGATGCGGGTTCTAGGCCGGCTAAACGCGATAAATCACAGCCTGCTTCAGTATGACCTGCACGGTGAAGGACGCCACCAGGCTGTGCCATCAGCGGGAAAATATGGCCTGGCTGTACGATGTCAGCTGGTTTAGCATGTGCAGCTACCGCTGTTTGAATGGTGTGCGCACGTTCAGCAGGTGAGATGCCTGTTGAAATGCCATTTGCTGCTTCAATAGACAAGGTAAAGTTGGTACCGTGCTGCGCACCATTGGCATCAACCATGAGTGGTAAATTTAACTGTTGGCAACGCTCTTTGCTGAGCGTTAAGCACACAAGACCACGCGCATGCGTAATCATGAAGTTGATATCTTCAGGGCGTACGTGGGTCGCAGCGATAACAAGGTCGCCTTCATTTTCACGATCTTCATCATCCATCAGGATGACCATTTTTCCTGCACGAATATCAGCTACGAGCTCTTCAACAGTATTGAGCGGCATCAATCTTCACCTTTTTTTTGTCTCGAATGACATTTACTTGCATTGATTGTTGCATAGTCTAACGTTTTTTTGCGTTCTTTGCCTATGCTTATCATTTTCCTTTAATGGCTCATTGTTATACACAGTCGTCAGAACCTTGAAAAGAGGACTTTATTTGAATTGTGCCATTTATGCTGAATCTTTAAACACTTGAAAAGCATAAAAATGGGTAAGCTTATACAGATTTTAAATAATTCAAATGAAAGAGATGAACAGTTTGTCGGAAAACTGTCGGTCTTTAACTCCATGAACTGTCACATAAAAATCAATCACGTTGATGCAGCCACATGGCTCTCTAAATATTGCCGAATCATCATCTTATTGGCATTTAAAATAGTTTTTTGCAAATGTGGATCTGCGGCTGCACGCGCAATTAAAATGGCACCGGCAAGTTGGCAGATGATGGCCCAAGCATGTTCTTCGCTACCGAGATGCTGACTAAATAAAGCCTGACCGCGCAGTAATTCCTTTTCATAGGCCTGTTTAATCGTGTCATCTGCACGAGCTACTTCGGTCGCAAGTGTCGGCAAAACACAGCCTTGTTCAGGATGTTCAAGGTGGGAAGGGGTTAAATAACGATCTAATTCAAAATTAATCCAGTCGGCTGCATTATGATGCGGGTTGCTTTGCCACATATCAAAACTGTGTTGTAACTCATGTTCAATTAAGGCTTTAAGTAGCTCTTGTTTAGACGAAAAATGTGAGTAAAAGGCGCCACTGGTGACGCCAGCGGCTTTCATGAATCCATCCACACCTGTTGCAGCAAAGCCATTTTGTTTCGCAATTTGCCCCGTAATGTTGAGCAATTCTTGTCGTTTTTGTTGTTTGTATTCGGGTTTATAGCGCATGTGCATGACCCTAAAAAATTATGATTGACGATAAATTAATCATAACATAGTATTTGTTATAGTAACGATCGTTATTTAATAAAGTGTGGTTTAAAACCGACGCGTAAATAAAATGAGCGTGGAATAAAAATAAAACAGCAATGGAGTGAGACTATGCAACAAATCAACAAGACTTCAGCAAAAGTCGCTTTAGTGATTGGTGCAGGTGATGCAACCGGCGGTGAAATTGCCAAGCGTTTTGCCCGGGAGGGTTATATTGCCTGTATGACACGTCGGAATGCAGACAAATTACAGCCTTTAATTGATGAGATTGAACAACTGGGTGGTAAAGCCTATGGTTTTGCTTCTGATGCTCGAAAAGAAGAGAAAGTGATTGAACTCATCGAGCATATCGAATCAAACATTGGCCCGATTGAGGTGATGGTCTTTAATATTGGTGCCAACGTCCCTTGTAGTATTTTGGAAGAAACCGCACGTAAATATTTCAAAATATGGGAGATGGCATGTTTCTCGGCTTTTTTAACTGGTCGGGAAGTGGCAAAACGCATGGTGACACGTGAACGAGGCACGATTATTTTTACTGGCGCAACAGCAGGTGTGCGCGGTGCGGCTGGCTTTGCCGCTTTTGCTGGAGCAAAACATGCGCTTCGTGCCTTGGCACAAAGCATGGCACGTGAACTAGGGCCAAGAAATATTCATGTGGCGCATGTGGTGGTTGATGGTGCAATTGATACCGATTTTATTAAAGATACGTTCCCTGATCTTTATGCTAAAAAAGAGCAAGATGGTATTTTAAATCCAGTACATATTGCAGAAAATTATTGGCATCTCTCACAGCAACCACGAGATGCATGGACGCATGAATTAGATCTGCGACCATGGATGGAACATTGGTAAGCACTGATTTAAGAATATTAGGAAAATAAACAAAAAAAGGACGAAAAAAAATGAAAGTCATTGAATTTTATTTTGATGTCGGCAGCCCATATAGCTATATCGGTTTTCATCGCATTCAACAGATTGCGCAGCAGTATCAAGCCGAGCTGATTTGGAAGCCGATGCTACTCGGTGGAGTGTTTAAAGCCACAGGCAATAGTAGCCCAATGGCGGTACCTGCGAAGGCACGTTATTCCATGATTGATCTTCAACGTTGGGGAAAGTTATGGCAGATACCCGTACAGATGAATCCGTATTTTCCGATCAATACTTTGCAGTTGATGCGTTTGATAACCTCAGTCCAATTATTTCAGCCTGAAGTATTTCTCAATGTACTGACGGGTATTTTTAACGCAATGTTTGGTCAGCCACGCAATTTAAATGATCTCAATGAATTAATTCAATTGATGCAGGAGCTTGGATTGGATGTAGAGCAAGTTAAATCATGGCTTGAAGATGAAAAAGTAAAGTCTGAGCTTAAAGTTATTACCGAAGAAGCCATTGAACGGGGTGTTTTTGGCGCGCCAAGTTGGTTTGTCGATGATGAATTGTATTGGGGTGTCGATCATTTACATTTTGTTGAGGCGGCTTTACAGGCTTCATCACGATCAGCCTAATTGGACGAATACTTGAGTGAATGCTACTGAATATGAGCACCAGTTTTAGGACGGGAATGCAGAAGTCATTGTAGATGTAAGTAAAATTATAGAATGGATCATGGCTGATTGTCTTACTTACATCTACTTTTACTCAGCTTTCATTTGTATTGAGTCTTATTTTTGGCGTACTAACTTAAAAAACTTAAGCTTTATTCCGTATATAAATAATGCTGACATTTGGTGCAATTTACGGTGCATGAATCGCTTGCATAAATACCTTTACGAAAGAATCGTTTATTGCCGCAAAAGATACAGATAAATTCATCTTTATGATTTTTAGCGCTTGGTAGCTCTTGGTAAACGAGTCTTAATCCATTGTCTTTATAACGATAATTTCGACCATAAATTTGTTTAGCAAGCCAATAGTCCAAACTTGTAAATTTTATGGCAATACAACTGATGATACAAAAAGGAAATAGCCATATAGATTCAAATGCTTTGGAAACAGACGCCCAACCTGAAAATACACTTGTGAAAGTAAAAAACATGACCGCGAAAGCACCAAAGAAGAAAAGATAGAATACTTTGCTTTGGAAAGAGCTTAATTTGTTTAAGTATTTGAGATGATGTTCATAGGTCGAAATATCATCTTGGTTGGGCACAAATGCGGGATAACGTGCTTGCTTAGGTTTGTCTGACACTTGATCACCAAATGAATGACCACAGGCACTACAAAAGTGATGTTGTACTAATGCTTTTTCTCCACAGGAGACACAATATTTCATAGCTATTTAAATATTTTTAATTAATAAAGTTATTTGTTTAGCAAGCATAAGAAAATTTGCAGCTTTTTAAAAGAAATTTTAATGAATTCATTGAAGAGGCTTCTAACAAAAAAGCGAACCGAAGTTCGCTTTTTATCTCATGTATTGTTCAACGCTGCTTAGAAGAAGCCCATTGGTTTGGTGTCATAGCTCACCAACAAGTTTTTGGTTTGTTGATAATGATCAAGCATCATTTTGTGGTTTTCCCGGCCGATCCCTGATTTTTTGTAGCCACCGAATGCTGCGTGTGCAGGGTAGATATGATAACAGTTTGTCCATACACGACCTGCCTGAATAGCACGACCCGCACGATATGAAGTATGCGCTGAACGCGACCAAACCCCTGCACCTAAACCATAAATGGTGTCATTGGCAATTTTAATGGCATCATCAAAGTCTTTAAAGGTTGCTACTGAAAGCACAGGGCCGAAGATTTCTTCTTGGAAAATCTTCATGTCATTGGTGCCTTTGAAAATGGTTGGTTCAATATAGAAACCTGTTCCGACTTCATTTCGAGGGTCACCACCAGTAATCAGCTGAGCACCTTCGCTTTTACCTGTCGCGATACAGCCCAAGATTTTGTCTTGCTGCTCTTGAGATGCTTGTGCGCCAATCATGGTGTCGGTATCTAAAGGATGACCGGTCTTAATACGTTTGACACGCTCAACCGCCATTTCCAAGAATCGATCTGCAATGCTTTCTTGTACCAATGCACGTGAAGGACAGGTACAAATTTCACCTTGGTTCAGCGCAAACATGGCAAAACCTTCGAGCGATTTATCAAGGAACTCATCATCTTTGTCCATGATGTCTTCAAAAAAAATGTTCGGTGATTTTCCGCCAAGTTCTAAAGTCACAGGAATGATATTTTCAGTCGCATATTGCATGATCATTTGACCGACAGCGGTTGAACCTGTGAAGGCGATTTTTGAGATGCGTGGGTTGGTCGCTAGTGGACGACCGACTTCAACACCATAACCATTCACAATATTCAGCACGCCCGGTGGGAGTAGGTCTTGAATGAGTTCAGCCAAGACCAAGATGCTGACAGGCGTTTGCTCCGCAGGTTTCAACACGATGCAGTTTCCCGCAGCCAATGCTGGAGCAAGTTTCCAAGCCGCCATCAAGATTGGGAAATTCCACGGAATAATTTGACCGACCACACCAAGTGGTTCATGGAAATGGTAAGCAATGGTATTTTCATCAATTTCAGAAATGCCGCCTTCTTGGGCACGGATACAGCCGGCAAAATAACGGAAGTGATCGATACACAGTGGAATATCAGCGGCTAAGGTTTCACGAATCGGTTTACCGTTGTCCCATGTTTCTGCAACTGCAAGGAGCTCTAGGTTTTCTTCAAGTCGATCGGCAATTTTTAATAAAATATTTGAGCGTGTCGTTGGGGAAGAGGCGTTCCATTGGGCTTTAGCTTTATGCGCTGCATCCAAAGCCAATTCGATATCTTCAGCAGAAGAACGTGGCACTTTGGTAAAAACTTTACCGTCTACAGGGGAGATATTTTCAAAGTATTCACCTTTCACTGGCGCGACCCATTGGCCACCAATCAGGTTTTCATACTGAGCTTTAAACTGAACTTTTGAACCGGGTTGATTAGGATCGACATAACGCATATGAATTTTCCTTTGCTTGTTTATTATGATCTTGTTGGGCTGCCTATCTGTGGCAATCTACAGCTTTGGTATAAGGTACTTTTGTACATTATTTGATTAGCATAGCTTGTATAAGGTTGGAAAAAGGTTGGAGACAAGAAGGTTTACAATATTTTTTTTCAGTCTTAAAAACAAAAGCCGGGAAACGGATTTTTAGTCATGAATTGTTGTGAGAATAATGAATGATGATACAGAAGGATTTATCTGAAAAACGACAGAATGTCGAACGGTTAAGGCAGGGCATGAGTCTGTCAAAGCAGCAAACCTCGCAATTGAATGAGAGCATTGCGAGTTCTTGGCAGCGATCGGCGCAGGCGGAAATTCCGGAAAATCGGAGTGCTGCGCCTTTGGTAAATTTAAGCCCTCAAAGTCAACAACAGTCGGCATTGCATCATGCGTTGCAACATTGTGCCGAAGATTTAAAACACATTGCCGAACAGTCGTCGATGGTACTTGCCGTGGGCGATGTGGGTAGCACGATTATTTGGAGTGCGTCGAGTCGGCAAATGCAAAGTGCTGCGGAAAGTGTGCATTTTATTGCAGGTGGGCAATGGCGCGAAGAATTGGTCGGCACCAATGCATTAGCGTTGTCTTTAAAAACTCAGCAGTCGAGTTGTGTGTTTTCAAATGAACATTACATGCCATCAGTACATGAATGGGTCTGCTATGCAGCACCGATTATCGATCCACATACGCAGCAAATTTTGGGCGTGGTTGATTTATCCACCGTGTGGAAAAACCACAATAGTTTAGGGCTACTTGCGGCCGAACGCTGCGCTTCGATTATTCAATCGGCTTTACTCGATTTTCAAAAACAGCATTTGTATATTCGGGCCTTTGCTGTGCCGCAAGTGTTATTTAATGGCAAAGTGATGGTGCTGACCCCGCGGCAAATAGAAATTTTGACCATCTTGGCGCTATGTCCACAAGGCATGACCTTAGATACTTTGCATCAAGCCTTATATGGTGAACGCAAGGTGAGTGTTGGGACTTTAAAAGCGGAAATGTCGCAGCTACGCGATATTTTGGGCGGCATGCTAGGCTCACGTCCCTATCGTTTATTGGCACAAGTCGAAGCCGATTTTTTGCAAGCCGAGCAAGCTTTAGATGCAGGTTATCTCGATTCTGCATTAAAACTGTGTTCAGGGGTTTTCTTGGCTAAAACTGAAAGCCCATTTTTAGGGGCATGGCGTGATTGTCTTGAGTCACGATTGAGCCAAGCGATTTTTAATGCCAAGGAAACAGATGTTCTGCTCAAGCATGTCGCGCGTTTTCCTGAAGCTATCGATGCGGTTGAACGCCTGATTGAGCTGATGCCGAGATCACATCCCGTACATCAGACTTTGTTGAAACTAAAACATTAATTTGCAATGTGATTCAGGCTATTAAAGGCCTTTATTGGCCAGCCATTCAAAGAGCTGGGTATAGACTTGTTCTCGCGCGGTTTTTTCCGAAAGTACTAAATCATGCAAGCCATTGTGAATGGTTTGAATGGTGACATCGCCTTGAATTTTCTTGGCATATTTTTGGATATCTTTTACACCCAAAATCACATCACTGGTCTGCGCTGCTTTACCCCATTTTTTGGGATTTTTAGTTTGATGTGAATGCATCACTAATACTGGCACATCAATCTTCACACCTTGATGAATTTCCTTTTGAGCTTCATAAATACTGCGGACGAAACTGATATATACCATTGGGTAGCGAGTTTTTTTCCAGTCTAAATTAAAGTCCCACTCACCTTTTAAATCTTGATGTAGGCTCGCCGTATACCATTTATTCAGTTCACTTGGAAATTTTAAATTGGGAAAGGTTTTTGCCAATTTACTCAGCTGTGGAATACCCAGTGCGCGTTTCACTGGATTCATGTTGAAATCATAAAATGGGCTGTTAACCCAAAGGGCTTGAATTAAAGGATGATTTTGATGATGCGCCACATACAAAGTGGTGGTTAAGCCACCGGTAGAATGACCACAGAGCAGCAAGGCATCATGACCTTCATCAGCAATGATCGTTAGGGCTTGATCTATTTCGGCATCGTATTCAGACAGTGCATGCACATTATAGTATTTTTGATGCGGGCGGATTGAGCGACCATATTTTCTTAAATCTAAGGCATAAAAGTCGAAACCGTGCTGATTGAAGCGTTCCGCCATTTCGGTTTGGAAAAAATAATCGATAAAACCATGGATATAGAGCACCGCTTTGGAGGTAGGAGCCGTGGCTTTTTTGCGAACCAGTGTGGCAACCACTGGGCCTTCATAATCATCCGGGAAGGTCAGCGTGGCTTGTTCATAGCCTGCGCCCAAAATGTCAGGCTGATACTGAATTGGTGAATGGCTCATTATTATACTCATTAATATTATTGGACATTATGCTTTATCCTTGATGAGTCATGAGCTTTTGTCAAATGAATAATCGATGCTGTTTTACCGACTAAAAAAGAGTGACCTCAGTATGAAAGCGACCAATCTATAGTCGCTTCCCTGAAATAAAACGTGAAATGGATTCAGTTGACCTACATCACTAAACTCAAAGGGTAATGTAGGCACTTAGGTCACTTAAACATGAAGACCTTTAAGGGCTTAACTTAAACGGCCGCTTTGAAGTCGACCACAGAGGCATTGGCTTTAAGCGCTGCCTTGAAAATATCAACCACTTGAGCATGAGTTGCTTTACGTGGGTTGGTGAGCATACAGGCATCTTTTTGTGCATTTTCAGACATGATGCTGAGGTCTTGTTCTTTCACACCGAGTTCAGAAAGGCTCGATGGAATGCCAATCGAAGCAGAGAGTTCACGGATTGCTGCAATCGCTGCATAAGCCGCTTCAGTCACCGTTAAACCGTCGGTTGGCACACCCATGAGCTGTGCGATACGTGCATAGCGGTCAGGGCAGGCGATCAGGTTAAATTCGCAAACGTGTGGTAGCAGCACGGCATTACATACGCCATGTGGCAAGTTGTAGAAGCCGCCAAGTTGGTGCGCCATCGCGTGGACATAACCTAAAGATGCATTGTTAAATGCCATCCCTGCTAAGTACTGTGCATAGCTCATCGCATCACGTGCTTCTAGGTTTTCGCCATTGGCGACGGCAGGGCTGAGCCATTCACTGATCATTGCAATGGCCTTTTCAGCACAAGCATCGGTAATGGGATTAGCTGCTGTAGAAACATAAGCTTCGACCGCATGCGTTAATGCATCCATACCGGTTGCTGCAGTGAGCGCCGCAGGTTTTGCAATCATTAGTTTCGGGTCATCAATGGCGATAAGAGGCGTACAACGCCAATCGACAATCGCCATTTTAACGTGGGTGTCGGTATTGGTAATAATACAGAAACGGGTCATTTCTGATGCCGTACCTGCGGTGGTATTAATCGCAATGAGTGGAGTCATTGGGACTGTACTTTTATCGATGCCTTCATAGTCACGAATATGGCCACCACCCGCAGTCACTAAGCCAATGCCTTTGGCACAGTCATGAGAAGAGCCGCCGCCGAGAGAGACAATAAAGTCACAGCCATTGTCATTGTAGGCATCTACACCGCTATGTACGTTGGTGTCAGTTGGGTTGGGTTCTGCGCCCGGGAAGATGTGACTTTCTACGCCAGCTTCAGTTAAATACCCGGCAATGGTGTCTGCCACACCAAATTTGTATAGACCGGCATCGGTCACAATGAGCGCTTTTTTAGCGCCAAGATTTTGCGCCTTTGCGCCAATTTCTTTAGCGCAGCCGGGACCAAAAAGTGAAACACAAGGGATGTAAAAACCGTTTGTTTGATCTGCAATATTTTTAAAAGCCATGGTGCGATTCCTTCTACCATTCATTGTCATTTGTTATGGGTGATACTCACCTAAACTGAGTATTGCGAGGGATGTTTTAAATTCACACCTACCAAAGACCTACCAAATTTAGGGCTTTGTATTGAACTTATTTAATTGATTGAAATTTAATCATTAATTATTTTTGTTATTTTCTAAGATTCGCTAAAAGTCGTATACATTTAAGCCAAAATAGGCGTTGCGATGATTGGATGCATGATCGAGTTATCAGATTATAAAATCTAACTAAAACTACTATCAATTTACTAAATGCCCCAAAGCGCTCGAATCAGGATAGGCTATAACAAATAACGAGATAGTCACTTTTGTGCATTTCGCTTTTTGCAGTGCGAAACAAAAGATTAATTAAACGAGTTAAATAATGCCTAGTGAAAATTTGAAAACGAAACGTCCTTTATATATTCCTTATGCCGGAAATACACTTTTAGAACTCCCACTTTTAAATAAAGGCTCTGCGTTTAATGAAGATGAACGTAAGAGCTTTAATTTGCACGGTTTAATTCCACACGTCACGGAAAGCATTGAAGAGCAAAGTCAGCGTTCTTATCAGCAATATTGTGCATTTAATAGTGATATCAATAAGCATATTTACCTGCGTAATATTCAAGACACCAACGAGACGCTGTTCTATCACTTAATTGAAAACCACCTCAGTGAGATGATGCCAATCATCTATACACCAACAGTGGGTGAGGCTTGTCAGCGCTTCTCGGACATTTATCGTCGTCATCGTGGGATCTTTATTTCATATCCTGACCGTGATCATATTGACCAAATTATTCATAACGTGAATAAAAAGAACGTGAAAGTGATCGTTATTACGGACGGTGAACGTATTCTTGGTCTTGGTGACCAAGGCATTGGGGGGATGGGGATTCCGATTGGTAAGTTGTCACTGTACACCGCATGTGGTGGGATCAGTCCAGCTTATACATTGCCGATTACTTTAGATGTCGGAACTAATAACCAACAGCTGTTGAATGACCCGATTTATATGGGATGGAGTCAGCCTCGTATCAGCGGTGAAGAATATTATCAATTTGTCGATGACGTGATTAAAGCCATTCAACAACGTTGGCCAAAAGCGCTGATTCAATTTGAAGACTTTGCACAAAAAAATGCGATGCCTTTATTGGAAAAATATCGCGATAAAATTTGCTGCTTTAATGATGATATTCAAGGAACAGCAGCAGTGTCTGTCGGAAGTTTAATTGCGGCATCACGTGCAGCAGGCAAGCAGCTCAAAGATCAAATCGTCACATTCTTAGGTGCAGGTTCAGCAGGTTGCGGGATTGCAGAGCAGATCATCAAGCAAATGGTGGCGGAAGGTTTAACCGATGCTCAAGCGCGTGCGCGGGTGTTTATGGTCGATCGCTTTGGTTTAATTACTGAAAATCAGCCGAATCTTTTAGATTTCCAACGCAAACTTGCGCAAGCACCGGATAACGTTGCTCATTGGGCTGATGCCGAATCTATGATTTCACTGTTGGATGTGGTGAAAAATGCCAAACCTACGGTACTGATTGGTGTTTCGGGACAACCGGGACTGTTTAGCCAAGAGGTCATTGAAAAGATGGCTGCGAATTGTGAACAGCCTATTGTGTTGCCACTGTCTAATCCAACATCGCGTGTCGAAGCGGTGCCTGCAGATATTATCGAGTGGACCAAAGGTAAGGCCCTGATTGCGACTGGCAGTCCATTTGCACCAGTGAATTATCATGGCAAGATTCATCAGATTTCACAGTGTAATAACTCCTATATTTTCCCGGGGATTGGTCTCGGTGTGATTGCATCTGGGGCGAAACGTGTGACTGAAAATATGCTGATGGCATCGAGTACGGCGTTGGCAGACTGTTCACCAAAATTGGCAGATCCAAATGCCGATTTATTGCCAAGTTTGGATTATTTACAGGATATTTCGAAGAAAATCGCATTGAAAGTGGCATTAGCTGCGATTGCTGATGGTGTTGCGCCAAATGTCAGCATTGAAGTACTAGAACAGGCCATTGAAGAGAATTTCTGGAAACCTGAATATCGTGATTATGTCCGTGTGACTTATTAATTTGGTCTAAAGATGCTGATTGAACAGAATCGATTTTGCATCGGATCGAAAAAATACCCTAATCCAGATTAGGGTATTTTTTTATGTGTAGCGACACGCTTTGTTCTAAGAAATACGAAAAATAATCGTGAGGGTCGCTTTAAATTTTGCGTTTATCCAATTGGTTGGAAATGTGATCTCCACAGGCTTGAACCAGCATCACGATTGCGACCAAGACCACTATCACTGCTAGCATGATTTGTATATCAAAGCGTTGATAACCGTAACGGTAAGCAATATCCCCCAAACCACCTGCACCGATAGCCCCTGCAATGGCAGAAGAATTAATCATGGTCACCAAGGTCACAGTAAAGCCCGCGACGATGCCGGGAAGTGCTTCAGGGAGTAGCACATGCCAAATGATTTGTTTGCGATTACAGCCGATGGCTTGAGCAGCCTCAATCAGACCTTGATCGACTTCACGTAAGCTTACTTCTGCAATGCGTGCAAAAAAAGGCGTGGCCGCAAGGGTTAAAGGCACGACAGCGGCCCAAACGCCATAACTGGTGCCCACGATAAAGCGCGTGAGCGGAATGAGCGCCACCATTAAAATCAGAAAAGGCACCGAACGGGTAATATTGACCAGCCAACCTAGGGTGTGGTTTAGGCTTTTTGAAGGATAAATCCCGTGCTCAGCACTACACACCAATACGACTGCTAAAGGCAGACCGATCAGAAAGGCCACAAAAGCTGAAACGCCGACCATCAGTAAAGTATCAATGGTTCCACTAATCAGTAAATCAATGAGTTGATCGTGCATAGCCAAGTACCTCAATCTGTGCGATATGGTGTTTAAGTTGTTCAGATAAGGCGTTGATCTCTAAATGGCTGTGGTCTACAGCAACAATCAACGAGCCAATTAAATGCCCTTGAATACTATCGATATGACTTTGATACAGATGTACTGGCGCCTGAAATTGATCAAAAATAAACTTTAAGTCAGGCGACTGTTGTAGTGTCGATTCATATCGTAATTTTAAAATGATTTGATCATTTGAATCTGACGGTTGTGGCTGAATGTCGCTTGGTAAATCAAGTTGTTCAAGGTTGAGTAACTCTTGTGTGATCTGCTGTTGAGGCGTAGAAAACACTTTCCAAACCTGTCCTGCTTCTACAATTTCGCCTTGATCGATCACCACAACCTGATCGCAAATCTCTCGAATGACCTGCATTTCATGGGTAATCAACACAATGGTGATACCGAGCTTTTGATTAATTTCTTTAAGCAAAGACAGCACAACAGAAGTACTTTCTGGATCGAGTGCAGAAGTCGCTTCATCACAGAGTAAAATTTCTGGATGATGAACTAACGCTCGTGCAATCCCAACACGTTGTTTTTGCCCGCCCGAAAGTTGAGAAGGGTAGTGCGCTGCTTTATTTTCAAGACCTACCAACTTCAGCACTTCATTCACTCGCTGAGCGATATCGGCTTGACTGAAATTGGCGATTTTAAGGGGCAGCGCGATATTGTCATACACGCTTTTGGCAGACATCAAATTAAAATGCTGAAAAATCATGCCTATGCGTTGACGCAGAGCAATCAACTCTGCGTGATTTAGGCGAGATAATTCCTGTTGATGGATGTGAATACTGCCATCACTGATTTGTTCTAAGCCATTCAGCGTTCGAATCAGCGAAGATTTACCCGCGCCGCTTTTCCCAATAATGCCGAATATTTTGCCTTGTGGAATATTCAGATTGATATCTTTTAAGGCATGCACCTGCTGTCCTTGCACATCATAAAATTTATTTAAATTTTTGATTTGGATATGCGGGACGGCAAATTCAACCGATGAACCGAAACTCACCATGAGCGACTCCTTATTTCCAACCAGGGAACCACAGTTTTGCACCAAAATCTGCGTCCAATGCCTGTTTAACTTTAGGTGAGTTTTGATAAATATCGACAAATTTACGCAGTTTATCGTCACGATCGACATAGTCATCACGTACGGCAAATAAGATGGCAAAACGCTTGTCAGTATTGGAGTCAAACAGTAAGGCATTTTCAGGATCGGCAGTTTTTGCTAGACGTAAATAATGTGGATAGCCAAAAGCCAGATCGACATCATCAATTGCACGTGCCGTTTGAGGGCCTTCCACCTCAATAAATTGAAGCTGTTTAGGATTCGCTGCAATGTCATTTAAAGTCGATAAAAAGTTATCTGGTTGTTTCAGTTCAATGAGCTTGGCTTGCTGTAGCAGTTGTAAGGCACGGCCCTGATTGACAGGATCATTTGGAACCACCACTTTGGCTTTATGGGGTAAATCAGCAAAGTTTTTATACTTTTTTGAATACAGTCCGACATGGGTTGCAGCACCGACATCAAAGGCTTTGATTTTAAAATCCGTTTCTTTTTTTGCATTATCTAAAAACGGCTGATGTTGGAAAAAGTTCGCATCAATATCGCCGTGGTTTAGGGTGATATTTGGGGTATTCCAGTCTGAAAATTCCACCAATTTCACGTTCAGCCCTTGCTGCTTGGCTTCATCTGCAGCGACTTGTAAGGGTTTAGCAAAAGATGGGCTAATCCCAATCACCAATTCACTTTGATGACTTTTCTTTTGTTGATTCCAAATAACTAAGCCAATCACCAAGATGGCCACGATCACACCAATCAGTGTGAATTTAGATTTTGCTGTTTGTGCCATGGCACACCTCTATATTTCGAAATAATTAAATTTTTTGTCTAAAATATTGTTTTTTAATTGCAGCTTATGCTGTCTCAACGTTTTTAAGTGCTGCCTGAGATGATGTGTCGGAAGTGCGACATCGGTAGCGATGAGCGGGATGTGTCGTCGCTAAATGGTCACCTTGTTGAAACAGTTTTTGCCTTAAACTGCCAGTGTCATACGCAGTTTTATAGCGACCACGTTGCTGTAATTCAGGAATGACCAAACGGATAAAATCTTGATGTGACTCAGGTGCAACGGTGCGAGTCAGATTAAATCCATCGATGCCAGTTTCATCCAAATAATCAATCAACTGTTCTGCAACGTTGGCGCCACTCCCAACAAAGAGCGGATAACGCCCACCTAGAACGTGCTGAGCACGCAAATCTTGGCGAGTAATTTTTTGCTCTTTAAATTTTTGATTGACCGATGCGATGCTATTGGTCTGCTGATATGGAATGGCTTCATCTTCTGCAAAGTTGGCGAGATTCATCCCAATCGAGCTGGAAAAGTGTGCCAGTCCCGCTTCAGGGTTGGCATAGCGAATGTATTCAGCCAATTTCTCTTGGGCGAGCTCATCGGTCTCTGCAGTCACTACCGTAATGCCTACAAAGAGTTTGATGGCTTGTGGGTCACGACCTTGCGCTGCGGTTTGGCTGCGAATTTTTTGTACCTGATTTTTAACTTTTTCTGCGCTGTCTGCACCGATAAACATACCTTCCGCATGTTGTGTGGCAAAAGCTAAGCCACGTGGTGAAGCACCGGCCTGATACAACACAGGGGTGCGCTGTATCGAAGGGGAAACTTGAAATACCCCTTGGCTTTGATAGAACTTCCCTTGATGTTGAATGGCATGTACTTTTTTGGGGTCACTAAAAATGCGATGTGCTTTATCTTTTTGAACCGCATCATTTTCCCAAGAGCCTTCCCAAAACTTATAGCAAAGCTGCAAAAACTCTTCAGCTTGTTCATAGCGTAGATCATGATCTTTCAGGCCTTTTTGCCCAATGAGGCGTTCTGCACTGTCTAGATATCCAGTCACGATATTCCAACCGATTCGACCTTGGGTCAGGTGGTCTAGGCTGGCAAATCGACGTGCAAATTGATAAGGCGTTTCATAGCTCAAATTGACTGTTACACCAAAACCTAAGTTTTCAGTGACCGCAGCCATTGCAGAAATCAGGGTGCTGGGGTCATGGCTCGGCAGTTGGATCGACTCTTTAAGTGTGAGATCAATATTGCCTTCATAAACATCATAGACCCCGGTGATATCCGCAATAAATAGCCCGTCAAACAGCCCTTGCTCCAAGGTTTTGGCAAGATCGGTCCAATAGCTTAGTTCATTAAAGCGGTGTGACTCATCGCGTGGATGGGTCCATAAGCCATGATTGATATGGCCGACACAGTTCATGTCGAAGGCATTCAGTAAAATTTTCTTGGCAGAATGTGATTGGGTATCTGCTGTGGTGATTTGGCTCATTACAAGGTCCCTCGACGTGGGGGTAATACGCCATTTAGGAGGTAATTGGCAATGAAAAAATATTTCCAACGCCCTGCATCATGCAAGGTATGGACACGTGCATTACGCCAAAATCGATCTAGACCATCTTCACGCTGACTGCCACGGCTGCCTGCAAGCTCAATCAATTTTGATGCCGCTTTCAGTGCGGTTTCAGTACTATGCGCACGCACTTTCGCGACATCTAGAGAAGCTTTTGCGATGTTTTCAGCATTGGGCTGTGGGCGAGCAGCATCGATGGCACGAGCGGCTTGTTTCAGCAAGACCTCACTGGCGCGAACATCTGCGGCAATGCGACCGAGTTCGTATTTGGTTAAAGGATCTTCGCTTGCAAGATCAAGACCTGAATCAATCCATGGTCGAGCTTGGTGTACGCGGCTCAAACTTTCTTCAAAGGCTGCGCGGGCTATACCGACTTCAATCGCAGCATGCATAATTTGCGCAAATGGCCCAACCAATGTCGGCTCCGTAAATGCCCGATCAAAGGGAATGACATCTATGGCAGGAACTGCAACTTGGTGAAATTTTACAGAGCCGCTACCCGTGGTGCGCTGTCCAAACCCTGTCCAATCATCGATCAACTCTAGACCTGCACTTTCACGTGCAATAAAGGCTAAATATTCACGACCATCAGGGTCTTTGACCAATGTGGGAATACGATGCGCAAATAAACTGCCGGTGCAATAAAACTTTTCACCATTCACTACAAAACCATTGTCATGAGGGCTAATCGACGTTTGTTTTTGCGCAGCGGTTTTGGTTTTAAACTCGGCTAAGGCATTGCCAAAACGAGCGCCAGCAAGCACTTCGGCATAAAGCTTTTGCTTTTGTTCAGTTGTGCCGGTGTTTCGTAATACTTCCAATGCATAAAAATGGTTTTGTGGAATTTGCCCAATTGAGCCATCTACACCACTCATAAGCGCAATCACTTGCGCCACGGTATAACTTGAAACTTCGGCACCGCCAAATGCCTTGGGAACTGTGATTGCCCAGAGACCAGATTGACTATAGGCCTCGATTTCATCAAACGGCAGTATGCGTTCGGCATCACGTTGCACGGCATTTTTTCTAAATTGTTCGGCTAATTGTTTTGCAATTTCAAGTGCTTCTGCATCGGACTGAATAATATGCGCAGGTGTTGTTGATATGGCCTGTAGCGAATTAATATTTGGAAATGAGGTCATCAGAATTCTCCTTAAATCCACGCATGGCGTGCAGGTAATTTATGATTTAAGTAATAGTCGCCTAAGGTATGCAGCTTCCAGCGCACAGGATCATGTAAGGTGTGTACTCGGGCATTGCGCCAGTGTTGATCAAGGTTATGGGCACTCAAACTTGCACGGCTGCCGCCTAATTCAAGGAGTTTTTCAGAGATCTGTAAGGCTGCATCATTGGCATAGATTTTAGCTTCAGCGACACGAATCGAAGCTAGAGCGGCTTGTTGTTCACTCACCTGATCAAGCTGATCTAATTCATCGAGGTAATCTGCGGCTTCATCTAAAAGTAAAATCGCAGCATCCAATAAAACTGCAGATTTACCCACCTCTTGTAGGGTGTAGGGCTCAAAACTGGCTTTCTCAACTTGTGCATCCACAATCGGACGGGCTTTTTGTACCGCAGAAAGGGTGTCTGCAAAGGCAGCTTCTGCAATCCCGACATCGATCGCGACTTGCATCAATTGTGAAAAGGCACCGCGATACGTTGGCCCTGCAGAAAGCTTACGTTCATCAAAAATTAATAGGGGGTCTACTACCACATGGTTTAGTTTGACGGTGCCACTTGATGTTGTGCGCTGACCAAAACCATTCCAGTTATCAATCACTTCTACGCCTGTAGCATGTCGATCAATGATGGTCAGGACAACATGACCTTCAGGGTGAACGGCTTTAATCGCCAACCAATCTGCAAAACTACTGCCGGTTGAATAGAACTTTTCACCATTAACAACATACCTTCCATTTTCAATGCGCAGCGTAGTATTTAAGGTTTTGGTATCTTTGGTATTGCGCTCTGGGCCACCATTGGCTAAACGTTTTCCCTGTAAAATTTCATTAAAAATAAAGGCTTTTTGTTCATCCGTTCCCATGAGGTCAATCATATACAGCAAGGCAATTTGGTTTTGTGGAATTTGGCCCACGCTAGAATCTGCTTTGTTGATAATGCGAAAAACCTGCGCCAGTGTCTTGTTCGACACGTAGGCACCGCCAAATTGCTTGGGTATACGAATGCCACCTAAGCCTTTTTGACTGAATAAGTCGATTTCTGCAAAAGGCAGCAGGCGGTTCTGATCACGTTCATTTCGACCTTCCAAAGCAAAATCGGCAACATGATACGCTGCATGGATTGCTTCTAAGTCATTTTCAATAACATGAATATTTTCAGAGATTAAATGAGACATAATGACACCTTTAATAGATATCAAAACGCTACTCGTAAATGCGGGATTTTTTAAATGATGGATTATTCTTAACTTAGCAAAATGTCTGTTTAGCATTTAATCTGCATAAAAAATATGCAAATTTGATAAAATAAGTGTTTGATTTAAAACAATAGATGTAGGAAAAACAACAAGAGGATTGATGATGAAAATCTGGTGTTAGCAACTTTGTAGATATTCAACTTTAAAAATAATATATCTAAGACAGGGGCTTAGCTGTTTTTTTTAATACTTTTTATTAATGGTGATCAATCAGCTTGAACTCCAATAGATGCTCAATATCATAGAGCTATGCAAAGATTAAAAAAAGGGCTATAAATTGATTCAAATGTTTTTCAATCTGCAATAAAAAAGCCCCCATCTTTCGATGAGGGCTTTTTGAATTTGGAGCGGGAAAGGAGACTCGAACTCCCGACCCCAACCTTGGCAATAGTCACCGACATAAAATATCTCGAATTACATAAATTGTATTTTAATAAATCCTATATATAACAATTATATAAAGTCTTTATTTTATGTAGTGTAACTTAAAGTAGGGTGAGGTACTTTGGTTTTTGGTCACTAAAATTATTGTGATAATCAACAATAATAACAGACACATACATACTGAATCTAAGGGGGTTTTACTGATTGGTATAATTTGGTGTTGAGGCTATACGATCTGGAATTACGATTTCTATTTTGCCTTTTGGCGTAAGACGTATAAATATAGCCTTTCTACTTTCTTATCTAAAAATTCATCTTTGTTGCACTTCGACTGATAATCTAAGCCGCTAAACTTTTATTCATCATCTTCCGCAAACATTGTTTCAATTTCATCCCACTGCGGAAATTTATACTTCTTTTTATCCACTTCAAATTGCAGGCCTACTGCATTAAGTACACATTCAAATATGCTAAATGAGCCTGTAAAGTGGCCATTTTCTATCTCTGAAATTGTTGTTTTATTGATGTTCGTTTTTTCTGAAAGATTTTTCTGTGTATAGCCCAGAGCTTTTCTTGCCAAACGTATTTCTTTACCTATTTCTTCTCTTGTAGCCATATCAATTTTAACCTTAGAAATTTGTTTGCTATATAGCGAACTTTTTATAAATTATGGCAAATATTCGCTATATAGCAAACTTTTTTATAGTGATTTTTGAATATTATTGAATTAATAAGGTTCGATTTTGCCTTAAATTATTTGAATGGAGCTCATATGTGTATAGTATTTTCAATATTTTTTAGAATTAGGCTAACCTGTCTCTTGATGCAAAATCAATAATTACTTGGACATCTATTCTTGTTTTATCTGGACATTTTTTTCTGCTTTAGGGTTAAATGAAACTACACAAAGATGTGGAACTTTGATTAAAGAACAGGCGTGGAACGTGAAAAATCACAAAAAAGCCGTTCCAGTGCGCTGAACCCTGGAACGGCTTTGACTAAGATATTGATGCTTATAGGAAAATTTCAAGAATTTCGTATAACGTGTATTATGTTAATTTTAGAGATGCTTAATTATTTAAAACTATAATTTTTCAATATTTTTCATCCTAAGAGCTTGCCCATTTTTATATTCGTAAAATTCGTAGGTGCAACCTGAATTTGTATTCATAATTAATGCATAATCCTTACTTTCTTCGAATGTAACTTTAAACATTCTGAATGGACAGGATTCGTATCTTTGACCTTCCTTATAGCCGTAGGTCATTTGTACTATTACAGGTCTGTCTGCTGGTACTTTAAACTCTCCAAAATTAGTTGCACTTTGAGGTGCATAAGGCATATTTAAACTTTTAGGTGCGTATTCAAATTTTTGGAATCCCAGAGTTTTAACACTTGTAAAAGCTAATCCTCCATCCTTATCTTTTGATAATTCTTTTTTAGTCTGTGAATTTGGATAAATATATATTTTTTTTCCTATTCCATAAAAAACTCGTACATTAGCTGTTTTTCCAGATGCCGGTTCTTTATATCGACTACCTTGATTAAGAATGGAATCGTTCACTTTATACACAGTTGCACAACCTGAGAGTGAAAATAAAAAGCTGATAATTAATATTTTTTTCAACTTGATTTTACCAAAATTAAAATAGTGGGATGAATTTTAAACCTTAAAGGAAGAGTTGAAAAATTATTTCTAATAAGGCCAGCTAATAAACTTAGTGAAATATATCTGTAAAAAATAAAAATTAGCCGTTTATTTAGCATAATAGCTATATACGAAATTTGATCTGTAAGCATGAGCGTGCATGTATTGGGGCAGATCACCCTTATCTCAGAGCTAAGGACTCATCTATTCTAAGTACATCAGGAATAGGAAGTTCCGCAACAAAAACAAAAACAAAAACAAAAATGATAAGTTCTAAAACATGGAAGATAGGTACGACAGGAGTTATACCTTACACTACCTCATACGAAAAAGCCCAACATCCTGTTGGGCTTTTTTTATTTAAAAAAAGATAAAAATTAAGGCTATAGCCTCAATTTTTTAACTTCGTATAACGTGTATTATGTTAATTTTAGGAAATCTTAAGTTTAAATAACTTCAAAAAACTGGTGT
Organism: Acinetobacter sp. YH1901134; assembly: GCF_013416965.1. Lineage (NCBI taxonomy): Bacteria > Pseudomonadati > Pseudomonadota > Gammaproteobacteria > Moraxellales > Moraxellaceae > Acinetobacter > Acinetobacter sp. YH1901134. Next base: position 886 of record NZ_VPEW01000016.1, on the reverse strand, counting down.
TGAATTCCTAATTTTCCATCTTTGTATTCAACCATATAAATTCTTTTATCTTTATAATCATCACAATAAGTAACTGATATTAAGTAAAGCTGTTGAAAATCATCTCCCTTTTCAAAAAAACTTATATTAGAAACTTTCCCCCAGTCAAAAGATGCATTATTTCCACAAGAACAAGGCTCATAATAAGATTCATGATTATGCCAATATTTTTCAAAAATTTTTCTTTTGAAATTAATACAAGATTTCTTGTCTGCTTTATCAAATTCATCGCCTAAATGTAATTTTTCGATTTCATACATATCGGAATAGTATGCTTTCAAAAAATCCGTAAGAATTTTTTCTTTATCTTGTTGTATTACCTCAGCATTACTAATTCTATCAAACATTTTTGAAAAGCTTAGTAGAAGCTCAATATCTTCACGCATTTGAAATTCACATTAAAATTAAAAAATAAGAGTATCTCTGTTTTAATTTTAATGCCATTTAACATAATGGCGGTTATACGAAACGAGGGCAGCAGCTCTCGTTTTTTAATGTGGAAACTGCTAGAATACTTGTACGCCATTGACGTACAAAGAATCTATGTTATTCATTGAAACCAGTATCTTTACCAAGCAAATCAAAGACCTTGTATCTGATGAGGAATATCGTCAACTTCAACAAGATCTATTGGTTCAGCCAGATAAAGGTGACTTAATCAAGAATGGCGGTGGCATTCGAAAAGTACGTTGTGCTCAAGGTAATAAAGGCAAAAGTGGCGGTATCAGAGTAATTTACTATTGGGTAAATGAGGATGATCAAATCTTTTTCTTGGTGGCTTATCCAAAATCTGTAAAAGATAATCTAACGGATAAAGAAACCGCCATTCTGCGCCAACTCGTGAAGG
>NZ_VPEW01000015.1:0-74751 GCF_013416965.1 Acinetobacter sp. YH1901134 | reverse complement strand
AGTTTTGGCTTAAACCGCTTAGATCTAGCGTTAGACTGGCAGCAAAGAGCGGACTTTTGCTTTGCCATTCTTTAAAAAGAGTCTCACTGACATCACGCACCGATTTGTTCATAAACACACGGCTGTTCCTGCGTTTATGCCACAGCGATGTTGCATCTTCTAAAGTGAGTTTATACAGCGTGAGTGAACCGTCACTCTGCCCTTGGGTGGCTTCGGTAATAATACCCGTGGTACGGAAGAGTTCGCCCTGATCGGTCACTTGATCAACGGCGACTTGTGCGCCAATAAATTGTTTTAATGGAATAAGGGCATTAGTAGATAGGCAAATCAAAGTCGCTTGCAGGCCTTGGTTTAAGACATGCTCCCCATCAATACGTTGAATAAAAAGCTCATCATTCAACGCAGGGTTGGAAAATTGCACATGAATGGCACGTTTTTGGGCGGATAAGCCTAATTTTTCAAGTATAAGAGCAATCGAATTTAACATTTTAAAAGTCTGTTTTTTAAACTTTGTATAATTATGCTGCGAATGATATAGGCTAGCCATCAGACTTGACCAGCCTATTTTATTAATAAAAATGTAACATCTTAATAATTATTATTTTTTACAATCTCTTAAATTAACCTTTCTGAACCAAATAATGAAATTCTTTATTTCCATTTTCATCAAGACGTTCTTCTTGAAGCAATAGCTCATGACCTAAATGCATACAAAATTTCGGAATATCCCAAGAGGTCGAATTATCTGTTGCAAAAACCTCAACAATATCGCCCGATTTTGATTTACGAATGGCTTGATGCAACATCATCACAGGCTCAGGGCAACGTAAGCCACGGGTGTTTAATTGAATTGATGGGGGCACAGAAGGCTCAGACATTAGAAAACTCAGTATTAAAATCTAAGGCTATTTTAGCATAATCCTGACGACCGAATGTTAGCTTGAAAAATGCAGATGATAACGTCTTAAAATGACTTGATCGCTCATCATCTAGATCAACATTAACAATAGACAACTGTATTTTCTACGGTATGATAAAATCATCATTTATTAGATATTAAGAGTCTTTAGGAAAGATCATGCAAGAGGAATCCGGCCCGTCGTGGGGCATGCGCGGCTTACGTAAATGGCTGGGCACTGCACCAGAAACCCGTGACGAACTGTTGAAATTGGTACAAGATTCACGTCGCTTCTTAGAACCCGATACAGTTGCCATGCTCGAAGGGGTACTCGACTTACCTGCAACTAAAATCCGCGAGGTTATGACCCCCCGTACTGCGATGATCAGCTTACAAGAAGATGATGAGCTATTAGATATTTTGCATGTACTTGTTGAATCTGCACACTCACGTTTCCCAGTCTTTTCCTCAGACCAGCCAGACAATGTTGTCGGTATTTTGTTGGCCAAAGATTTGTTGCCATTTTTGACAGAGCCGACCACCAAAGTCGATATTCGTGCATTAATGCGTCAACCCTTATTTGTACCCGAGAGCGCGCGTTCTGACCAAGTTTTACGTATGTTGAAAAATACCCAAACCCATATCGCTGTAGTGATTGATGAATATGGCACAACTTCAGGTTTAGTGACTTTAGAAGATATTCTTGAAGAAATTGTGGGTGAAATTGAAGATGAACACGACAAAGTTGATGAAGAAGCTCAATTTATCATTCCAGATGAAGACCCGCTGAGCGCAAATACATGGTTGGTTCAAGCACTTACACCAATTGAACACTTTAACAATCTTTTAGATGCTGATTTTTCAGATGATGAAGTAGAAACTGTGGGCGGCTTACTGCTACAAGAAATGGGCTTAGTCAGTGATTTACAAGGTCAAGTGATTGAACTTGAAAACTGGGAGTTTACCATTTTGGAGGCAGATGCACGTACCATTCATCTGATCCGAGCTGTCCGTAAATGAGAACCTACTTTGATAAGCTGCTAAACCATTCACAACAAAAAAAACAGCTACCTTTCATCTATCCTTTGCTGATCGCATTATTTTCAGGTGCCATATTCAGCTTGTCGCTGGCACCTTATCATTATTGGTGGTTGGCGATTTTATCTCCAGCCCTGCTGTATGCCTGCTTAAGTCAGCGTACCCCTAAACAATCGTTTTTCATTGGTCTAGCTTATGGCTTTGGCTTATGGTTTGTCGGGGCTTTTTGGCTGTATACCTCGATCCATGTCTATGGTGATACCAATTCAGCACTCAGTGTTTTGATGATTGCCATTATGGCAATTGTGATGGGGCTGTTTACCGCAGTTCAGAGTTGGCTCTACCGCCGCTTCTTTCCAGAAACACCACTGACCTTTGCGCCACTTTGGGTGTTTTTCGAGTGGAGTAAAACTTGGGTCTTTACTGGTTTTCCATGGTTGTTTGCAGGTTATGCCTTTACTGAACGATTCCTCGATGGCTATGCGCCATTATTCGGGATCTTTGGGGTATCTTTCGCGGTCATTGTATTGGCCTGCGCCTTGGTTGAAATCCTGCGTAAACGCATCTTTTGGATTGTTCCCTCTGCCCTTGTTTTGCTCGGTGCATGGGGTGCAGCGCAACTGCAATTTGTTCAGCCTAAAAATGAAAAACCGCTGAGTGTTTCCTTAATTCAAGGCAATATTCCACAAGATTTAAAATGGTTAACAGAATACCAAGCTCAAACCTTAATGAAATATGCGTCATTAAGTCGGACCGAATGGGGGCGTGATGTCATTGTTTGGCCGGAATCCTCCATTCCAATGTTCCAAACCGATATTGAGCCGTTTTTGGATGCGATGAAAATCCAAGCCAATAAAACAGGTACGGCTTGGGTGACAGGTATTCCCTATTGGGATTTGGCAGAATCACAGCAAAACCAACACCCTATGTATTACAACACCATCATGGCAACTGGTGATGAATCTTCTGGTCTATACAAGAAGCAACGTCTAGTCCCCTTTGGTGAATACATTCCGCTTTCAGGGATGTTAAGTTGGGTACTACCTGCCCTACAAAATGACCCGTCGATGAGTGGCTTTTCACGTGGCGCAAACAACCAAAATCCTTTGAATGTTAAAGGTCATGATTTAGGCGCAGCGATTTGCTATGAAGTGGCTTATCCTAACTTAACGCGCCGTAATGCCAGTCAAAGTGACTACCTAGTGACTATTTCCAATGACGCTTGGTTTACTGGAACAGCGAGCCCACATCAGCACCTACAAATGGTTCAAATGCGTGCCAAAGAAAATGGCCGTTGGTTTATCCGTGCAACCAATACCGGCATTACCGCCTTTATTGATCATAATGGCCACATTGTGAAACAAGCACCGATGGATAAAGATGCGGTACTTCGTGGTGATTTACCTGCCATGCAAGGCGAGACACTTTACACACGCTTAAGTGATTGGCCTGTGTTGATTTTCTCATTCTTGTTATTGGTTCTCGGTTGGATTTATCGCCCGCGTAAAGTTGATATTTCTTTTAAATCACGCCGTTAATTCCGCTACAAAAGATCAAAAAACCGAGCCAAAGCTCGGTTTTTTATTGATAAACTTTCAGGGTGCCAGCTCACCTTAACTTTTTCAAAGTAACTTAGTGCCTAGGGGAATCTCTGCATCAGGCACACAAAGAGCAACATGCCCCTCTGCATTATGAAAACCTGTGACCAAACACTCTGACTGGATCGGCCCAATTTGTTTTTTTGGAAAATTCACGACGGCAACGACCAATTTTCCCAATAGATTTTCCGGCTGATATAGCTGTGTAATTTGCGCACTGGATTTTTTAATGCCCAGTTCCTCTCCAAAATCCACATAAAGAATGTACGCAGGTTTACGTGCTTGCTCAAAGACTTCCGCCTCTACAATTTTCCCCACACGTAATTCAACTTTCAAAAAATCTTGCCAATCGATCTGTTGCATTTTTCCCTCTTTCTTTTCTTTGTTGTACTTCATCTAACTATCTAAGATCTGATATGTAAAGATTATAAAAATTTCATTCAGGCTGACCATATGTGAAACAGACATTCGATGCGTCAAAACGGACAAAGCAAGGTTATGTTAGAGCGCGTACCATGTAGAAGTATGCACTGATGTACGCTACGAACTGTTCATTAACACGAGACATAAAAAAAACTGGAGCAAGCTCCAGTTTTGAAGGTTTAATTTTGGGATTATAACTGCGTAACTAAATAGGAAAGCATGGCAGCTAAAGATACCATTGGAATATATCGATAAAGACGAACAACCAGTTGTTCGATGGCAGATGCATGTTCTTGTTTTAAATTTGCCACAGTCGCTTTTAATGCAGACCAAAAACTTAAAGCCAGTAATGAACTCATTAAGCTCATGGCAAAGAAGCCCACCATAATTTGGCTACTGCCCTCAGTGCTTTGCCATAAATACACAATGCCTTGACTGATCGGCAGAATACTTAAAATCAAAAGAATAGATTTCAGCATAGACCAATGAAATTGGTTAATTTCATCCGTTAATAATAATGCTTTCATGCTATCCTCCATGGCTAAAAAAGTACCATAAAAGATATTATGCGCGGTTTTATTTAAATGAAAAGCCTATATTTATTCATATTTTGCGATTATTGTAATCAATAAAATTGGGAATAATTCTTATTATAAATATCACATATTTTATATTATGTTATTTAAATTAAATTCAACAACTTAACATTAATTTTATAATTAAGATTTATTATCACTTCACTCAATATTGAAACATCCTATTAAGTGAAGTGATTAAATCCATTAAAACTGAATTTATAATTATTCTCAGTTAGTGTTTATAGTAAATATCGGCATCATTTTCTTCACCGCCAGACTGACCATCCGCACCAAATGAATAAAGATCATAAGGACGGCCTTCAGAACCGGGAATCACATATTGAATGTCATTGTCCCAACTGTCTTTTGGATAGCCACCTTTGATGTAGCCACCTGGCAACCAGTTTTTAGCAGACTCAGGTTTAGTGACCAAAGCATTTAATCCGCCGTCTTGCATTGAAGGGAATTTACCATTGTCCATTTTGTATTGATCTAATGAGCCAGCGACACTTTTTAAAGTAATGGCCGTAGTATCGACTTTAGCTTTTTCACCACGGCCCATCACGTTCGGTACAATCAGCGCTGCCAAAACACCTAAAATGACAATGACCACCATCACTTCAATTAAAGTAAAACCTTGTTGCTTCATATTTTTTGTCTTCACTTGCATGTTACAAATCTCTGTTCACATCATTGTTCGAATGTCTTAAATCATATTATTCATATTCACGATTGGCAGCATCACAGCAATCACGATCACCAGTACAATGCTCGCCATAAATACCAACATCAGCGGTTCAAGCAACGCCAATAAAGTTGAAATTAAGGTCGTCACTTCTCGGTCTTGCATCGTCGACGCACGTTCTAGCATCCGGTCTAATTCGCCTGAACTTTCACCACTTTTGATCATTTGTACCATCATCGGTGGGAAATAACCACTTCGCTCAAGCTGTGTTGCTAAATTACCACCTTCTGTTACTTTCTCTGCCGCAAGGTTGACCGAATCTCGAATCACCCAATTATTACTGACCGCTGCACCAATTTTTAAAGCATCGACCAAAGGCACACCAGACTTGGTTAAAATCGACAAGGTACTGGCAAAACGAGCGGCATTAATGCCTTTAGACAGTTTGGAAAATAACGGTAATTTCAAGGTCAATCGATCAAAGGCATAATGTCCCGCCGCTGTTCTGAGGAATCGAACCAAGAGAAAAATCGAGACTACGCTACTGACCAATAAAAATGGCCAAGCCATTCGGATAAAATCACTGGCTTTCATTAAAGCGACTGTTATCCACGGCAAGGCATCTTTGCTTTGGTCAAAGGTTTTGACAATATCTGGGACCACATAGGTCATGAGTCCCATCACAATACCGAAAGACATTAACATCAGGATGATGGGATAAATCATCGCACCCTGCACTTTTTTTTGCATGGCAAAGCGGTTTTCGGTGTAATCGGCAAGTTGGTCGAGAATGAGATCGAGATGACCTGAACGCTCACCTGCTGCAATCGTGGCAATATACAGTTCAGGAAAGCGTCCCGCTTGTTGTAGTGCGTTGGCTAAAGAATGCCCTTCCAAAACTTTAGAACGCACCGACATCAACAGGTTTTGCACATGGGCTTTTTCGTTTTGTTTTCCCACAGCACGAATCGCTTCTTCTAATGGAATTGCAGCGGCAACCAAAACTGAAAGTTGGCGAGTCAATAAAGCCAAGTCATAGGCATTCAGCCCTTTTTGAAACCAACGCTGCTGCGCGTGTTTGTCTTTTTGCTCTATCGGATCGACAGCAACTGGAATAAGTGACTGATCTCTGAGCTGTTGACGAATTTGACGCGCAGAATCACCCTCAAGTACACCCTTCTGCTGCTTCCCTGAAGCGTCTATGGCAGTAAACTGATATGCAGGCATTGTAATGCTCTAATTTTCCAAAATTTCTATCAGCGCAGTTGCGTCTGACCATCAAAATCATTCATATTCTTAGATATAAAATATGAGCTCACTCTAACACAACTCCTTTACGATCACGACGAAATTTAATCAGGAACTTATCCACGTTTTATGGCAAATTTAGCGAGCATTGCAACACCTATTTACCGCGTTCGAGTCGCCGTTCCGGTATATTTATACGACTGCTTCGATTACAGCTTAAGCCAAGAGCAATACCAACAAGCTGAAGTAGGTGCACGCGTTGCTGTATCTTTTGGTCGGCAAAATTTGACCGGTATCATCGTGGAAAAAATTGCTCCCGATGCACCACTAGATTCAAGCTTTAAACTCAAGGCCATTACCGAACTTCTTGATGATCGTGCCATTTTAGATGAGAAAGTTTTAAATTTATTGACATGGTCTGCACAGTATTACCAATTTCCGATTGGTGAAGTGATGCAAAATGCCCTTCCGACGCTGTTACGCCAAGGAAAGCCCTATAATTTATTGGCACGGACATGGAATCTGATTGACCATAATGCTGAAGCCAAAATTAAACGTTCAGAGCGTCAACAAGAAGCGTATAAAATACTAAAATTACATCCCACAGGCACAGGTGAAAATCTTTTAAATTTGTCAGGTGTGGAAACAGCAACACTCAAAGCCTTAGAGAAAAAAGGCATCTGCGAATGTGTGTTAGCAGAACAAGACTTTAGCCCGATGCCGATGAGCATGGCGCAAATGCCACTTACAGCAAACCCTGACCAAAAAAAAGCGATCGATAGCGTATTAAAAGTCCGTAAAAAATATCAGGCCTTCCTGCTCGATGGCTTAACTGGCAGTGGTAAAACTGAAGTCTATTTACAAATCATGCAAGAGGTTCTCAAGCAAGGCAAACAGGTCTTGGTTTTAGTTCCTGAGATTGGACTTACCCCACAGACCATCAGCCGCTTCCAATCACGTTTTCATTGCAATATTGCCCTATTACATTCGGGGTTAAACGATTCAAAACGTATGCAAGCTTGGCAAGCTGCGCAAACGGGCAAGGCTTCAATTATCTTAGGCACACGTTCTGCGATTTATACGCCACTGCCTAATCTAGGTTTAATTGTGATTGATGAAGAGCATGATCTGTCATTCAAACAACAAGAAGGCTTTCGCTATCACGCTCGGGATGTCGCACTTTACCGTGGGCATTTGGAACAATGCCCTGTCATTCTTGGTTCTGCCACGCCTAGCATTGAATGCTATGCCCTTGCCAAACAAGGCAAGATGACAATTTTGGAACTAAACCAACGCGCAGGCACCGCGGTAATGCCGAAAATGCACATCCTTGATCTTAAAGTGGCACAGAAGCAGCATGGAATCAGCCAACTTTTGATTGGTGAAATCCGTAAACGGCTTGAAAAAAAAGAGCAAGTATTGGTGTTTTTAAACCGCCGCGGTTATGCACCTGTACTGATTTGTGAAAGTTGTGCATGGCAAGCCAAATGTCCACACTGTGATGCCAATTTCACTGTACACCGCACACCTTATCAACATTTACATTGTCATCACTGCGGCACCATTCACCGTATGCCAGATCACTGTCCACAATGTAATCATCAGGAGCTCAAATCTATTGGGATGGGCACAGCCAAAGTTGAAGAAAGTTTAAATGAGTTGTTTCCTGAACATGACATCATTCGAGTGGATCGTGACTCAACCAGCCGCGTTGGTAGTTGGCAAAAGATTTATGACAAGATTCAAAAAAGTGAGCCTGCTATTTTACTTGGTACACAAATGCTGGCCAAAGGTCATCATTTCCCTTACGTCACCTTGGTGGCGATTTTAGATATCGATTCAGGTCTGCTGAGTGTGGACTTCCGTGCCATCGAACGTACCGCTCAACTCATTGTGCAAGTCACAGGGCGTGCCGGCCGTGGCGAACGTAAAGGCGACGTATTCCTACAAACATTAAGACCCGACCATCCGCTTTTGAATATTTTGGTCAATGAGAACTATCGAAAATTTGCCAAAGAAACCATGAAAGAACGGGAAATGGCACAAATGCCACCGTTTCGCTATGCCGCATTGGTACGCTGTGAGTCAAAAAACCAAGAAATCAATACTGAATTTTTACAGCAACATGCCCAATTGCTGCGTCAGGACTCTGCTGGAATTATTGATATTTGGGGGCCGATTCCTGCCCCGATGGAGCGCAAAGCAGGGCGTTACCAATCCCACATGGTTTTACTGTCTACAGATCGTGCGCGCTTACATTATTATCTGCGTTATTGGTGGCAAAACATCTTGCATAACAAGCCATCAAATATGAAATTGAGCCTCGATATAGACCCACAGGAACTCAGTTAAACGCGTACAATTCAGTCTGAAAATATCAGTCATACTGAATTGCAACTTTCGACCAAAAACACAACTCTAGGACGAGTAAATGTCACTACTGTTACAGATCACAATTTTCCTTGGCGCATCCTTATTGCTTGTCCCTTTGCTCAAGCGCTTTGGTATTGCAACGGTATTGGGATATCTGTTCACTGGTATTTTGCTCGGCCCCGATGTCTTTAACATTGCCAGTGATCCCCAAGCGATCCAAGATCTCGCTGAGTTTGGCGTGATCTTACTGATGTTCCTGATCGGCCTCGAACTCCGTCCACAGCGTCTATGGAGTATGCGTAGTTCTATTTTCGGCATGGGGAGTTTACAAGTCGGTCAGACCGGTCTTGTTTTAGCGCTAGGCAGTTTTTTTGCCTTACAACAAGGCATTGCAGCCAGTATCGTTATCGGTTTCGCTCTCGCTCTTTCTTCTACTGCCTTTGTCTTGCAGATGCTGAGTGAGAAGCAGCAATTAAACACCACCTATGGGCAACAATCCTTTTCGATTTTGCTGTTTCAAGATATGGCCGCGATTCCCCTGATTGCAGTCATTCCCCTGCTCGCAGGAACAGAATCATCACATCACGGAATCGCCTATTTCGCTGCCATCATTGCGACTTTTTCAGGCTTATTTTTATTTAGTCGATACTTAATGCGGCCTTTTTTCCGCTTCGTCGCGAAAAGTGGTGCGCATGAACTGATCACCGCTGTCGGTTTATTTATAGTGCTGGGTGTCGTGGTGTTGATGGATGTACTTGGCATCAGTACCACACTCGGAGCATTTTTGACTGGCGTGCTATTGGCAGACTCGGAATTCCGCCATGAACTCGAAGCGAGTATTGCTCCGTTTAAAGGGCTTTTACTTGGTCTGTTCTTTATGACCGTGGGCATGACCACGGAACTGTCTTTGTTTGTTGAAATGCCATGGTTCATTATCGGTGGTGCGTTGGCACTGATGCTCATCAAAATGGCGTCAGTTACCGCAATTGCACGTTATCTCAAAAATTCATGGCGCAACAGTATTTTACTGGCGACCTGTTTGGCTCAAGGCGGTGAATTTGCCTTTGTGGTCTTTAGTGTGGCGAAAAGTGAAAATGTCGTACAACAAGCCATTTTGGAGCCATTAACCCTCATCGTCACCTTGTCGATGGTGTTGACCCCTATGTTGTATTGGTTAATACAATCACAAATTTTGCCACGTTTTAATCCAAAAACCATCCCAGAGTATGACGACATTCCGGATGAACATAATCCTGTGATTATTGCGGGCTTTGGACGTTTTGGACAAATCATTGCTCGTGTGGCGCATTTACAGCATTTGTCTTTTACCGCCATTGATAGCAACTTAGACAAAGTCGATTTCGTACGTAATTATGGTGGTCATCTGTATTATGGCGATGCCACACAACCAGATATTTTACGCGCTGCGGGCATTGAACATGCCAAAGTGTTTGTCCTTGCCATAGATGATATTGAAGACTCGATGAACGTGGCGCGTCATATTCGTCTGAATTACCCTCAGTTAAAATTATTGGTCCGCGCGCGTGACCGTCATCAGGTGCATTTGCTGCGTGATTTGGGGATTGAGCATATTTGGCGTGAAACCTATTTATCCTCTTTAGGGATGGCCTATCACATGCTGTGTGACTTAGGTATCAGCGATGAAGATGCCTATAAAAGTATCGAATTGTTCCGTGATTATGATGAGAAACTGCTGACTCAACAGCAGCAAATCTATACCGATGAACAAAAGATTTATGAAACGCATCGTAACGCTTTAGCTGAACTGGAACATTTGTTTGAAAGCGATGCGCAAGCCCGTGAAAAACCTACAGGTGTTGATTTACAACGCAGCTTACAACGTCATCGTATTGATGTCACAAGAGATGATAATGAATGACTTGTGTTTTACAATATCGTCACCATTAAAGCAGGGTTATGGAGAATTTTATGTCAGATTTACGCCAACGCTTTTTTATTGAAGATAGCCCTGTTCGTGGAGAAGTGGTTCATCTTGAAGAAGCCCTACAAACGATTCTTGCACAGCGTGACTATGCACCTGCTGTACAAATTCTCTTGGGTGAAATGCTCAGCGCGACTGCCTTGTTGGCCAGTACCTTAAAAATTAAAGGTCGTATTAGCTTACAAATTCAGGCTGCAGGCACATTTAAATGGGCAATGGCGGAATGTAATCATCTCGGTGAAGTTCGCGCACTTGCAGATTATGAAGAAGACCCCCACTTTCAAGCCGCAGAAGACAGCAGCACGGTACTCAAAGCCTTGGTAAACCCAGTACTTTTCATTAATATCGAGCCTGAATTTGGTGAGCGTTATCAAGGGATTGTACCTTTAGACAAACCGACATTAGCGGGTTGCTTGATGCAATATTATGATCTATCTGCACAGATCCCAACACGTATCGTCTTAGCAAGCAGCAACAGCCGTTCAGGTGGTTTACTGATTCAATTATTACCACGTAACAACGAAGAAGAACAACGCCGTGTCGATGAAGACCTATGGCCACGTTTAACCATGCTCACTGAGACATTAAAAGCAGAAGAGTTAACGTCTTTATCCGCAAATGAAATCTTATATCGTTTATATAACGAAGAAGAAGTTCGTCTTCCTGAAACTGAGGCCTTAAAATTTGGCTGTACATGTTCAAAAGAACGCTGTGCGACAGCACTTGAACAAATCGGTGTTGCTGCAGTTCGTGAAACCCTAGAGTTTCAAAACCCAATTGAAATGGATTGCCAATTCTGTAATACAAAATATACCTTTACTGCAGAAGAAGCTTTATCCCTTTTTGGTCAACACCTCAGCTAAATCATCGTGATGATTGAAAGCCTAAATCTAAGCATCCTTCGGGGTGCTTTTTTATTATTCCGATTAAATTTAGAACAGCTACTTTCATCCGCTTAGTCGAATAGTTTAAAACTTTAGAACCTCAACATGATCAGCTGTATTTGCGATCAATTTTTTTTCGAGTAGAATCGCGCCAGAAATAAAGTCAAAAAAACCAACAAAGCTTTATTTTTTAATAGAAAAATAATGTAAAAAAACTGGATAAAATATGAAACTCAAAACACTCGCTATTGCTTTAGCCATGTTCTGCTTTGGCCCAATGACAGCACATGCAGCAGACCTCGTCGGGACCTGGAAAACCATAGATGACAAAACAGGCTATGCCCGTGCTGAAGTCCAAATCACCAAATTAAAAGACGGCAGCTATAGCGGTAAAATCACCAAAGTACATGCCATCCCTAACCGCCCTGTCACCACGATTTGTGAAAAATGCGAAGGTAAACTCAAAAATGCACCCTTAATTGGTTTACCGATATTCTCTGGCTTCAAACATAATGCAAAAGAGAATACCTATACCGATGGCAAGGTGATCGACCCACTTTCAGGCAATACCTATCAAGGTAAAGGGCAATTGAATGCGCGCGGCAATGTGCTGACACTTCGAGGTTATGTTGGAACCACGCTCCTCGGCCGGACGGTATCTTGGATCCGCGTCAACTAAAGCGGCCTTTTGGCTTTCATTGGCATGATGAACTCAACTCCAGACGAGTTCATCATGCCAATAACAATCTACTTTGAGATGAATTCCGACTATTTTACTAGTGCGTAGACGTTCAGCATAAACCTCATTTAGCGCCAACACGTTCATGTTTTGGCTCAAAATATAAATACCAATCCTTAAAAAATCACTAGAATATTCATATTATTTCAGGCTACATTAAACCCATAATATTTTTATGCCTTTAAGTTTTAGGCATCCGCTTTTTGTGTAATGTGGGTAATTGTATGGCTGTTAAATTCCTCCCTTCTATCCTGTTCGGCATGTTCTCCATCTGCAGTTTCTCCTCTGCTTTTGCAGCGATTGACCCCTTAGTGGGGACATGGAAAACCATTGATGATAGAACAGGTTATTCACTTGCCGATGTGGTGATTCGCAAAGATAAGCATGACGTGTATTCAGCCACCATTATCCAAAGCCGAAGCGTACCGGGAACGGCAAATGTTTCGACATGCACGCAATGCACCGGTGCTCAGAAAAATAAACCCATGGTCGGTTTAACCACTTTAAGCGGCCTAAGCGCTGATCCAGAAAAGCCCAATGAATTTGTGGGTGGAGTGATGCTCGATCCCAAATCAGGCAAGCACTACAATGCACGCGCTCGTTTGATGAATAATGGTAAGCATTTGATCATCAATGGTCGTACTGAAGGCTCTGCAATTGGACGCAATGTCACTTGGGTCAAAAATTAAGCACGAGGCCTTTAAATCATTAAAGGCCTTTTTTAACTTAAAAATTAGAGTAAAAACTCCATATTAAAGCAGCGTTTTAAAAAAATATGCCAAATACATCACAAACTATCACATTGATTTTGTAGGACTTTATATATAAATTAGGCAACTTACTCTAAAAACACAATTCTGAATTTTCAGGGGATGAAATGAAAAAAATATATCAACAATTATTTGCCGGAATACTACTTAGCACTTTGTCAGGATTGTCAATCGCTGCGGAAACCGATCCGCTAGTGGGGAAGTGGAAAACCGTCGATGACCGTACAGGATATTCGCGTGCAGACGTTGAAATTCGCAAAAAGGCCGATGGAAGCTATGAAGGCATCATTGTCACCACACGCAATGTCCCTGGCACTGAAAAAATGGGCGTCTGCTCGAACTGCCCAGGTGAATTGAAAAATAAACCTTTTATCGGCTTGCCATTTATTTGGGACTTTAAACAAGATCCAAAAAATCCACGTGAATTCCAAAACGGTAAAGTTCTGGACCCGATTGGTGGAAAAATCTATAAAGGCAAAGCAAGACTTAGTGCTTCAGGAAAACATTTAACTATACGTGGGTATGTTGGTGTATCTGTGATTGGTCGTAGTGTCACTTGGATAAAATATTAATTTTAAATGTGTTTTTAAAAGCCTCCTCGTGAGGCTTTTTTATTGTCATGTTTTGAAACAATAAGATGCTGTTTGCCCCTATGACAGTTTGATGAACCCTTCTATATTGATTAAAACATGATCAATATTTATAAAGAGAGTATGCCAGACAATCACTATCAAACTTTAGGGATCGCCCGAGATGCTTCGGCTGATCAAATAAAAAAAGCCTATAGAAAATTGGCGCGTAAATATCACCCTGACGTCAGTAAAGAGGCTGATGCTGAAACGCGTATGCAAGCGATTAATGTTGCATACGACACTTTAAGTGATGCCGAAAAGAAAAAACAATACGATTTTGAACTCGATCATCCTCAAGGATTTGCTGGGTTTAATGCTGGTAACCAAGGTGGTTTTGACCAATCTCAGTTTTATCGCCAATCGACGAGTGATGGTCAGCATGCGGACTTTAGTGGATTTGAAGACTTGTTTGGTCGTTTTGGGCAAGGCTTTGGTGGCGGTGACTATCAGTATCAACATGCAAACCGCCAAACCAAGAGCTTCCGTGGTGAAGACCAACACGCCAGTTTAGAAGTGGATTTAGAAATCGCATTTCATGGTGCAACGCAGAATATCACCTTACAGATTCCAAGCCTCAACGCCCATGGTGAGCCTGAAGTCCAACGTAAAACCCTGCAAGTCAAAATTCCTGCAGGTATGAAATCAGGTCAACAAATTCGACTCTCCGGCCAAGGGCAAGCTGGCTATAACGGTGGAGCCGCCGGCGATTTATACATTGAAATTTTGTATAAACAAACTGAGCAAACCCGTGTAGAAGGCGTTGATATTTTCCAACAACTGAATATCAGTCCATGGGAAGCCGCATTGGGTCAAAAAATTGCATTTACCAGTCCTGATGGCAAAACATTAGAACTACAAATTCCTAAAAATGCACGTACTGGTCAGCAGCTACGATTAAAGGACAAAGGGATACCAAATAAAACACCCGGACACCTTTACCTGATTTTAAATATACAGATACCAGCTGCACAAACCGAACAAGAGCAACAAGCATATGCGGCTTTTGCTCAAGCTTTTCCGTCATTTAATCCACGACAGTCTTAAGGAGAGCACCATGACAACAATTCATTATCGTGAAATTGTCTGTGACGGATGTAAACAGACTGAAATCGTAGACGAAAAAAGTAGTTTTGATCTACAACACTTTGCCTCTGCCTGTGGGCAAAGTCCAGAATGGGTTCTGCAACTACTCGAATACGATATTCTGCCTAGCCGTTCAGAAGACAGGATTCATCAATTTTTTGGCGATGATATATCTCGCGCACGGCGTGCGTATCGGCTTCAACGAGATTTCGATGCCAGTTTTACTGCGGTCGCTATGATGCTTGATTTAATTGACGAAGTTCAACAACTACGTCGCCAAGTCAAACACCAACAGTTTCATTCACATTAAATGTAATCATGAACGCTCTGCCTCGCAGGGCGTTTTTCTTTTCTTGTAGAGTTTGTCTTGTAGAGTTTGTCTTGTAGAGTTTGTCTTGTAGAGGAAGTGATCGACAACCATGAAAACACGAGATTGCAATAAAAAAGTCAAAAACATGTTTCCTGAGTACCGTGATTTGGTCTCTCAGTTACGTGATGAAAATCCATATTTTGCACGGATCTTTGAAGAACATGATGAGTTAGATCGTGAAATTATTCAATTGGAATTAAATCCTGTCAATCATCATAACACGGATATTGAGACCATTAAGCGTAAGAAATTAAAGCTAAAAGATGAAATTTATCGCTTGCTGAAAAGTAACGAAAATGATGATATCTCTTGAGATATCGATTCATGTATAGGGGATTTTCATGATGCATGTCGTTCGCAGTACAACCCACGAGGCTAAGCAATTGAATTGCTAAGACCATAAGGATCAGTCAAATCGCGTTGTACTGCAGATTTTTAAAAAAAAATTTAAAAACAATAAAATCATGACAAAGGATTCATCATGCAAATACATCATGTGCTATTTGGAGCATTACTCAGTTTCAGCGGTCTGTTGCATGCCAGTGATATGACCGATGTTTGGAAAACAATTGATGACTAAGCAGGATATTCACGCGGCGATGTCACCATCGTCAAAAATGCTGATGGGACGTATAGCGGAACACTCACTGCAATACACCCGCTGCAGTACAAACCCTTGGTCGAAGTATGCTTAAAATGTAATGGCAAACTCAAAAATGGGTTTTGATAGGTTCCGAAATTATCAAAGAATTTAAACCAGACCCACAATATCCAAATCAATATAGCAATGGAAACGTGCTGGATCCCCTCTCGGGCAATATCTATAAAGGCAAAGGCAAGCTGAGTGCAAATGGCAAACGTTTAACCATGCGCGGCTATATTGGCGTGTCTGCACTCGGACGTAGTACCACATGGATTCGTAATGATTAGCAACTAAACCCGCCCATCAGAGAAACTGACGCGAACTATTTGAGTTTCGTCAGCTTCTCAATTTCTTTCATGGTTTTAACCGTACCTTTGACTGTGCCCTTCACCGTCTGTTTGATTGGTTCATAATCCATAAACCAAAACAGATTCATGTGTTGATCGCCGTGCTGCTGTGCCAACATATCAATCACACTTTTTTCACCGCGCCCGACCAAATGCCGTCGATAAAAATAATACAGTAGTAAAATCGTGGTCATCAGCATGATGCCGAGCATGATCCAAAAACCGGTTGGCGATTTGAGTCCCGGAATAAACTCAAAGTTCATACCGTATATACCGGTTAATAAGGTTAATGGTGCGAAAATTGCCGTAATAATCGCCAGAATACGCATATTTTCATTGGTTTGGTTAGCAACGGCTGAAAAATGCAGATCAATGGCGGCCTGCACAGCACTGCGTAATCGTGTGGTGTGTTTTTGAATGCGTTCGATATGACTGCTTAAATCATCTACGCGAACCAGCATGATATCCTGCTTTTCACTGCGCTTTTTGCCTTTCAAATGTGGGTAATTATCTACAACTTCATCACGCAGTTCTTGTAAAGCTTCAATTTGCTCTTCACACAAATTTTCCACTTGCTGAAAGGCCATATTTTCCTGCAACAACTGATGCCACTTGGTAAAACGTCGATGGCCTTGCAGCAATTCTTGCTGCCAGAACTCGACACGGCGGGTCAATGGAACACGTAAATCGAGGTATCCATCCACCATATTATTCAGTAAACGCAATGCCAAATCTAAGGGTGTAAGGGCTAATTTTCGTGGTTTATTTTGTTCATCAATCGGCCGAGAAATTAAGGTTTCAATTCGTTGGATATAACTTTCAATGGCTTTGTTGCCTTTTTCGCGCACCGTGATCAGCACTTGGGGCGTGAGCAAAAAACTGATCGGGGTGGTCGCCAAACCAAAGACCCGCTCATGCTTTTCAAGCGCATCGGCGCCGGCAGCAATTTGGTCATCGGGTGTAACCATTTTTCTAAAAATTAATAAATCGTAATCATCAAGTGTGTCAAAAGCACACGGATGCTCTAAATTTAAAATATCCCGCAGATGGTATTCATTGACCCGCAAGTCTGATGCCTGAAAAATATCACTCTGCCACTGCTCTGGACGGTTGACGACATCTTCACGGGTACAATCAATCCAAATAAACTCAGGCTCAAGTTCAGGATGATGCTCACATTGCGCTTGGTCTTGCACATAGATATGCGCGGCTGTTGGATGCTGAAAAAAATAATAGGTTTGCATATCTCATTTATTATTGTGTTTACTTTTTGCATGATGCCATAAAAAAAGCCTTGAGCAAGTCAAAGTTCATACTCTGACTACACTCAAGGCTTTTTAGAATCCATTCACAGAGCCGTAACCATGTGAATCAACAAACCATTAAGCTTGTTCGATGTCTTTCATCGTAAGTTTGATACGACCACGGTTGTCGACATCGGCAACTTGTACTTTGATCTCTTGACCTTCAGACAATACGTCTGAAACGTTCGCAATGCGTTCGTTAGAAATTTGAGAGATGTGAAGTAAACCATCAGTACCTGGAAGGATGTTTACAAACGCACCAAATTCAACGATACGAATCACTTTACCAGTGTAGATTGTACCTGGTTCGATTTCAGCAGTAAGCGCTTGGATTTTCGCAACAGCAGCAGATGCAGCCGCTTTAGTTTCACCAAATACGCGAACTGTACCGTTGTCTTCGATATCAATTGCCGCTTTGGTTTCTTCAGTGATTTGACGGATTGTTGCACCGCCTTTACCAATCACGTCACGGATCTTATCAGGGTTGATGTTGATCACTTGGAATGTAGGTGCATGCATTGAAATTTCAGGACGAGCACGTGAAATCACTTGGTTCATTGCATTTAAGATGTGCATACGACCTGCATACGCTTGGTTTAATGCAACTTCCATGATTTCTTCAGTGATACCTTCGATTTTGATATCCATTTGAAGTGCAGTAATACCGTTTGCAGAACCGGCTACTTTAAAGTCCATATCACCAAGGTGGTCTTCATCACCCAAGATGTCAGAAAGCACTGCGAAACGTTCGCCTTCTTTCACAAGACCCATCGCAATACCAGCAACTGGCGCTTTAATTGGCACACCAGCATCCATAAGTGATAAAGAAGCACCACATACAGACGCCATTGAAGATGAACCGTTTGATTCAGTAATATCAGATACGATACGAATCACGTACGGGAAGCGGTCAGCTGCAGGAAGAACAGCTTGTACACCACGACGCGCTAGACGACCATGACCGATTTCACGACGTTTAGGACCAGATTCACGACCAGTTTCACCTACAGAGTATGCAGGGAAGTTGTAGTGCAACATGAAGTTGTCAGTTTTCGTACCTGCTAATGTATCCACCATTAACGCATCACGTGTATTACCCAAAGTTGTTGTTACCAACGCCTGAGTTTCACCACGTGTAAATAATGCAGAACCGTGAGCACGGTCTAATACACCAACTTGTACGTCAAGCGCACGAACTGTTTTGGTATCACGGCCATCAATACGTGGCTTACCTGACAAGATATTGTCACGTACTGTACGGTATTTAAGGTCTTCGAATAATTCAGCTAAGTCGTCAGCGATACCATCAACGTCTTCTTCTGGAACGAATTGAGCAACAGCTTCAGCTTGAAGCGCATCAAGTGCTGCATAACGATCGTGTTTAACCGCGATTGTGTATGCTTCAGAGATTTTCGCTTCAAACGCTTCTTTTAATTTCGCACGAAGCTCTTCGTTTTTCGCAGGTGCAGTCCAAGTAGACTCTGTTGCACCAGCAGCTGCAGCAAATTCTTTAATCGCTTGGATCGCGATTTGCATTTCGTCATGACCGAACAATACAGCGCCAAGCATTTGGTCTTCAGAAAGCTCTTTCGCTTCTGATTCAACCATCAATACCGCAGATTCTGTACCTGCAACCACAAGGTCAAGGTCAGATTCTTTTAGCTGTTCGTGGTTCGGGTTTAGGATGTATTCACCGTTAATTAAACCAACGCGTGCACCACCGATTGGACCACGGAAAGGTGTACCCGCAATTGCAAGTGCAGCTGAAGTACCTAACATTGCAGCAATGTCAGCTTCCATTGTCTTATCAGAAGAAATAACAGTCGCAGTCACTTGGATTTCGTTATAGTAACCTTCTGGGAACAATGGACGAATTGGACGGTCAATTAAGCGTGAAATAAGAGTTTCAGCTTCAGACGCACGGCCTTCACGTTTACCATAACCACCCGGAATACGACCTGCAGCATATTGTTTTTCTTGGTAGTTAACAGTCAATGGGAAGAAGTCTTGACCTGCTTTCGCTGTTGGCTGAGCAACAACAGCAACAAGAACTTGTACACCACCCATAGTGATGATCACAGTATTCGCTTGACGCGCAATACGACCTGTTTCTAGGACAACTTGATGCTGACCATATTGGAATTCTTTACGAATAATATTAAACATCGACATGTTTTATTTTTTCCTGATTTTATTCTAGTGGAGACCCCTAAGGTTTGGCATTCATTCAACGCCCCAAACGCTGTAACATAAATGACAAAGCTTAGAAGCCGACCTCACTAGAGATTAAAAACATTAATTTAAAATACTAATTTAAGACACAAAGAAGGAGCGAATCATCGCCCCTTCCCCATTATCCAACCAAGGTTGGATAGACTTTAGTTTTCAGTAATACGGCACTTAGCATGCAATAGTCCGAAAATAAAAGTTTAAATCGAATTAACGACGTAAGCCTAAAGCAGCAATCAATGCGCTGTAACGAGTAGCGTCTTTACCTTTAAGGTAGTCAAGAAGCTTACGACGTTGGTTAACCATACGAATAAGACCGCGACGGCTATGGTGGTCGTGTTTGTGCTCTTTGAAGTGACCTTGTAAATCATTGATTTGAGCAGTTAAAAGAGCTACTTGAACTTCTGGTGAACCAGTGTCGTTTTCAGCGCGAGCGAATTTTGCAATGATCTCTGCGCGATCTGCGTTTGTTAAAGCCATTCGATTTCTCCGAGATGCTTATAAAGTTAACTTTTGATACGAATCAACCGATAAATCAGCTGACTGCCGTGCATCACTACAGCAAGTGCATTATATTAAGGGAAAATCGTCTTAATTGCAAAAAGAGATAGCCGACTTCGTCAGGTTATCTTAATGACAATAACGCCTTATTTTTCCTCTCGATTCCATTATAAATTTTTTATATGCTTCGAGACTCTATACGACACAAAACTGCATATTTCCAACACATTGAATTCCATATTATTGAATGAATTTTAAACTTATTTTTAATACATTTTGCCACTCGATGTTTAGGATACAAAACTTAAACTGGAATGATTAAAAAAAAGCCCGAGCTGGGCTCGGGCTTTTTTGCGCTGTAGTTTCTTCTTTTTTAGTTATTGTTTTATTATTTATTGTTTTATGTGGCGCTTTTCCGCGTCCTTATGTTAAACATTCCATGTTTTAACTTGCACTTCCTTATGTGGTAGATTTTGCCACAACGGCTGTTAGATAAAAGTCGTATTTTTCGTATCTATATGTAAGCTTTTTCGTACATCGGTTAAGCTCTATTTCTTTTCTGTTACAGCATATAGGCATTTCTTATTTTCTATACATAAAAAAGCCTTGTAGTCTCTCCCAAAACTACAAGGCTTAGCGGCTGTAAGTTTCCTATTTCCTTACTTCACTGTAAGTTCGCTGTCTTTTGACGTTATTCTTATACTTTTGCGATTTTACTCAACCATCCGTGTTGAGTTCTTTTTCTGTGAAGTCATCTTCTCAAAAAGCTCTAAGAAGCTCTATGCGCAAATCTCCTGAATCAATGTAAGCTATTTCTTACAAAATACGGCACATTTAGCCCAGGCTTTACAAAGACAGGTGATTGTTAATTTTTTCTAACAAACCACTAACTCGTGCTGTTCTTTTTATAAGCGCTTTTGCCAATGCATCTTTTGCAACAAGTAAACTCACCACTTTTTTTGCACGTGTGATAGCGGTATAAATCAGCTCTTTACTCATCATTTCGGTTGCATGATTTTCCAAAACTACCGCCGTATGGGTAAATTCAGAACCTTGAGACTTATGTATGGTCAATGCGTAGGCAGTTTCTATACTTTTAGGTAACCGTGTTGCCACAACCCATTTATCCAAACTTGGAAAATAAACCTCAAACTGCGACTTTTCCGTCATCGGTCGTTTTAAGCAAATCCCAATATCACCATTTGATAGTCCAAGTTGATAATCGTTATAGGTCATCATAACTGGACGACCAACATACCAATTCCCTTGTTTCAACACACCCAAGGCATTTAAGACCCGAAGTTCAATCTGCTGATTGAGCTCATGTAAGCCTAATTTTCCATGTCGAATGGCCGATAGAATTCGATAATCATCAAAATAACGAATCAATTGGGCTAACCAATCTGCATATTCAGCGGGTTGCTCTGGCCATTGTTTTAACCATGCCACATAGGGCTGAAAACCATACATCAGTTGATCATAATATTTTGCCCAATGTGCCGCACTGTTCGTGGCTTCGGGGAGATATTGCAACTGAATCACATCGCTCATATTCGGTGTCAGTTGAATCGGCTGAAGTTCGGATGCAGATACCACCTGATGTTCGAATTTCGCCAGAACTTCTGTGGTTGTTTGCTGCTGTTCTTGTTGTTGAATAAAACGAGCAAACTCACCAATGGCTGCACCCTGTACAAAACGACGGCTGGTCTGTAAATGGGTACGGTTGGCTTGTAAGGCATCGACATCCTGAAGATTAGCCAAAACTGCACCAACATCGACCGAAGCCAACTGTTCTGCATCCCCCAATAGAATCAGCTTACTGTGTTGAGGGATTGCCGCGAATAGCATCTGCGCCAAACTTAAGTCCAACATAGAGGCTTCATCGACCACAATGACGTCATAGGGTAAGCGTTGACGTTCATTAAACCGCGGGATAGCGCGCGTCCCTAATCCCAATAGACGATGCAAAGTTATAGGTTTCAGTTGTTTATGAATAATCGAATAATGCTGCAATGCAGGATCTTTAAACGCTGCTTGTAAGGCTTCCTCCATTCGCTGCGCCGCTTTTCCTGTCGGCGCTGCCATCGCAATTCTTATATTTGGATTTTGCTCATTCAACACGGCAATAATCCGTGCCAAGGTATAGGTTTTACCTGTCCCAGGCCCACCGGTAATGATATTAAAATTGTGCTGACACACCATGTGCAGTGCTTGAATCTGATGTGGATCGGTCAGTAAATCCTTTTCAATATTCAGCATCTGCGTTTGATTGAGATTTTGCTCTGTTTGCTGTTTTAAACGTGCAACTTGCTTGGCTAAAGCATTTTCTAGTGCCCAATAGCGATAAAGATAAAGTCGCTGTGAATCAAAAATAAAAGGCGCAACAGGTGTTTTTTCAGCTTGCTCGTGCTGAACCATCTGAGCCAAACATTGAATCTGCGCATCTTCGGCCAAAATACAACTATCGCCTTTTTCCACGGCTTGCATCAATTGTTGAATTAACTGATTTGCAGCAGGATGACTGGCCTGATCGGGTAAATAATGTTGGATTAAATAGTCAATCCAATCCGGCAAAACCGCATCTAAATCAGCTTTTTCTTGGGTATTTTGGGGAACTAAAACCTGCGTTTCTACAGTATTTTCTTGTCCCGCGTGCAAAGGCTGTGCTGATAAGGCTTTTTGATCATTTTCCACACAGTTATCCTCAAACTTATCCACAATGTAACTTATTGTTTCAGCGTGAATATTTTTATCTTTTTCGTGCTTATTCACGTTTTAGCCACAACCTTTTCGCTCAATATTGCATCGAGGTTTTGAATGAATGTATCCGCCGGCTTCCAGTGATATACCCCACGATCGGACTGTCCATCCATACCGCGAAGATACAAATAACTCGCCCCACCCAAATGCTGCTTCATGTCATAGTCTTTCATCACGGCTTTCAAATAACGATGTAGGGCCACCAAATATAATGCCGCCTGCAACCAGTAACTAGAATGACTCATACTTTCTCGAATATAGGCATGATTATAATGTGCGGTCTGATCGCCTAAGAAATTACTTTTATAATCGGCAATGTGATAACGCTGACCATCATAATATACCAAGTCAATCGACCCCGTCAGATAGCGTGCCGTAAACACATCATTCAAATCTTGTATCTGTAAATCTGGCTCATTCAGGCTTTCAAATAGCATGCGTATTTTACGTATCGCCAATGCACGATCTGCCATACTTAAATAAAAGTCCATTTCTGAACGGTATTCGCCATCGTTTAACTGATGCAGGCTAAAACCATCATGCAACGGTGTATGAATGATTTGACTGTACCATTCCTGCATTTCTTCAATCAGTTCAGCTTCGTCTTGTTCAGGGTTCGCCGTTTGCCCAAACTGTTTAATCAAATTTTGCAATATTTGCGGCGAATCAAACTCAACATCACTATGAAAACGCGATGCGATGGCTTTGGCCAACTTATCTTCTGGGGTGCTAAATCGAACTTTTTCCATCAACTTGTGCAAGAAACTTCCGGGCTTGGTTCCCTTTGGAAAGTGCCGTTTGATCCAGCTAATTTTCTCTGCAGTTTCTGCTTCAATGATTTCAATTTGTTCAACTTCATCGGCAGCACTGTCTTCTGGCTCGGTCATGACCGCTGCCAGTTGGTCACGTTGTATATGTGCCTTATGCGCCGTGCGCGTGAGCGCGGTAAAGCTGGTGGTTTCCCGTGGATAAAAATGGCTGTTGGGAATTTCTGCCGCGTCTAATACAACAGCTTCAACCTGAGTCTGGGTCAAAATCGGTGGTGCTGCACGCAAAACATCAGCATCCACACTATCTGCGTGTTGGAACAGATCTGGTGCGCTTCCACGCCAAAAAGTCAGTCCTGAACGCGCTTCTGCCATTTGTTTCTTTTCTACTTCATGATGACGCAACACGGCATAGACACGATAACTGGCACGGGTCAACGCCACGTACCACAAACGATGGTGCTCTGCTTCATTGCGTGCTTCATTTTGTTGAATATCATCTTCGGGTAAGTCCGAAGACTTCACAGCAATCACACGTTCTAACCCAAGGCTTTTTTGCTGATTGTCTTTAAGGGAAAAATTCAAATTGCCTTTTTCAGTTAAGCCGGCATTTGCTCCCAATAAAAATACACAACCAAACTCTAAGCCTTTGGATGCATGGATCGTCATCAATTGCACCCCCAATTGCCCAGTCAATTTTCGCTCTTGGGTGCTTTCATTATTGATGCCTAAATTGATTTGGCGAATAAACCATTGATAGAGCTTATGCGCACCGGTGTAGTGTTCGCTTTGCTGACTTAATAATTCTGCGATATGGCGTAAATTCACCACTGTGCGTTCATTATCTCGACTTTGCCCAGCCACCAAACGCGTCCACACCTGAAAGACCGTCATGCAGCTATTCCACGCGCTGCGGAATCCTTGCTCATTCCAAATTTGTCGGATCTGTTCGAGTTTTTCGATAATTTCGCTCAGTCCATCTGCCTGCTGTTCGAGTGCGACCAGTTGTTTCAGATCAAAACCCAATAAACGGCTCAGCAGCGCACGTTTCACCTTGGCTTCTTGATAAGGATTTAAAATTGCGGTCAGCAAAGCGGCAACGTCTTGTGCGACGGAACTTTTATAGACGCTGTCCCGTGATGCTTTATAACAAGGAACGCCCAGCTGCAATAAACATTGTTGCACTTGCTCTAAGTCGAAATGGTTTTGCCCCAAGACCGCAATATCGTTTGCTGTCAGTGCTCGCTGGGTATTGTTGTCTTGAAAATATAAATGTCCTTGCTGAGCTTGGTTGAGCAATGACTGAATCTGCCAAGCCACTTGCTCTGCTTCATTCAGCGTTTCATCCAAAGCCAACCACCGCAGCGGTTGTGGATTGACTTGATCATGATCAATCAACGGTGGATGCTCACGCTCACCTGCTTGAATCGGTGTGTATTCAACTTGCTCACCAAAGTCCATTTGCCGATGAAACAAGGCATCCACCACTTCAACCAAGTTTTTGACTGAACGATGGTTTTTGTTCAAGGTATAACAACGCCCACCCTTGGCTTGAATATCATGACGCGCTTTACGATAGGTCAGCATGTCACCGCCACGGAACCCATAAATCGCCTGTTTGGGGTCGCCGACCATAATCATACAGCCCTGATGTAAGCGCTCCTTGACCCGCCAAATGCTAGAAAGCATGTCATCTTGATCTTGGTTGGTGTCTTGAAATTCATCGACTAAAATCAGCGGATATCGTGCTAAAACATGAGCGGCAAAACTATCTTTCCCTGCTGATGAACTTTGCTGCAAGGCTTCCGATAAAGTCCTAATTTGCTGTGAAAAGGTAGTTTCCCCAGCGTGGGACAACACTTGAGGCAAACGCTTTTTAACTTCCTGTGCCAAATAAAAGTTTAGAAATTGCTCTGCTTGATTGATATGTTCATAAGCGCTGAGTACTGCTCGGAGTTGTTGAACAAAAGTATGTTGATAAAATTCTTTTGAGACATCTGGCTGCTCTTCAACGACTTTGTCTTTAAAGACACGTGGCTTGAATTCAGTTTTATTCGGATCATAAAACAATGAACGAATGGCTTTCATCGTGGGTTGTAACACGTCGGACTGAGTCAATACCCCTTGGCTACCCGAATCTTCAAAGTGCTGTAAAAACTCGGGAATGCGTGTATTAAAAGTGACAAAGAATGCCCCTTTATTAAAACGTCGAGCGTCGACAAGGTTCTTATAATGACTTTCGGCATCAAAACACGCTGCAAGCTCTACACGAGCGGCAGGCAGCATCTGCGCAAGCTGATGACACATCGCCTCAAAATGTGCCAAAGCATTTTCGGGTAATTCAGGGACACGTAAATCCACCGATGGGAAGTTTAGACTTTCCTTTACCACGCCCAGATAGTATTCAGGGCCTTTCAACTGATGATTCAACAGCAAATATTCAATCAAATGCGCAGGCTGCTGCTGAATCCAATCTCTTAATAAATCATGAATAATACGTTCAATATGTAGATCTTCATCTTCACTGATTTGCACCTGTTCAATACGACCACTTTCAAAGGCAAATTCACGTAATAACTTTTGACTAAAGCTGTCTAAAGTTCCGACAAAGAGTTCTTCATATTGTTGTAAGACCACGTTCAGCCGATTGTAGGCATAATCTAAATGATGCCCATGATCTTTCAACACCTGCTGATACAAAGGGTCACTCAAACTCTGCTGAAGTTCGGCCAACTCATCTTGAGGTGCCGCTAACAGGCTATAAATAAAGTCACGGGTTTCTTCAATCCGCAGTCGAACCCGCGCTTTGAGTTCCGCTGTAGCCTTACGTGTAAAGGTAGTGGCAATGACCTGATTCGGCATATAACGATCGAGAAAAATCCGCACCATCAGACTGGAAAGCGTATAGGTTTTCCCTGTACCCGCAGAAGCCTCTATCCAATGCAGTCCCGTAAAGCTCATGTCTGCAATCGGGTTGGTGGACATATTCATCGTTTGCTGTGGCATATTCATTTTTTCACCTCAGGCTTGATGATATTGAGTTTTTTTAGGCCGTCATCCGCCTCGGTATCCATCACATGATATAAACGTTCTGCATAATAACGACAGGACAATGCCAAAAGCTCATCTGCCGCTTGTTGCTGTAAAATAAAGCTCCAATCACGATGGTGGCTATTGGCTTCATTCGACTCCAACTCCACACCACCAAAACTATGATTTTTCAACCATTCCTCTTGAAGTTTTGCAAAATTATCTGGCATGAGTTGGCCTGTTTCATTTTCCACCCAAGTGCATTTTTCTTGGCGAATTAAGGCAGCAGGCAGCACCACAGGACGTTTTTGTGCATGTTTCCACATCGCCAGCCATTCACTGAGCTGTAGCTTGGCTTGTGCGGAGCTTAAACCACAACAAACTATACTTTTATCATTACAAATTACTTCACGACGATATGCAGCCCCCTCATCACCTAAGTCTAAATAGCTCAACCACAGAAGATATTCGAGCCACGTTTGCGTCTGACGTTTAGGCTTTGCCCCTGACGCCATACAGCTTAACCAATGCATACTCTGACGGTCTTCAGGCACGGTGATGCTCAGTATCAAATGCGGTTCAAGCTGTAAGTTTTGTAAAGTGGTCGCAGTTACACAACGTCCATCTAAACGCGCTAACAATTGTGTCTGCTCTTGCAAACTGAGCTTCCACGTTGCTATTTGGCTATGTCCTACAGGCAGTACATCTTGGAATAATGCTATATCTGGTTCAGTTGGAGTCGTAGAGTTCTGATCCTCAGCTTGATTGACACGAGATGCAGGCTGCACATAATGCTTTTGCAATAATTCACGGACATGGTATTGCTGTAAATGGTCAAGTAATAAAGGCTCTTTCTGTGGTAACTGATCACTGGTATACACACTGGCCACACCAAGCGTTTTCAAATATGCCCGAGCTGGGAATACCACATCTTTAATCCATTCCTGACCATCTAACACCCTTACTTCTTGTGTATCATGCACTGGATAATCAAGGTTAATCCAGGGTTGGCGTTGTCCAGACTGATTTAAAATATGTTCCGCCACAGCAAACCATTGATCTTTATATCGTACGTTTTTCGACTGCTGAAATCCTGTCGGGTCAAATGGCTGCAACGGATAGATATGATAGAGCGGTTCGAGTTGCTCTGGAATTCGTAACCCATCCAAATCCAACATGGCATCATGTGGCTGATCTAACTGCTGGGGTTGAATCATTCGAGCGAGGAATTGGCTAAACTCATAAATGACAGATGATGGTTCACGACTTTCACCTCCATTGACATCAAAGCCATTATAGAAAATCCATAAGGACTTTCGGGCAAATAACAAGGCATCTAAAAATGCACCTTTATCATCTTCCAAACGTGAGCGATCACCCAATACTGGCTTAAACACATCCATTAAATCAAAAGGTACTTTCTGATCACGACGTGGGAATTTTCCACTATCCATGTTCAACAACACCACCAGTGAAAATGGGACTTGACGGATTTTACCCATGTCTGCAAAGGTCACTGAACCAGTTGGTTCGATCTGATCGACAGAACCATCGATGCCTTGTTGTATCTCCTTGAGCAATAAAGATAGCGGTAAATTAAAGCTATTTGGTAGCGACTCAACTTTTTCACTTTGGGCATTTTTCAGTCGTTGTGTCATTGCACGCATCACACCGCGTATGGTTTCAAATGCTCGACCACTGGCTTCAACAAAAGGTTTTAAATCTGCATCTAGCTGTTGCAACCACACTTTGACCGTCTGTGCACTGAGGTTAGGATTAAGCCAATCTCGACGCGCACTGATATCTTGATAGATCTGAATTAAGGTTTGCACCAACTCAAAATCACTACTCTGCACCCCTGCGAAACTTAAAGTATTCTCAAATACGGCATGCTGTGGAATCGCAATCCCTAACGCCAAACGGTCTAAAGCAAATTTAAAGGTATAACGATAATCTCGGTCTTGCTCAGACAAATAAGCCAACATGTGCTGTTCATCTAAACCACGACGGAAACCGGCTTGAATTAGCAGTTCCATCATACGTTCCATTTGTACATGGTCGAGCTGATACAGTTCTTGCACCGCATTCAAATTCAACCAATCGTGAAAATCTTCTGCGGTAAAACGACCTTGGCTAATTTCAATGCGTCCAACAAAGGCTTTCCATGCATTTTGAATATCTTGACTAACCACTCCTGCAATTTTTACTGGGATATAAGGTAAATCCACAGCACTGCGACCCATGCCTCGAGTCGTCGAAAAGACCGTCCGAATATGCGGTTCCAGTTCTTTTAAATTTGGCACCAATACCAAGATATCACTCGGATGGCGTGGCTCTTGTTCCGAGCCTTCGGCCAACCAATGTACCAACTGCTCACGTAAAACTTCTAACTGACGCAGGCTAGAATGACAGACATGAAATTGAATCGACTCATCTGAACCCGCGAGTGCATATTGATGCTGTTCGGGCTCTTCTAGAGTCATGATGTCATATTGAATTTGAGCGAGCAGCGTTGTCGGCTCGGTATCTGGAAAAATATCTTCCCAGCCTTCGCCACCAGACATATTCACCAATAATGCAAAGTTATCCCGCGCACGTTTGCCTAAACGAGTCAATAATGAATGCTGTGATTCACGAAATTCCGCATTGGTCGTACTCAGATAGGCCTGAATTTGCGCTGTGCTGACATTGGGATTTCGTTCAATATAACGCTGTTGCAATTTTAGGTTATAACGATCTTTCCAAACAGGATCGACCATGTCTGCCCAATACTCACGCGATGGGTTGAAATATAACAAATGTACTTCGGTATACGCCGCCAAACGATATAAAAATTTGAGTTGTGCAGGTGGTAGTTCTAAGGTGGTAAAGACGAAAATCTGTTCAGGTAAACCGTTATAGGTTTGATGACGCTCATCATCATCGCGTTCATCATCCTCAGCATCCAAATCAAACTGCTGCTGCCGATTTTGCTCAGCATGCGCCAAGGCAAACCAAAATTTATTGTCTATTTCCTGACGGTCATTAAAATCTTTTTTGAATACTTGATGCCACAGCCAACGCTGCCACTGCTCTAGTTGTCGAGCCTGCGTCGGTAAATATTCATCAGCTTGTTCAGGTTTCAGACCTGTGAGTTGCATAATATTTAATGGCTGGTTATGACTCCACGCTTTTAGCCAGTCGGTATCGCAATGTGGACAAATCCATTGCTCAACACCTTCATCAGGGGTATGAATACAACTGCCACGAAAGGCCATGTAGTTGGTAAAAAGCCGGGTGACTTGAGCAGCGATCCAGTACAACATTTCTTGGCGCTTTTGCTCACTTTTTTTTCGATCTGAGAGTTGTGCTGTGCTGTCAAAAATACGCTGAACTAAGGGCTGCACGTCTGTCGGAATCTGAGCAGCATCAAACTTATCAGCGGCAATAAAACCGGCTAGAGCATTATAAATACGCCATTGCATAATCAATGGCGGCATGTTGATACCTTTAATTCGCTCACGGTCTTGTTTGTTCGGCAAGGCCCAATCGTAGGCTTTCCACTGCAACCCTAAAATTTTACGATGATGCTTAATATTGGCACTAATACTGATTTTTTCAGCAACTTGTTTTTCTAACCATGCTGCAATGGCTTGATCGGGTACCACGATATGCCGTTCCTGCAAGACAGATAATGCATTAGTCGACTGATTTGATTTCAATTTTTTGATTAGACAATCCACCAAAACTTCGATTCTTTGACTCTGAATTACATGTATTGCCATGGATTACCTTTACAGCCTGAGTGACCAACTACTACAAAACAACAATGATTATTTACTATACATCTTGGGCTGTCTATGCGACTTTGACAAGAGAATAGATTGCAAAAAATGCTTTTAAACAAGTATCTTAATGATACTTTATGAGAAAAAAACCAATCCAGTATCAAGGGTATCTGCTTATGAAAATTGATAACATTCCTGATTCCATCGACCCTAACTTAAATCTGGACATTATTCGCGCTGAATGCTTAGAGCTCGTCAAAAAACGTGCTTATTTTTCAGCAGGTGCAGCCATTATTCCTGTGCCATTTTTGGATGTGGTGATTGATGTCGGAATTTTGTCACAGCTCATTCCAGAAATTAATGCGCGTTTTGGTTTAGCGCCAGATCAAATTAGTGTGTATGATCCAAAAACCAAACAAATTCATTGGACTGAACTGCGTAAACGTGGTGTCGAATTTTCTGGTTTAGTGGTTGCACGAACCGCCATGAAAAAATCGCTAAATAACATTGCAGCAAAATATATTACCAAACAAGTCACTAAATTTATTCCATTAGGTGGACAATTGGTGGCAGCCAGTTTGGGTTATATTGTGATGAAAAAAGTCGCTGAAACCCATGTAGAAGAAAGCTACCAATTGGCGAAGCGTATTCAACAGAAATTTCCGAACCAACCTGTCCCAACGCCTAACAATGGTTAACGAAACGATGTCTAGCGCATCAACAAGATTTAAGAATCAAAGTGATTTAGACCATAGATCTAAAGATGAAGTAAATCTGAAAATGAGCGAGTTTTGAAAATGAAGAAAAAAGCCACGAATTGCGTGGCTTTTTTCATAAAATCAATCTGCTTTCAACTGCGCTAAAATCGTTTTTAGCACTTGTAAACGAGCACTATGCTTATCATTGGTCGCAATCACATGCCACGGCGCATATTCTGTATTCGTGCGTTGCAACATATCTGCAGCAGCTTTGAGATAGTCATCCCAACGGTCACGATTCCGCCAGTCATCTGGAGTAATTTTAAAACGCTTATGTGCGGTTTCTTCTCGAGCTTTAAACCTTGCAGCTTGCTCATCCTTATCTATGGCTAACCAGAACTTGATGACAACCGTTTGACTGTTATATAGATCCTTTTCAAAGCGATTAATTTCATCGTATGCCCTCTGCCATTCAACGGTATTAGCAAATCCTTCAATCCGCTCAACCAAAACACGACCATACCAACTGCGATCAAAAATCGTGATTTTCTCTTCAGGGACAATTTTATTCCAAAAGCGCCATAAGTAAGGACGGCGTAGTTCATATTTTTCAGGTGCTGCTATGGTATGAATTTCATATTCGCGTGGGTCTAACTTTTTAACAATACGTTTAATTGCTCCGCCTTTCCCTGCGGCATCCATCCCTTCAAACACGATCACCACGTTGCGTGAATCAAAACGTAAAGCTTCAGCCACCTTACGGCTTAATTTTTTTAATTCTTTTTTATAATCGGCTTCATCAGCGACGGTTGTACTTGGCTCCAATAAAGCCTGTGGTGTTTTGGCTTGTTTCCAACGCCCTACCGCTTTAGTTTCATGTGTTGGACAATGTTTTAAAGTGCGTAAAATATACTGTGCAAATTGCTGATCACGGACTTGCTCATCTTCACAGTCGATAATGATCCAGTCATGACTAAAACGCTGACGTAAACGTTGCAAGTTGTCATATTGTTTTTTATTGCGCCAATCTAAACCATGCGATTTATGCCAACGCGCTTCACTTGGGTCCATTTCATCCAAACGTTTTTGTAAAGATTTCCAAGATAAATCGAACCAGACCTTAATCACATCGACATGATTATTTTTTAGGTCTCGTTCATAAGCCCGCATGTTCTCGACATATTCATCAAATAAGGTTTCATCCAAAGGTTTTGACACATGCATGGCGGTACTGAGTAGGTCACTGTACCAGTTTCCAAACATCACCATAATTTGCCCTTCGGCAGGAATAAACCGTGCATAAGACTGCCAAAAGGTTTGTTTTGGATTAAATATGATCGGGGCATCCGCTTTCACCCTTAAGTAACGTGGATCGACCCATTCACGGAGCTGTTTGACGGCCTCCCCCTTACCCGCAAGCTCTATTCCGCTGACTAAAATCAACACGCTTTTGGCATTAGGCTGACGGCTGGTATTTTTCAGTTGATATTGCGCTTCAATTAGCTCAACCGAGAGTTGTTCTTCATCCATCAATTGAAATTCTGTTTCTTTTAAGCTCATGGCGGACCCTTGGTTTTATTCTGTTTTGAGTATAACCATGCCGTTCATCACACAACAATGCTTTCATGTATATGCTGAAATGCAAAATATGACCATTTCTGCAACAAACTGACTCAGATTAACCTATAATTTCGTCACTTTGTCATAGCCCTAAGCTACAACACCCACTAAGATTCAAACATCTAAAAAATAATTGAGACACTCAATGTCCAAACTTGCAGTATTAGATGATTTACTTGAGCTGTATTACCAGTTGAACTACCACAAAAAGCCAGAAATTTTACAGCGTTTACAAGATGTCCAGCAGTGGCAAAAACAGCGTATGCAACGCACTCATGCCGTACAATTTGCTGAAAAACACAATGTGCTGATGTCTGAATATTTTATTAATCGTTTATATGGCGGTCCTGATTTTGATGCATTAGCAGCACAAATTGCTCGTCTCACGCGCTATGCACACAAAGCTGAAAAATTGATTCCAGACAATGCTATAAAGACTGGTACTTCGGGCGTACAACTTGCCATTTTAGCCGTACAGCTTGATGAACAAGTGGCCATGCAATTATTAGAAGATTATCCATCCAATCTGACCTTAACCGATGAAATGATGCGCCAGACTTATCTTAAGCTCGATCAGGGCAAGGACCGTATGTTACAGCTGCAACTATTGGACGATTTAGGTCGTAATCTAGATAAATATATGCGCTCATTTATGGTCTATACCGCCTTTAAGATGTGCAAAGGTGCAGCAATAAAATATAACTTCGAAGTGATGTATGACTTTATGCAAGATGGCTTTCTCGCAATGAAACCACTTAAGTCAGCAGAAAAATTTGTGCGTGAATTTACCACTGTAGAACGTCAAATCATTGACCGTGTACATGCTGGAGACCCTAACCCGTTTCAGCCTGCGGCCTAACAAAATTATCATCCCCATTCAGCCCACATTTGATATAAAACAAACAGGGCGTTCAAGGCTGAATTCAGATTTTTTATAGGGGTTTTGCAAAGCAATTACAGCAGCCCCTTATTTTTTCTGTATATTATTCACAACAAATGCAAATGACTGCTGTATAACAACAGAGAATCTGTCATCATGCTTGCAAAGCAACATTAACCCTATTTATAAGTTAGGAGTGACTCTAATGTCTAACGAGAATCAAACGCCTGTCCCTACACCTGAGTCGGCACAAAATACAGACAAAGCGAGTCCATTCTTAACTGAACCTTTACCACAAGGGACAGCGCAAGGTCAGCAACAATCTTTAGAACAACGTCTGACCGACACACCTGTGACAGGTTCAGTACCCAAATATAATCTGCCACGTGGCGCGAACACAGGTAATGTTGGGCCAACCACACACTTTGGTTATCAGACCGTGAGCAGCGAAGACAAAGCGCAAAAAGTCGCGGAAGTTTTCCACTCAGTGGCTGCAAAATACGACATCATGAATGATTTAATGTCATTTGGTATTCACCGTCTATGGAAACGTTTTGCCATTAACATGTCAGGTGTTCGTCGCGGTCAGCACGTACTGGATATTGCAGGCGGTACAGGTGACCTTGCTAAAGTGTTCAGTCGTGAAGTTGGTCCGACAGGTCATGTGGTGCTTTCAGACATTAACGAATCGATGCTCAATGTCGGTCGTGACCGCCTCATTGATGCTGGTTGTACCAATGTCGATTTCGTTTTGGCTAATGCTGAAACTTTAGAACCTTTTGCAGACAACAGTTTTGACCTATTGACCATTTCATTTGGTCTACGTAACGTGACTGACAAAGATGCTGCTCTTGCTGCAATGTACCGCGTTCTTAAGCCAGGTGGTCGTTTACTGATTTTAGAATTCTCTAAACCTGTATTTGAACCATTCTCAAAACTGTATGACTTGTACTCATTCACTGCATTACCAATTATGGGAAAAATCGTAGCAAATGACTCTGAAAGTTATAAATACCTTGCAGAATCAATTCGTATGCACCCAGACCAACGTACTCTTAAAGGTATGATGGAAAATGCAGGCTTCCAAAACTGTGATTATCACAACTTAACGGGTGGTATCGTAGCCGTACATCGTGGTTTCAAACTTTAATACTGCAGGCTGAACTATGTGGTCGATTCTCGCACTTGGTGCAGTTGAACGCTTAATTCATCATTTCATTGATCTGGATGCTATTACTCGCATCCAACTGAATGAATTGCAAGGCAAAATGCTTCGTGTGGTGATCGACTCACCACAGTTGTCGGTGGATGTGTTTTTTGACAATCAGAAAGTTCGCTTAGAACCGACGCCAACAGGACACTCTGAAACCGCATCTATCTTTGAGCAACGCCCTTACGAGCAGCAGTCAAGTACGACCGAAGCAACAGCGACCTTGCATGTCAAAACGGTCGTCGAGCTCCTTAAACTGCTGTTGGCTGAAGATGTCGGCAATATCCCATTGCAAGGTGATTATCATTTATTGCAGGATATCCAACGCATTATGCAGCAAGCTGAGCCCGATTTAGCTTCGCATTTAAGCCCTTGGATAGGTCCAAGCCTTGCGCATGAAATTGGTAAGTTGCAACTTGCCCCCAAATATCTCAAACGTACTTTACAAAGCCATTTGTTCTTTGCTGAAGACGCGTTAAAAGAAGATTCTGGCTTGTTTGCCCCACGTTGGCAGATGGATGACCTGAATCAAGACACACGAATTTTGAATCAAAATCTGGACCGTGCAGAAGCAAAAATTCAGCAACTGCATAGCCAAATTGACTCATTACAAGACAACACTTAAGACTAGGTAATTGCACATATGATTCCGCACGTTTCACGTTTACTCGACCTTTGGCGCATCGCTGCGCACTATAGACTCGACACGTTGTTTCCTGCGGAAGAATTACCGGAAAAAGCCCGTCATATTCTTTCTCTCATTCGCATGCACCCTGCGGCATGGTCAAGCCGCGAGCGTAAAAATCCGCTCAAGCTCAAAGAAGCCATGGAAGAGATGGGCCCGCTGGCCATTAAAATGGGGCAATTACTGTCTACCCGTCGTGACTTGATTCCACCTGAAGTTTTACAGCAATTGGTACTACTACAAGACCGTGTAAAACCTTTTTCGAATGACGTTGCCAAAATGCGTATTCAGGAATCACTCAAAGCGGATGTGAATACCTTATTTGCACGCTTTGACGAGCAGCCTTTAGCAGCAGCATCTATTGCACAAGTGCATACTGCAGCCCTGCATGATGGCCGTGAAGTCGTGGTAAAAGTGACTCGCCCAAATATTCGCAATCAAATTCTGGAAGATTTTGAAATATTAGAGTGGCTTGGTCAGTTCCTTGAAAAACGTCTAGAAGCCGCTCGTGCCCTGCATTTATCTGAAATTATTCAGGACTACCGTCAAATTATTCTCAATGAGTTGGATTTGACTTTAGAAGCGGATAACACCCGTCGTATGCGTCATTACTTCACTGGTTCAAGCATGATGTACGTGCCTGAAGTCTATATGGACAGCCGTGATGTCATGGTCGAAGAACGTATTACCGGTGTGCCTATTTCAGATATTGCGACTTTTGACCGTTTAGGCATGGATCGTAAAGATTTAGCCGAAAAAGGGCTCACCATTTTCTTTACCCAAGTGTTCCGCGACAACTTCTTCCATGCCGATATGCATCCGGGGAATGTCTTCGTCGAAACCATCAATCCTAGCAATCCACGCTTTATTGCCTTGGACTGCGCGATTATGGGTGAGCTTTCAAAGCACGACCAAATGACCGTAGCACGCATGCTACTTGCGGTTATGAACAGCGACTTTATGCAGCTGATTCAAATCGTGCATCAAGCGGGTTGGATTCCACCGGGTACAGATCAAGATGCCTTAGCACGTGAAATGCGTCGCACAGTTGGCCCAATGGTCTCTAAACCAATGCATGAATTGGACTTCGCCGGCATTCTGATTCAAGTGATGGATATTGCGCGTCGTTTCCATTTAGAGATTCCGCCACAACTGATGTTGCTGCTCAAAACCTTGGTCCATGTCGAAGGCTTAGGAACTGATCTCTATCCTGAATTGGATATTTGGAGTTTAGCAAAACCAATCCTCACCGATTGGATTAAAGCGCAAATGAATCCTCAGAAAAACTTAAAAGAACTCGGACAAAAAATTCCAGACTTACTTTTAGGTGCGCAAGATTTACCAACGCTGATGATCGACAGTCTGAATGGTTTAAAAAATCAGTCGGCTTGGCATGCCAAACAACTGAATGAACTGCAAAGCATGCGCTTGCAAATGGAACATCAGCAAAAGCGTAGTTGGGTCTTTGGCAGTGTTATGGCCATCTTCCTCTCCATTGCGATAATTGCGCCATGGTACGTTTCCATCGTATTAATTGCACTTTCAAGCTTACTTGCCATTTGGCGTGTGTTTAAATAATCTTTGTATTTAAATAATATGTTGTATCCATAGCTCGTTTAAGCCCTTTGACAATAAAGGGCTTAAAGCTATAAAAACAAAAAATTCAAAAAATTAAATAAGGCTGAACGCCATGTCATACAGTTATTTAGGGGTACTGTATGGTCGAAATCTACTCCGAGCATGTGCAACAGCCTTGCTGTATAGTTTTTCGACCCTGCTCGATGTGTTGGTTCAATTGAATTTGCACTTATCTTTTCTGAACTGGCAACCGACAGCCAACACCACCATGTATCGGATGCAGCATAGCGCTGCATTTTGGTGGATCATTCTCTTTAATGCACTTCCCTGTATATTCCTGCTTTGTTTGCCACAGCAAAAACTGATGGCCGGGTTAAATTATTGGTTATTAGCTGGGGCCGTGATTTTTATCATTAACCTATTTGCTTGGGCGGTCTTTCCAATGGCGACATGGGCAATCGTCTGCCTCAGTTTGTTTCAATTGCATCGGCATAATGAACAATTATTACAGCATTCGTGAGCGGTGCCCTGATATGACTGAGAAGTCATTTGTCGTAAGTTTCAGCCATTGGGTCTGTGCAAAAACGCACTAGAATAATTCTACGACTGTACTTTAAGCGACTGCCATGACTCAAATTTTGCAAAAAAAACCGCCTGCGCTCAATATCCGTGCTGGCCATTTAGCACGCCAACTGATTGAACAAGAAGGTTTAAACGCCGCTCAAGTGGATATCCTGCCCGGTGCTGCTGGTGGCCCGAAAGGCATTGGTATTCAAGGTTTAGATCAGGCGATTTTTGCTGACTTTTTGCCACGTGCGCAACAAAAGCGTACTTTAATTGGTTCATCGATTGGCAGTTGGCGCTTTGCCAGTATTGCTGCTTGGGGAGCTATCGAAGGCACGAAACGCCTCTCTGAGCTGTATACCAATCTGAGCTTTCATAAAAAGATGAGCCGTCAAGAAGTCAGCGATGTGTGTCGTGGCATGCTGATCGATTTGATTCAAGGTCAAGAAGCTGCACTGGTTAATCATCCTGATTATCACCTCACTGTGCTTTCAGTCAAAGCTCAGCATATTTTCCAAAGTGATAAAG
Source organism: Acinetobacter sp. YH1901134 (assembly GCF_013416965.1). Taxonomy (NCBI): domain Bacteria; kingdom Pseudomonadati; phylum Pseudomonadota; class Gammaproteobacteria; order Moraxellales; family Moraxellaceae; genus Acinetobacter; species Acinetobacter sp. YH1901134. The sequence continues at coordinate 36,358 of NZ_VPEW01000015.1, read as the reverse complement.
CCCTGCCGCTGTTAGCTTCTGTCGCAGGGATCGTGGGAACGACAGCGCTTGCACGTAAACACAGTCGTTATTTCATGCAGCGTGTGATTAGTCAGCCTGTGTCAGGTCATCAATTTACCGTGGCGGATGATGGCTTTACCACGCATTATCATGCATTGACTCAAAATAGTGTCATGCCGTGGCTTATGGCATCTGCATCTATTCCTGGTGTTATGGCCGCGATCCGTGATATCCCTGATGCACCACAAGGCAGTTACCGCGATGGCGGCCTAATCGACTATCACATTGACCTGCCATTCCAAAGTCAAGGCATCGTACTATATCCACATTTCACAGATAGCATCACCCCCGGTTGGTTTGATAAATTATTTAAACGTCAGGCTAATCCAGACAATCAAGCGCGTACCCTGTTACTATCACCTTCACAAGAGTACCTTGCAAGCTTGCCGCTTGGCCGACTGCCTGATCGTAAAGACTTTACCCTCAAAGGCTTAGACAACCAACAACGCATTAACATGTGGAATCAATGTGTGGCTGAAAGTCAGCGTATGGGCGATGAGTTTTTGGAGTTGGTTGAAAAGCAGAATTTCCCTGCGTTTATGCAAGCACTTTAAGCGTTACAGTATTCTGTACAAATGGGCGTTATAATACCGTTAGATTATTTAGGTCAGTATGTTAGTTAAGATTTATGCGAATATTTTTAATTGTTTTGCAGTATGCCTGCGTCGCTTTTGCACTCTTCCTTGGCTATCAAGTTTCTACAGCTCTCATCAGTGGTCAATACGATTTAATGGAAGTCGTTGCCGATGTAGGTACAATTCTAATCTGTATTGATTTAGCGGTGTTTCTCTTCACTTCTAATGCGAAACAAGGCATTAGTATTGAAGATTATGCGAAACAACTGGAACAACCACCATCTAAATTGGTTTATGTGACCCGTAAGATGGGACATTTTGGTATTTTGCTGATTATTACCAGTTGGATTGTTCCAATGATTCGCTAAGTCATTTACTGCTGATATTCAGCAATAAAAAACCTCCCAATTGGGAGGTTTTTATTGCATAAAATTTGATTAAACATATAATTAAGAAATTGAAAATTAGAATTTTTAAATATGTTTGGATTCTTTAAAAGAAATGTGAAAATTCAAAAAAAATTTGATATTTCTGACTTAAGAGTTGGTTCAATTGAAACTATAGATAGAAATAAATTCAAAATTTTATGTATTGACGATCAAGGTTTTCAATATGAGCACTTACTCAAAAATCATGATTTTAATTTAAAAGTAGTTTCTGATATTGAAGATATAAATGCTGTGGAAGCGTATGACCTTATCGTCTGTGACATTATTGGGGTAGGTAAAGCATTTGGTTCAAAATTTGAAGGTGGGCATATAATAAGTGAAATAAAAAAACGCTATCCATTTAAAAAAGTAATCGCCTTTTCAGGGAGTCAATTTAACCCCGAATTCAATAAATATTTTACCTTAAGTGATAAATCTCTAAATAAAGATACAGAGTTAGAAACTTGGGTTGATGTATTAGATACCTTAATTCAGGATCTAGCCTATCCTGAGCGTGTGTGGCAAAGCACAAAAAAATATCTTAATAACAATAACCTAGATGCATTTACAATAGCCCAAATAGAGCAAGAATTTATCAAAGCAATTGTTAATAAAGATAAAATTAATTTTAGTAATTTTATCTCTGAAATTAATGTTAATAGTGATGTTAGGGCAATTTTACAAAGTTTAACGGCAAGCTCAATATTTTTATTACTCACATAAGGAAAGTTTTTATGGATGAAATATCTTTATCCCCTTTTCCTGAATGGGAAATTGAACAACAAGTGTTACATGATGGTATATTTTTTAAAAAAACACGTTTTTGTAATATTAATTCTGGGAAAAAAACATGTAAAAAATTTTATGAAGGAATTAAAAATATTAAAGGGTTTCATTCTTGCCCATATAGCTTTACAACTTACGTAGACCCATTAACTAATAAAATTTATAGTGGAATCAGAGTACAAAATAATTATCATCCTAAGAAAATAGATGGATATGTCCCTACAATTCCAGAAAGTTATTTTTTAGAATCAATTACTAAATTAAATCGAATTGACCTTAATCAGTCATTCCTTAATGATAAGGACTCTGATTTAGTCGATTTTTCGATACATGAAATTCGTAAATTTAATCAACAAATAAAACGTATATGTGAGGAACTATTCTTAAACGATTCAGCTAAATTCGATTTACAAGATAAATTTCAAAATATATTTGCATGTAGTTCTCTTATTTCTACTAGGTTAAATATATTTGATATTGAAAAAAATCCAGATCTAATAAGAAACAGACCAAGAAATCAAATTGGCATATATAAAAAGTTCGATAAAGCTATAAAATGCCTAGCTAGCTACGCCCGTGAAAAAAAAATTAAAATCAATAAAAAAGGTGCATCTCATTTAACTTTAAACGCAGATCAAGTATTTGATTTTTTACCCTACTTACTTCTAGAAAATGCTATTAAATATTCTCCAAGAGATTCTGAAGTGGAAGTTACTTTTACTGAAAAAACGAACTTTTGGACAGAAGTTGTAATTAACTCTGTTGGACCTCTTGTTACACAAGAAGAGCTTGAGAAAATATATATCAAAAAGTATAGAGGACTTAATGCATCAACTTTTAATAGTGAAGGTGGCGGATATGGACTTTTTTTTGTCAAACTGATTTGTGATAGTCATAACATTGAAATCGATATAAAAAGTGATAAAAGCTCTAAATTTATATTTCAGGATATTTGGTTTGCCCCATTCATTGTGACATTAAAATATCAAAGATAAAAAACCTCCCATTAGGGAGGTTTTTTTAGAACTTAAAGATTACTTCGAACCTTTAATCCCTGCTTGTAATAACAACGCACCTAAACCACCAATTTTATTTTCTTGTGGTTTCGCTGCTTGAGGTTTTTTATGACCTTGTGGGCGGTCGCCTTGCGGACGAGCATGCTGTGGACGTTTCGCATGTGGCTTACGCTCACCACGTTGTTCTTGCTGCGCATTGTCACGACGTGGTTGACGTTGTGGTTTCGCTGCAGCAGCACCTTCTGCACGCATAGACAAGTTGACACGGTTACGTTCAACATCGACATTTAGTACACGAACTTGAACAATTTGACCTGGTTTCACCACTTTATGTGGATCTGCCACAAATTCATTTGCAAGCTCTGAAATATGAACTAAACCGTCTTGGTGAACACCTACATCAACAAATGCACCGAAGTTGGTTACATTAGTAACCACACCTTCAAGCTGTAAACCTTCAGTCAACTGCGCCACTTCTGTGATGTCTTCACGGAATTTAGCCGTGCGGAACTCTGGACGTGGGTCACGGCCTGGTTTTTCAAGTTCAGATAAAACGTCTTGAATTGTCGGTAGACCAAATTGGTCATTCACAAATTCTTCGGCGTTTACTTGGCGAATAATTTCAGTATTACCAATAATATCTTTGACTGTGGTTGCTTTCGCTGCCACAATTTTTTCTACTAAACCATAAGATTCAGGGTGAACAGCAGAAGCATCCAATGGTTCAGAACCATCTTGAATACGTAAGAAACCTGCTGCTTGTTCAAAGGTCCGCTCGCCTAAACGAGGAACTTTTTTCAAACTTTGGCGGTTGTCAAAACGACCATTTTCTTTACGGTAATCCACAATTTGCTGTGCAATTGATTTATTCAAACCCGCGATATAACCCAAGATTGCAGATGATGCTGTGTTCACATCTACACCAACTGAGTTCACGCAGTCTTCAACTACTGCTTCTAGTGTTTTTGCTAAACCTGTTTGGTTCACGTCATGTTGGTATTGACCTACACCAATCGATTTCGGATCAATTTTCACAAGCTCCGCCAATGGATCTTGTAAACGACGAGCAATCGACACTGCACCGCGAATAGATACATCTAGCTCTGGCAATTCTTGAGATGCCAATTCAGATGCTGAATAAACAGATGCACCCGCTTCAGAGACAGACACACGAATCAAATTCAAATCCGTATTCGCAGCCATCATTTCGGCCACAACCGCTTCAGTTTCACGGCTTGCAGTACCATTACCAATCGCAATTAATTCAACATTGAATTCGCGGCAAAGGCGCGCAAGTTCAGCAACTGAACCAGCTTTATCTTCTTTCGGGGCAAACGGGTAAATAGTACTGTGTGCAAGTACATCACCTGATGCATTGACAACAGCCAATTTCACACCCGTACGGATACCAGGGTCAACACCCAGAGTGGTACGCGCGCCTGCAGGAGCAGAAAGTAATAAATGACGTAGATTTTCAGCAAAGACATCCATCGCTTCAGCTTCAGCAGCCAAACGTTTTTCAGTCAATAATGAATGTTCAATCGCAGGACGAACTTTACCGAGCCAGAACAATTTTGCAGTTTGTTTTAAAAAATCTGCACGCGCTTGTGGCTGAGCTGTTTCTATATTGTATTCAGTTTCAATACGAACCAATGGTGCTTCATCTTCACCATCGACTTTTAAGCCCAAGACATTTTCTTGACGGCCACGGAGCATCGCCAGTAAACGGTGTGAAGGGACTTTGTTTAAGCTTTCAGAAAAATCGAAGTAATCACGGAATTTTTTACCGACTTCCTTTTTCTCATCACTTGCAACTAAACTTTTCAACACTGCAGTTTTCGCAAATGTCGCTTTTAGCTCAGTGGTTAATGCAATATTTTGTGCCCAGTCATCAATTAAAATGTGTTGAATCGCGTCTAATTGGCTTTCAACATCAGCATAATCTTCATGACTAAAACCAGCTAAAGCTTCGGTTGGATCAACCGCTTCATTAAAGATTTTTTCAGCGATTGGGCCTAAACCCGCTTCTTTGGCTTTAAATGATTTACTGGTACGTTTTGGACGGTACGGCGCGTAAATCTCTTCTAAAGCATTTTTAGTTTCTGCTGCATTCACGCGAGCAAGTAAGTCATCAGATAACTTGTTTTGTTCTTTTAGAGATTCGATTACCTTTTCACGGCGCTCAAATAAATCACGCAGGTAAGTCAGACGTGTATCGAGCTGACGTAATTGAGTATCGTCCAGACCTTGCGTCACTTCTTTACGGTAACGTGCGATAAATGGAACACTGGCACCTTCATCAATGAGCTTGATGGCAGCTTCAATTTGATTTGGACGTACGGCAATTTCTTTTGCCAACTGCTGAACTAAGTCAGTCATCGTATTAGATCCCTGCAAGGATAAGTTCTAAAAGCCATGATTATAAAGACCAAGACCATAAAATCCACAATTGTTTTTATAAATTTATTCGTGGTTTTTAATGCCAATTCATCTCAAATACACATTTTTTTACGAAACTGACTATGAAACAGCAAATTAGCGAGACTTAGACAAGCAAACTGATTCGAACAACATGTATACATTTGGTATCTATGTCTTGATTTTAACTGCAATATTTGTTGCTTTAGAGCATAGTAAATTTATATAAATGAATCGTATACTCAAGTGAAATCGACTTTTTGTTTACGATGACAATAAAGAATAAGGAGCACGTCATGAGTTTAGTTGTACCAGCTGAAAAAACAGATGCCGTACAAGCCGAAACCGACCGAGTCGAACGCATTCTGGTTGTCGATGATGATGTGCGTCTACGCACCCTCTTACAACGCTTCCTAGAAGATAAAGGTTTTGTGGTCAAAACCGCACATGATGCGACTCAGATGGATCGTCTGTTGCAGCGGGAACTCTTTTCCCTGATTGTGCTCGACTTTATGTTGCCTGTTGAAGATGGCTTGAGTATTTGCCGCCGTCTGCGCCAATCTAGCATCGATACCCCGATCATTATGCTGACCGCTCGTGGTAGCGATTCAGACCGTATTGCAGGACTTGAAGCCGGTGCAGATGACTATTTACCAAAACCATTTAACCCGAATGAGCTATTAGCTCGTATTCGTGCGGTCCTACGTCGCCAAGTGCGTGAAGTTCCGGGCGCACCAAGCCAACAAATGGAAGTGGTGTCTTTTGGTCCGTGGTCACTCGACCTGTCTACTCGTACATTAACCCGTGAAGGTCAAGTCGTCACATTAACAACGGGTGAATTTGCCGTACTCAAAGCATTAGTTCAACACCCTCGTGAACCACTGACACGCGACAAGTTAATGAATCTTGCTCGTGGTCGTGAATGGGGTGCTATGGAGCGTTCAATTGACGTTCAAGTTTCTCGCCTACGTCGTTTGGTTGAAGAAAACCCGGCACGTGCGCGCTATATTCAAACCGTTTGGGGCGTAGGTTATGTCTTTGTTCCAGATGGTGCTGAATAAGTCATAAAATAAGACCTGAGAATCGAGTCACCGTACCTCATGTCCGGAAATGCCATTCGCTGCTGTCCGAGCCACTTGAAATTGAATGAATAAAAGTAATGTGCGCGAGTTCAGCGAATGGCAAAAATTTTGGTTACTTTTTTAAAAAGTAACATAACGAACTCCTCCCGAAGAACGTTCCAGCAGTAAGATTCCATCGCAAAGAATAAAAACTGCCTTTCAAAAAATTTGCTTAAAGGATTCTGCGTGAAACTCGAACCCATCGATCCACAGGAATTTACCGACTACGTTACCTACTCCGAAAAAAAACGGACACCTTGGGAACGCTTCCTCGATAAAATCAAACCCCGCTCTGCAGCCATGCGGACCACCGTATTGGTCTTATTTGTGGTGTTTTTTAGCCTGTTTATGTCCTTATGGTTCTTTTGGCGCACACTCTATTTACCCGAAATTCAACAACATGCTCGTTACCTCGCGGTCGAACTTGAAATCATTAACAATCCTGATTTACGGATTTTTCATAACAATGCCGAAGTAGATGTCGACGACTGGATGCGCAACCGTGTCGGGATCGAATATGTGACCGATCCGAAAGAATTCCCCAATGTCAAAGACAAAGTCATTGCAGAGTTCTTTACCAATCAAATTGAAAAGAAACTGGCCAAAGAAATGCGCATTGATAATGCGACCGTGTATTTCCAATTTAAACCTGACCCACGCATCTGGATTCAAACTCCAGAAATGAATGGCAACTGGGTTCGCGAGCCTTTAAAAACCTATGCCAACTATAGCGCAGAGCTGATTTTAGGTTGGTTATTGGGTATTCCGCTGATTGCTGGCATCATTATCTTAACCTTGGTTCGTCAGCTCAACCGTCCACTAAAACGTTTACAAGATGCGGCAAACAACTATAGTAAACAAGGCACTGCTCCTTATTTAGAAACCAACCATGGGCCACAAGAAATCCGTGAAGTAAACCAAGCCTTTAACCACATGGTCTACACGCTGGAACAAACTGAACGTGATCGTCGCATCATGTTGGCCGGTATTTCCCACGATTTGCGTACTCCGCTGACCCGTATTCGACTCAGCGCAGAAATGATGCCTGATGATGACTTCCTAAAAGAAGGTCTGATTTACGATGTTGAAGATATGGATGCGATTCTGAATCAGTTCATTTCGTATATGCGAGATGGCTCTGATGAAGTTCCGCAAGATACTGATTTAAATGCGCTATTGCAGGAATTAGTGATTCAATTTAAACCTTTAGATATTCGCTTTGAACCTCAAGACTTACCGATTATTCAAGCACGTAGCCTGTCCTTAAAACGACTAATAGGCAACTTAATCAATAACTCAAAACGCTATGGTGCCGAGCCGATTGAACTGTCTACCGAATATGAAGGTGACCATATTCAAATTCGCGTTGCCGATAATGGCGAAGGGATTCCTGAAGACCAAATTGAAGACCTGATGCAACCTTTTGTACGTGGTAATGATGCACGTACCATTCAAGGCAGTGGACTCGGTTTAGCCATTGTAAAACGTATTGTGGATATTCACGAAGGTCAACTTTCAATTCACAATCGAGCAGAAGGTGGACTCGAAGCGATCATTTCTTTACCACTGCAAAAACTCGAAAATGATGAAATATTAAACAACAGCCCATTGGAAAAAATTAAGCAAAGTTTAACTGAACGCTTTTAACAAGCGTTCAAAAAAGCAACGAACAGTTTTGTTCAATCCTTAATCATTGGTATTTTTAACTTTATTATTCATCAACTTAGAAATCATAATAAAATCTTATACCCACATTTTTTCAAAAAATTAGACCTTAGCCTAACAGGGATGCAAAATGGCTTTTTTGATCGGTACAATCCGTATCAGTTTTGAGAATTTCACGAGAGTATATGATGTCTTTAGATCGCATCCGTTTAGCTGCCCTTCACGACAAAGTTATCAGCGCAGAAAAAGCTGCTGAATTCATTCAGGATGGTATGACGGTAGGTATGAGTGGTTTCACACGCGCAGGTGAAGCGAAAGCTGTACCTTTAGCGTTGGTTCAACAGGCTCATGCTAATCCTCTTAAAATTACCCTAATTACTGGCGCGAGCTTGGGTAACGATTTGGACAAAAAATTGACTGAAGCAGGTGTTCTTGCTCGTCGTTTACCGTTCCAAGTAGACAATACATTACGTAAAGCGATCAACAAAGGCGAAGTAATGTTCATCGATCAGCATTTGTCTGAAACAGTTGAACAAATGCGTAACCTTCAGCTTAAAAAGCCTGATGTAGCAATCATTGAAGCTGTTGCGATCACTGAAGATGGTGGCATCATCCCTACAACTTCTGTAGGTAACTCTGCAAGCTTCGCAATTTTTGCTGAAAAAGTAATTGTTGAAATCAACACCAACTTAAGCCCAGCATTTGAAGGCTTACACGATATTTATATCCCAACATATCGTCCAACACGTCAAGCTATTCCATTGACTCATGTTGACGAACGTATTGGTACACATGCAATCAACATCGATCCTTCAAAAATCGTAGGTATCGTATTTAACAACGAATTGCATGACTCTCCATCTACAGTGACTGCCCCTGATGATGAAACTCAAGGTATTGCAAACCACCTTATCGCTTTCTTTGAAAAAGAAGTCGCTGAAGGTCGTTTACCGAAAAACCTAGGTCCATTACAAGCAGGTATTGGTTCAATTGCAAACGCAGTATTGACTGGTCTTAAAGATTCAAACTTTGAAGACTTGATCATGTACTCTGAAGTACTTCAAGACTGTACATTTGAATTGATCGACGCAGGCAAAATGAAATTTGCTTCAGGTTCTTCTATTACGCTTTCTGCGAAATATGGCGAAAAAGTATTTAATAACCTTGAACAATACAAAGACAAACTTGTATTACGTCCACAAGAAATTTCTAACCACCCAGAACTTGTACGTCGTTTAGGTATCATCGGTATCAACACAGCACTTGAGTTTGACATTTACGGTAATGTGAACTCAACTCACGTTTGCGGTACAAAAATGATGAACGGTATTGGTGGTTCAGGTGACTTCGCACGTAATGCGCACTTGGCGATCTTCGTGACTAAATCAATTGCAAAAGGTGGCGACATTTCTTCTGTTGTTCCATTTGCTTCTCACGTTGACCATGCAGAACACGACGTTGACATCTTGGTTACTGAACAAGGTCTTGCTGACTTACGTGGTCTTGCTCCACGTGAACGTGCTCGTGCTGTAATCGACAACTGTGCACACCCAAGCTACCGTGCAGCATTAAATGATTACTTCGACCGTGCTTGTGCGAAAGGTGGTCAAACACCTCACCTTCTACGTGAAGCATTGTCTTGGCACATCAACTTCGAAGAGAACGGCCATATGTTAGCTGCTCAGCCTGAAGTGAAAACTGCTTAATTGACAGTGAACTAAAAAAACGCTCTTCGGAGCGTTTTTTTATGGCTTTTATTTTTTAATATGACTTATCAAGTCTGCAAAACTCGACTAATCTAAATTGGTCAAATTACATGCTAAAACAAAAATTATGTTTATTATCCGCCCCTATCTCGAATCTGATTTAGACGATGTGATTGCACTTTGGGAACTGTGTGATCTGACCCGTCCATGGAATAATCCTGAAATTGATATATTTCGAAAACTAGCGCAACGCGACCAATTGTTCTTGTTGGCAGTCAAAGATGATCAACTGATTGCAACTGTGATGGGTGGTTATGATGGACACCGAGGCTGGGTCAATTATCTTGCCGTGCATCCACATTTTCAACGTAATGGTGTTGCTACTGCCCTCATTCAGCAATTAGAAAAACGCTTAATTGCTTTAGGCTGCCCAAAACTTCAATTACTGATTCGCCAAGACAACATTGACGTACAAAATTTTTATGAACAATTGGGCTATGAAGAGGTTGAAGTGATTTGTTTGGGTAAACGTTTAATCACGGATTAATCGTTCGACAAATCTTCATTCAATCCTTGTAACAAAATCAAAAAAAACCGACATTGCGCCATCGAAACAAAAATGGATTGCATTGCTTGGCTTTAAATTTTAGGATTTGCCCCCATCATTTTCCCAGAACATAGAAAAGAGATTTCCCATGCGTGTAGATATCTGGTCAGACGTGGTTTGCCCATTTTGTTATATTGCGAAAAAACGCCTTGAAGCTGCTGCCGAAGAATCGGGTGTAGAGCTTGAAGTGTTTTGGCATAGCTATCAACTTGATGCAGATGCGCCCGCTCGTCTAGAAATTTCTAATACTGAACGTCTAGCTCAAAAATATGGCCGCACTATTGAAGAAGTTGAAGAAATGCAGCGCAATATTGCCGAAATGGCGAAAGCTGAAGGTATTGAATTTAACTGGCAAAAAGCCAATTCAGGCAATACTTTCAACGCGCACCGCTTGATTCATCTTGCACAAAGCAAAGGTCTCGGCAGTGAAGCCAAAGAAGCTTTCTTCTATAGCTATATGACGCAAGGCTTGGCCATTGGTGAACGTGAAACCTTAGAAGACGTTGCATCTCGTATTGGTCTAAACCCTGTTGAAGTCGATGACTTATTAGACTCAGATGAATTTGCTGATTTCGTCAAATACGACGAAGAAGTAGCACGCGATCAACTTAAAGTTACGGGTGTACCGTTCTTTGTATTTGAGCAACGCATTGCTTTAGCAGGCGCTCAACCGAAAGACGTGTTTAAACAAGTGATGGACAAAGCTGCGGAACTTCCTGAGCTTGCTCCTACACCTGTGTGTAATGATGAAAGCTGTGAAACGCATGAAAAATAATTCAGCGTATTCAAACAAAAATCCCCGAACTTCGGGGATTTTTTTGATCAGTTTTTAACTTCAATAAAACTAAACTTATTCAACCAAGAAGCTGATTTTTAAGTTCACTCGATATTCCGCAATTTTATTGTCTTTCACCACAACTTTTTGTTCATTAATCCATGCACCCTGAACGTTCTTTACGGTTTCAGTGACTTTATTAATTCCCGTTTGGATCGCATCTTCAAAACTTTTTGTGCTACTTGCATTTACTTCAACGACTTTAGCAACAGACATTGTATTTATCCTCATTGTTATGATTTTGAATCTTCATCATATGATTAAGTCACTTATTTTGGTTTTTTTTTAAACATCAAAACAGCAAAATATTACATGTCTTACACAGGAGTGAATTCCACTTCGGTGGATTACAAACTGACCATCATTTATTACATGCTTTCTGTGTAAGCCAAGGCCACTACCGATTAGGCTAAAAGCTTCATTCTTCTAACGATCATGCTCGGGAGTAATGTCATGACTATTGAACCTCAAGCAACTTCTGCTGAAACCGAACTATCTACCAATACAACCCCTCAAACAACCACCAACAAGTCCCAAACAGGGAAGAATAGCTTTCTCTCACGTTTTTCTCCGACCGTCAAAGGTGCTGCGATCGGTGCTGTTGCAGGCAGTATTTTGCCTGTTTTTGGTACGATTAGCGGTGCCATTATTGGGGGTATCGCAGGCAAAGTCTATGAAAAGAAATGTGCCAAACATTCATAGATTTTTCATCTATATCTGAGTGATACAACGCTGTCACTCAGCCCCTAAAAGCTCTAGAGCAATAACTCTAATAGACTGTTTTATATAAATAAAAATTCATACCGTTTATCTTGCGTTGCCGAATCGATCATTTTTAATTGATTATTTTTTGATATTATTTTCACATAAATTCAAGTGATTAATTTTCTCCCTGACTCAATTTTGAGTCACTAATGATTGATAGGAATACACAAATGAACGCAATCAAATATGCTATGGCTGTTGCTGTGATGGCGCTTTCTGCAACTGTTTCTGCACAAATCGTTTATGTACCAGATTTTCCAGTAAAAAAAGCTGTGACTGCTGAAACTGCCAATGCAGAGAGCCAAGCTCCAGCTGCTGATACAACTGAAGTTATAACAAACACAGAAAAAAAAGCTTAATTTTTAGCTGATTTTTCCAAAAAAAAACCGATGGCTCCCACCATCGGTTTTTTATTTTATGTGCCTTTACTTTGGGCTTTATTCTTTACTTAACATTAAAAATGAACATCTAAAAGCGCTCGATCGCTGATGATGACTTCAAAAAAATTGATCAAACCATACCGCTATATCTTTTGCAAAACCTATCTTTAAGCTAATGATTTGGTATTATTTTTAAACAAAATGCGCATTAATTGTCATATTTAACGCTTAATTTGTAGAAGCTGACATTTATTTCCATGTTTTTTTTAATGAAATCTCTATAATCAAATGAACTAATCGACTTCTTTATTTTTAAATTTACATTGTCCTATGCAAGAACTTCAGGCACTGATACAAGGAAAAATTTCACCGCAGGTTATCGATATTGAACGCCTGATTGAATTGGCCAATACATATCGAAACCCGAATTCGGCTGAATATAAATTAGTAGAACTTGCAACCAATATTGTATTGGCTAAATATTTAGAAAAAGCACAAAAAGTCCTTTAGGAAGCGGACAAATGAATTTACAAGAGAAAGTACAATTAATAAAAGAAATCCATGTACTCACCCATCAACTTGAACATCGTGCTTTAAGTTTTTATGAAACGGCGCTTTCTAAACGTCGGATTCATGAAATTTTTGCCTTATGCGATGAACCAATTTTTCAAAAGCAAATATTAAGTTATCGCGCATTAACTGAACCACAGATGGCTGCCACTGAATTTGCCAAACAAACGCCATATTCATGGTTATTTCGTGGCTATTTTAACCATGACGCTGCACTCGAAAGTGCTTTATATCAATATCCAGAGATGGGTTGGGCCTTGCTGCATGACCATGAGTTAGGTTGGCAAGTTTGGATGATTCCAGCCAAACAGCGCACGGCGTTACTCAGTGAATGGGGCAATTTCAGTGAATGCTATGATTGGTTAATTGAGCAACAACAGCTATATAAATGTTTAATCAGTGATATCGATCTACGTCTACATGCCGTACGCCTAAAGGACGAAGTCAGCACAGCACCAAGCTGTGTTGCAGCAAGTGTGGATGTCCTACTGCCAATTGAAGCGATAAATAAAGACGGATCTGTCGATCTAGATCATCGCGATAAGCAAATCAATGAAGTGGATCTGTTGCTTGATAACTCAAATACGGATAAGCCGGAGCCTTCTTCACCTGATACCGCTCCTCTTGTTCTAATTGAGCAGCCAACACATGCGCCATCAGAGGAACATCTCAACTCGACAATGGCAAGCGTTGAACTTCCTGAACAGGTTCAAATCGCTCAATACACTGCTCGCATTCAAAAGCTGCAAAACATCGATGCACAATTGGCCTTGTATGAATTGCAGTTTATAGATCAGCCTGAACTCACAACGCAACTTGATGTTCTATTGCATACGACAGATGGTACAGATTGGAAAAACCAGCCACTGTATTTAGCAGAGCAAATCAATACCGAAGGTCGCTTCATCAAATATCTCTTGTTGTTTGGTGCTCAAACGCAAATGGAAGCCATTCGACTCTCTCAGCTGTTTTGCCAACAACATCAACATGAACTTGCTGCGATTAAAGTCTTATCATGGGACAATCTAGAGCAACTCTGTGCTGCACCTGATCAGCTCTATCAACAGTCTCAGCAGGCTGAAATGATATGGTCGCAAAACGACTATTATCCATTTATTCCGGCACAGTTAATTCATACGCAAAAATTCATTCATTTTGATGAACCTGAACCGACACTACATACCCCGTTGTTATTATTACAAGAACGTCAAAAAATACGGTTAATCCACGGTCAAAAACGCATGGCACTCTTGCGTACCGAACAAGCCCTTCCCTATTTGATCCTCCATCGACAGCAAGGTTTAAATTGGCAAAGTATCCAAAATGTGATCCAACAATTGCCTCAACCCATTGATGTGATTTCGCTTTATCAAGCACTTAAGCAAATGACCGAAGATTAATTGCATTTATTTTGTAGTTTGGCTTGCATTTATCCGATAAAAATAACAAAACTACAGATGCAGGATACTCAGATGATAATTAAATAGAGCCAAAACATATGCATAAAAAACAACAGTACTTTATTCGGACTTTGCTTTTTTCCGCATCAATGAGCTTGATGTATCAAGTTGCTTGGGCCAATGAAACTGATGCTGTCGTCAATGAAACTGAGGGTGAACATTCGCAGGATGTGCCTGCAACCGAGCAAAGTTCACCGTATATCATGCCAAAGACCTATGATTTTTTAGATCAAATTCCACGTTGGATTGATGCAACACCGACCTTCTTACCTGAACAATCAGATCACCCCATTGTTCCGACAACAGAACAAACGGAAAATAATAGCTGGACCGATCGACAACAGAAGAAAGTCCGAAATTGGGCAGATCGAACGGCCGTTCGCATGGATAACTGGTTTGGGCAAAGTGAGCCTGATAAACCAGCCAATGCTACCCTTAGGGTGATTTTAGACAACAGTTGGAATAAGCACGATGAATACGAAATTAAGCCACGTATTCGCGGTAAAATTAAGCTTCCCACTTTAGAAAAAAAATTGAGTGTGGTCTTTGGTGATGACTCACTTGATAATGAATTAGAAAATAATGCTGCAATTACCAATGAAAACCCTGCGGGGCGTAGTGATAAAAATTATGACAATAAGCAAACCCGTGAAGATAACAGTTCGCTCGCGTTACGTTGGTCAGAAATTTCAGATCGACTGCCCTTCGAAACTGACGTTGATCTAGGTTTACGTTCTGGTGATGACCTATATGTCCGCTTAAAAGCAGCTAAAAAATGGCAACTCGACAATGATTACAGTTTTTTAGCCGAACAAATTTATCGTTATGGTATCGATAGTGAAAATTATCTAAGAACCAATTTAGAATTAACCCATGCTCGTCCAGGCCAACCCTTTATCTCAAACCAATTCAACCTGACCTATGCAGATGCACAGGATGATGATCTGAAATGGGATAACTTCAGTTACCGCCAACACCAATTTTTTAAAGGTAACCGATTCAACTACGGCCTATATACAGGTGGTTTTTACAATAACGATCAACTGCGTTTAAACAGTTGGGGACCCTATGTATCATGGCGACAGCCCTTTCTGCGCGAATGGTTTTATATCCAAGGTGATCTCAACTACCTCAACAACCATCGTGACGATAAAAGCCACTTTGTGGGCGCTTTAGTGCGCCTTGAAGCCTTGTTCTAGAACCCGCTATTTCACAGCGAATAAAAAGCCCATTTCAACAGGATGGGCTTTTTTTAAATAACTCAGCTTCAATTTTTCTTAATCACACGTACACGATCATTACGTACAATACTTGGCTGTTTTTCAGCGACTTTTTTCACTTTAGGAAAACTATACTGAACACGATCATTTCGCATCACACGGCGACTATCAACAAAAGGGTTGATATCGTATTGTGCGATCTGCTTTGAAACCTGCACACGGTCATTACGCACCATTTTTTGCTTAGCGCTGTCTGCCTGAGCAGATTGCATGAGGCCCATAGAGAGCAGCGAGCCCATTACAGCGATCACTAAAATTTTCATCTTAAGATTCCCAATACTTAACGATCGCTATTACAGATTAATTATTTATTTTTAATTTGTTTTAAAGATTAAAACATGGACGTTTTTATTCATGTGCTCTATCGAAAAACCAAATAAAAAACCTCCCGAAGGAGGTTCATTTCATATCTACCGTTACTTCAGCAATAAGCTGTTAATCCGTTTGATGTATTGGGCAGGATCTTCGGGTAAACCGCCTTCAGCAATCAACGCTTGATCGAAGATCACATTCGCCAAATCATCAAATTGCGCTGAACCTTCTAATTTTTGTACCAACGGATGGGATGGATTGATTTCCAAGACTGGTTTTGACTCGGGAACCGCTTGTCCTGCTTGTTTTAGCATACGGACCAGTTGCGGTGATAACTCACCCTCAGCCACCACCAAACACGCAGGAGAGTCCACTAAACGTGTTGTTACACGCACTTCAGAGGTCTTATCTTTTAACGCATCCGACAGTTTTTCAACAACAGGTTTAAACTGCTCAGCAGCTTCCTCAAGTGCTTTCTTCTCTTCAGCATCTTGTAGATCACCCAAATCAACTGCACCTTTTGATACATTCTGTAATGGTGTTCCATCAAACTCAAAAACAAATTCCATCGCCCACTCATCCACTCGTTCAGTCATGAGCAGCACTTCGATACCTTTTTTCTTGAACAATTCAAGTTGTGGTGAGTTTTTCGCAGCATTTAAACTATCAGCAGTCACATAGTAAATTGCCTTTTGGCCTTCTTTCATATTGGCTTTATAGTCTGCAAATGATGTTTTCACTTCATCATTATTTGACGAAGCAAAGCGTAATAATTTTAGAATACGCTCACGATTCGCCATGTCTTCGCCTAAGCCTTCTTTTAAGACTGAACCAAACTCAGCGTAGAATTTTGCAAACTTCTCTTGATCAGCAACATCTTCAGATTTCGCCAAACCATCTAGCACCGTTAAAATACGGCGGGCGTTACCTTCACGAATCGTTTTAACGTCGCGACTTTCTTGTAATAATTCACGGCTTACATTAAGTGGTAAGTCTGCGCTATCCACCACACCTTGAACAAAACGTAAATAATTTGGAATCAAATTATCCGCATCATCCATGATAAATACACGTTTCACATACAGCTTAATTCCTGCTTTAGCTTCACGTGTGAAAATATTGCTTGGTGCGCGAGATGGAATATAAAGTAACTGTGTATATTCCGTACTTCCCTCTACACGGTTATGTGTCCACGCAAGCGGGGCTTCAAAATCATGGCTCAGGTTTTTATAAAACTCAGTATATTGTTCTTCACTGATCTCATTTTTATTACGCGTCCATAATGCACTTGCTGAGTTAATCGCTTCCCACTCATCCGTCAGTACATATTGACCAGGTTTTGCTTCTTCGCCTTCGGCAGCTTCCTCTTGTTGCCAAACTTCTTTCTGCATCTCAATTGGCAAACTAATATGATCAGAGTATTTATTAATAATCTGCTTAACTTTGTAACGATCTAAATAATCTAAAGCATCCTCGCGTAAATGCAAAATGATGTCGGTTCCACGTGAAGCCTTATTAATTGGCTCTACATCAAACTCACCTGTACCATTACTAACCCAACGTACCCCTTCAGCGGCATTTACCCCAGCACGACGTGATTCCACTGTAATTTTTTCAGCAACAATAAAACCTGAATAGAAGCCCACACCAAATTGACCAATCAATTGTGCATCTGACTTTTGATCACCCGTAAGCTTCGACATAAAATCTTTAGTGCCAGACTTAGCAATCGTACCCAAATGATCAATCGCTTCTTGTTGTGTCATACCAATACCATTATCCGAAATGGTAATTGTCTTCTGCTCTTTATTTAAATGAATACGCACATGTAAATCTGGATCATTTTCATAATATTCAGGATGGTTAATGCCTTCAAAACGTAATTTATCGCAGGCATCAGATGCGTTTGATACTAACTCACGAAGGAAAATTTCAGGATTTGAATATAAAGAATGTGTTACTAAATGCAGTAACTGAGCCACTTCCGCTTGGAAGCTGTGTTTTTGAGATTGTTGTTCGCTCATCAGTCTCTCCGTTCATACTGAGTAAAATTATCAATTGCCTATATGAATGGAGGGACTTCACTATTTTTCAATAGTGTGAATGGAAAATTTTTATTCTGTCGCACTAAATTTTAAGGTTTAAAAAGGTCCTTGTTTATAAACGCGGTCCATGTAGAGATCCAGTTTTTGCTGCCGCATTTTATATACATCACTTAAACAACTGACATTGTCACGGCACTGATCGCGTAGTTGTAGCCATTTTATTTGTTGATCTTGAATTGCACCACGTGTCCCCATGGGAACTAAATGACGAATAATCGTATAGGTCGTGGCCATTTTGACATCGGCATCATTAATACTCCGGTTATCACAAACCGCATGTTCGGTAATGGTTTTCGCCTTTTTACAATCAAAACTTGCGGCATAACTTGTCGAAATAAAATAAGCACTGCCCAAGACCAGCATACCCTGAATAATTTTTTTCATCGTCTTTTCTCTTCTTCCAACTTGCTGATTTATTTCGACTCTAACAGTTCCACCTAAATTTTCTATTGCCTATTTGTTCAATTCGATCAACTGATGAATGGAATATGCTGCATAAAAAAAACCCTGCCTAATGGCAGGGTTTTAAGATCAGTTAAAGCTTAGAATTTGTAGCTATAACCAATTGTATACACCATAGGATCGATATCTAAATCGAATTTACCGCCACCTAATTCATCAATTAAAGTCACTTCAGGGCTTAATTGAGCATAGCGAGCATCGAAGTATACACCCCAGTTTTTCGCATCAGCTGGTTGGTAATTAAAGCCGACTTGACCTGCAAAACCAAAATCTTCTTTTACATTTTTAGCCGCGCCAGATTCATCCCAAGCAACAAATGCTGTACCACCTACACCAATATATGGTGTAAAGCGTGTTGAATTTTTAAAGTTATATTTTGCAGTAATTGTCGGTGGAAGATGCTTAATTTTAGCAGCTTTATCACCATCCAAAAGTACATCATGACCAATTGGAGTAGCTAAAAGTAATTCAGCTGAAATGTTGTCATTAAAGAAATATTCAACCGATGGTGTAAATGCTAACTCATCATCCGCTTTTACTGTACCTAATGCGGTTTCAGTGTCACCTGTTGGAGAAATTACAGAACCACCAACTTTAACCTGCCATTGACCAGCCATCGCTGAAGCAGACATACCCAATAATGCAATAAGAGCAGCTTGTTTTAACATTTTTAAGCAACCTTCTAGAATGAATAATTAATATTAAACATTAGTATTAAAATTATGCAATAACATTATTTAATAATTTATTACACTATTATATAAGTTATTATTAATTAACTATATTTATTTTAATCATAGTACAAAGGTTGGTTTTATTTATCAACCATTATAATTAACTTATTATTTAAAATATACCAACCATTTTAATCAGAATTAATCAAATTAATGATTTTAAACCAACTAAATTCATCAGGTTTAAATAATAAAAAAGGCGATTATATAATCGCCTTTTTATTTATCTTTGAAAATTTTTTAGAGTACCATTGCGGCAATCCAACCAAAGATCATTAATGGAATATTGTAGTGAATGAAGGTCGGTACCACACTATCTTTCATGTGGTCATGCTGACCATCCATATTAAGACCTGATGTTGGCCCTAAAGTTGAGTCTGATGCTGGAGAACCTGCATCTCCCAAAGCTGCTGCTGTACCAATAATGGCAATCGTTGCCGCTGGGCTAAAACCAAATTGAATACACAGTGGTACATAAATAATGGCCAAAATTGGGATTGTTGAGAATGAAGAACCAATACCTAAGGTAATTAATAACCCAATTAATAACATCCAAAATGCCGCTAAACCTTGGCTGTTTCCAATCCATTCAACTGAAGCTTGTACCAGTGTTGGTACTTGATTCGTAGCCTCAATCACAGATGCAAAGCCTTGCGCAGAAATCATAATGAAACCCACCAGTGCCATCATGCGCATACCACTGATAATGACATCGTCGGCTTCTTTCCACTTAAAGATACCTGCACAGCTTAAGATCGCAACACCAACGAGACCGGCCAAAATCATCGACTCAGATATGACTTGAACAGAAAGCGTAGCAACCACTGCAACCGCAGCCATAATCAAAGTAAATTTAGCGACTTGTGGTTTACCATTTTCATCTGCTTTTACATCAGATGAGATGGTGTGCTGTGATTCCTTAACCTGAACGTCAGCATACTCTCGTGGTTTACGGTAGCTATAAAAAACAGCAATTAATAAGCCAACAAACATCCCAAATACTGGAATTGCCATAGCAGTTGGAATTTGATCATAGCTGATGTTGAAACCGTATGGCTTACCAAAGGTATTGATGTTTTGACCTAAAATATCATTAAGGAAAATAGCACCAAAACCAAAAGGTACCAGCATATAAGTCGCCACAAGACCAAAAGTCAGAACACAAGCAATCAAACGACGGTCAAGTTTTAAATGATTAAATACGCTGAGTAATGGTGGAATTAATACTGGAATAAACGCAATGTGCACTGGAATCACGTTTTGTGAACATACGGCGGCTAAAGCGATAGTAGCGAAAATTACGTATTTCACGCGATTCTGGGCTTTCACATTACTGTTACCTTTGAGTTTAGTAATGAGTTGATAAGCCAGTAAATCTGGCAAACCTGAACGCGCAAGTGCCAAAGCAAATGCCCCCAACACGCCATAAGCAAGTGCGATTTGAGCACCGTTGCCTAAGCCACTATTAAACGCTTCGATGGTGCCATGAATACCAAGGCCAGCTAACAAGCCACCTGTTACTGCACCAATGATCAGTGCAAATACAACAGGCACGCGTGCCAGCGACAGTCCAAACATGACTGTAATTGCGGCAAGAATAGCAAACATAAGAAAAAAGGGAGTCTGACAAAAAACCATATTTTATCAGAATTTGCTCGCTATTTAGCCCCCTATCGATGAAACTGACACTATTGAAAGATTTACTTAAAGCTGCTGTGATTGCGCAAATTGAGCGATGTAACCTGCAATTTTTTCGGGTTGGCTCAGCACAGCCCAATGATTGGCATTGACTTCAACTACAGATAAATCTTCAACCCAATTAGGTAATTCTTTAATGTAATCTGGACTGACAAAATTATCATGTTTCAACACAATCGCTTGTACAGGACAGACGGCATGACGTTGTCTAGGCTGAGTTAAGCGGGTAATAAAATTAGCACGGTAAAGCGCAATACCGTGTTTACCATCATGCTGAATATTATGATTCAAAGGCAATTCTTGAGTACGTTCTAAATCATTCACAATTTTTCCCCAACGTTCAGCATTCAAAAAATGCCACGCGGTCGGTGCCAAAAATGGTAATTGGAATACCCCGATGTACCATGACTTACTTAATAATTTGAGTAATTTTTTCTGCTGATGCTTAAAGCTATTTCTGAGCAAAAATGCCGCATGATCCAAACATGGCCCAGAAATAGTTGAATAAGACAAAATACGTGAGCGAAATTTTGGCTCAGTCACCGATTCCCAAGATTGGATAGAGCCCCAATCATGCGCGGCCAAATGAAAACTACGTTCGCCTAATACCGCTTGCGTTACACTATCCAAATCAAGTGATAATTGCTCCAAACGATAATCTCGTACTTTACGGGGCACAGATGACTGCCCTGCACCTCGCACGTCATAGCTCACAATATAAAATTTAGAACCAAGATGTTCAATAACCGGTTCCCATACTTCCTGATTATCAGGATAACCATGAACCAAAACCAATGCTGGCTTTGTTTCATCACCCCATGTCTTCACATAGAGCCGTTGTTGATCTGTGGTATTCACCCATTGCGTATTTAGTGGTTGCATTCTTCTTGTCCTTTTATCGATTCCATCGAATTGACGTTTTATTTGTGAACATGGGCAATGTGATCAATGCCACAGTTTGGAAACTCATTTAGTATGCAAAGTTCAGCATAAAAAAAAATTGACCCAGTATGAGCATAATCCAGAAAATAATGACAATGCCTATTGTCTCTAAATTCTTACTCAATCATTATGCCCCTTATAAAGGTGCTGGCATTTCGATTGATAAAATTGATCTCGCCAATTATCACATTCGCGTCAAAATGCCATTAACTCGTAAAAATCAAAATATCGTCGGTGTACATTTTGGCGGTAGTCTTTATTCAATGGTTGACCCATTTTATATGTTGATTTTGATGCATCACCTTGGCTCACGTTATATCGTGTGGGACAAAGCTGCAAATATCCAATTTTTATCCCCCGGGCGTGGAACGGTATACGCTGACATCCAGCTCGACCCAAATGAAATCAATCATATTAAAAACTTAGCAGATAACCACGCACCTGTACTACGGAACTATAGCTTAAATATTTTTGATGAAGCAGGCTTACGTATCGCTGAAGTTCAAAAAACCCTATACATTCGTCGCAAGCAACCCCGTCCACGCAAATAAAAAAGGCGCTTATCTTTAAGCGCCTTTTCATTCAAATTTATCGGATTGGATTAGCGATTTTGCTCAATTGCAGCACCTGCGCCACCACCGATTGCACCACCAATCGCAGCACCAGTGTTACCACCAAAGATACTTTTACCGACTGCAGAACCAATCGCACCACCTACACCACTATATGTGGCATTTCGGTTTGAACCGTTTTGAGTTTTACTACCGACAGCTGCACCAGCACCACCACCAACGGCTGCACCTACACCACCACCGACATTATTACCCACACCACCACCTATGGCACCACCTAAAGCTGCAGCACCAATACGTTGTTCATTTGGCGACATGCTTTCACAACCAGCAAGCATTAGGGTCGACATCATCGCGACTGCGCATACGCTCATTACTTTTTTCATTGTGATGTTCCTTGTCTTCTTCAATACCTATGATTCTAAAACCATTGTATGAAACAATTAAACATAGCTTGTTACGGCTTGGAGCATAAATGCTGCATTTTGTAAAAAACGACACCTAATCGCTCACGAATCACTCAGGGTTTTCATCCAAAATCATCAAATCTTTTGTGGTTTCACCATTTTCAGTCAGCACAGCATGAGAGAGTTTGGCTTTGGTATCTGGATCAGTTGCCTGATCTAGTTTTAGCGTGCGTTTAATCGGGTCTTGCCCTTTCTTAAACTCTACGCCTTCTGCATCAATATTGGTGTTTTGACGAATAATCTGACCGTCCTGCTTCACCGTAGTCTTGGTTTCAATTTTAGAAGTCGGGACGATGACACCACCACGCTGTAGTACAGGAATCGATAATTTCTTTTCAGAAAAGTCACTTTGGTTGTCTGAAAGTTCAATTTCACGTGCCACGACATCCTGACCTTTATTGGTCATTTCTAACACTGTTGCAGTCACTTGACGTACAGGTTCTTGACCTGCAACACGGCGAATCACTTCTGTTTTTAATACCGGAACTACAGCTTTATCTTTTACCACAATTGAATTGGGCATAGGTGCAGCAATCGCTGTCAATGAGCTGAATAATGCAGAAACTGCGAATACTTGCTGTGTGAATTTCATCAAAAAGACCCCGTTATGTTTAAGTTTAAAAATCAAGAGATTTGTTATGTTCTATTTTTACTATAGGAAATAAATCAACATTAGGAAAGCTTTAATTTTCAATTCGTCCGCATAAAAAAAGCCACCCAAAGGTGGCTTTTTTGAATGATTTAAGGGCTAATTAAAGACCGTTAAATTCATCGCTAAATGCTTGGCTTAATGCTTGATCAACATCAGAGAAGTCATTGTGAAGCTCAAGCTCTGCAGCTTCAGACTCTTGACGACGACGTTCTAAGTGGTAAGCCAAACCTGTACCCGCTGGGATCAGACGACCTACAACTACGTTTTCTTTCAGACCACGTAATTCATCTTCTTTACCTGTTACAGCAGCCTCAGTTAACACACGAGTTGTTTCCTGGAACGATGCAGCAGAAATGAACGAGTCAGTAGAAAGCGACGCTTTGGTAATACCCATCAATTGACGTTCAAACTTCGCTGGGAACTTGTTCTGAGCTGCCACAGCTTGGTTTTCTTGAACAACGCGGATGTATTCCACTTGCTCGCCTTTGATGAAGCTTGTATCACCACCGTCAGTGATTTCAACTTTACGAAGCATTTGACGTACGATCACTTCAATGTGCTTGTCGTTAATTTTTACACCTTGCAGACGGTATACGTCCTGAACTTCGTTCACGATGTAGTTTGTCAGTGCAACTTCGCCTTTCAAACGTAAGATGTCGTGTGGGTTTTGCGGACCATCAGAAATGGTTTCACCACGGTTCACATGCTCGCCTTCGAACACGTTAATCGTACGCCATTTCGGAATTAGCTCTTCGTAAATCTCAGAGCCATCATCCGGAGTAATCACAAGACGGTTCTTACCTTTGGTCTCTTTACCGAAGCTTACGATACCTGAAATTTCAGCAAGGATCGCATGTTCTTTCGGTTTACGTGCTTCGAACAAGTCAGCTACACGCGGTAGACCACCGGTAATATCACGTGTACGTGAAGATTCTTGTGGTACACGACCAATAACGTCACCGACACCAATTGTTTCGCCGTCGCGCACAGTCAGAATCGTGTTTTGTGGTAGGAAGTAGAACTGTTCGCCGCCATCTGTTGTATCCAATACAACAGCTGGACGCATATCTTTACCAGATGCTGGACGTGAAGTTACTGGAAGTACCTCAATAGTCGTCATACCTGTTGCATCATCAGTTTTCGATGTCACAGTTACGCCATCAGCGATTTGGCTGAAACGCACTTTACCTGCAACTTCGGTAACCAATGGATGTGTATGCGGATCCCAAGTCGCTACGATACCGCCAGCTTCCACAGCTTCTCCATCTTTAATGATGATTGAAGCACCGTATGGAATTTTGTAACGTTCGCGTTCACGACCGATGTCATCTGCGATACCGATTTCACCTGAACGTGAAGTTGATACCAAGTGACCTTTAGCGTGTTGTACTGTTTTCACATTGTGGAAACGTACTGTACCTTTGTTACGAACTTGTACGCTGTTAGCAGCAGAAGTTCGGCTCGCAGCACCACCTACGTGGAACGTACGCATTGTTAACTGTGTACCTGGCTCACCAATTGATTGAGCAGCCATTACACCCACAGATTCACCTGGATTCACCAAGTGACCGCGAGCAAGGTCACGACCGTAACATTTCGCACATACACCGAAAGTAGATTCACAGTTTACAACTGAACGTACTTTCACTTCATCGACACCTTGCTCTTCTAAGTAGTTTGCAAGTTTTTCGTCGATTAAAGTATTACGTGGAAGAATCACATCATCCGAACCTGGTTTCTTCGCATCTTCAGCAAGTACACGACCCAATACTCGAGTACCTAAGTTCTCGATGACATCGCCACCTTGAATGAACGGAGTCATTACAAGACCGTCGAAAGTACCACAATCTGGCTCAGTAATTACCAAGTCTTGTGCAACGTCAACCAAACGACGAGTCAAGTAACCTGAGTTCGCAGTTTTCAATGCAGTATCGGCCAAACCTTTACGTGCACCGTGTGTTGAAATGAAGTACTGAAGTACGGTCAAACCTTCACGGAAGTTCGCTTTAATTGGTGTTTCAATGATCGAACCATCTGGTTTCGCCATCAAACCACGCATACCCGCTAACTGACGAATCTGAGCTGCCGAACCACGGGCACCTGAGTCAGACATCATGTAGATCGAGTTGAATGATTTTTGTTTCTCGTCTTCACCCTGTTTGTTTTTAACAGTTGTGAAAGACAAGTTGTCCATCATCGCTTTCGCTACTTGGTCGTTTGTACGCGCCCAAATATCGACAACTTTGTTATAACGTTCGCCGGCAGTTACGAAACCTTGCTCGAATTGTTGTTCAATTTCACGAACTTCAACTTCAGCTTTTTCGATAATTGCTTGTTTTTGTGGCGGAATTAACATGTCTTCCATACCAACAGACACACCTGAGTGAGTCGCTTGACGGAAGCCCAAATACATCAATTGGTCAGCGAAGATAACAGTATCTTTAAGACCTAATTTACGGTAGCAAGAGTTGATCAATTTAGAGATGTTCTTTTTAGTCATCTCAACGTTGATTTGTTGGAAATCCATACCTTCAGGTACAACTTCCCAAAGTAAACAACGACCTGGAGTTGTGTCTACAACAATGGTTTGTTGTTCACGGTTACCATTTTCGTCAATGACAGTTTGGTGTACACGTGCTTTTACGCGAGCGTGTAAATCAACTTGACCTGTTGCAAGTGCACGGTTTACTTCGTCAGTATCCGCAAACACCATGCCTTCACCTTTGGCATTGATCGCATCACGAGTGATGTAGTACAAGCCTAAGACAACGTCCTGAGAAGGTACGATGATTGGCTCACCGTTCGCAGGAGAAAGAATGTTGTTTGTTGACATCATTAACGCACGAGCTTCTAACTGAGCTTCAAGTGTTAATGGTACGTGTACCGCCATTTGGTCACCGTCGAAGTCGGCGTTAAATGCCGCACAAACTAACGGGTGAAGACGGATCGCTTTACCTTCAATCAGGGTTGGTTCAAATGCTTGAAGACCCAAACGGTGAAGTGTAGGCGCACGGTTCAACATCACTGGATGTTGACGAATTACGTGAGCAAGTACGTCCCAAACTTCTGGAGTTTCACGCTCAACCATTTTCTTCGCAGCTTTAATGGTTGTCGCTTGGCCAGATGCTTGTAGTTTCGCAAAAATGAATGGTTTGAATAATTCAAGCGCCATTTTTTTCGGAAGACCACATTGGTGAAGACGTAAAGTCGGACCTACGGTAATTACCGAACGACCAGAGTAATCGACACGTTTACCCAATAAGTTTTGACGGAAACGACCTTGTTTACCTTTGATCATGTCTGCCAAAGATTTAAGAGGACGTTTATTCGAACCAGTAATTGCACGACCACGACGACCGTTATCAAGCAATGCATCAACAGACTCTTGTAACATACGTTTTTCGTTACGTACGATAATGTCTGGTGCTGCAAGGTCTAGTAGACGTTTTAAACGGTTGTTACGGTTAATTACACGACGGTAAAGATCGTTTAAGTCAGAAGTCGCAAAACGACCACCTTCTAGAGGAACCAACGGACGAAGATCAGGTGGAAGTACTGGAAGTACATTCATCACCATCCATTCTGGTTTGTTGTTCGACTCTTTGAACGCTTCCATCAATTTCAGACGTTTAGAAGCTTTTTTAAGCTTCGTTTCTGAAGTTGTATTTGGAATTTCTTCACGAAGACGTGAAATTTCAGCTTCAAGATCGATGTCTTTCAACAAATCTTGAACTGCTTCTGCACCCATTTTCGCAGTGAATTCATCACCGTGTTCTTCTAAAGCAGTGAAGTATTCTTCATCGTTTAGAAGTTGGTATTTCTCAAGTGGAGTCATACCTGGGTCAGTTACAACGTATGATTCGAAATACAATACACGTTCGATATCACGTAAAGTCATGTCTAAAAGCAGACCGATACGGCTAGGAAGTGATTTTAAGAACCAAATATGTGCAACTGGAGAAGCAAGGTCAATATGACCCATACGCTCACGACGTACTTTTGCAGTTGTTACTTCAACGCCACATTTTTCACAAATGACGCCTTTGTATTTCATACGCTTGTATTTACCACACAAGCATTCGTAATCTTTTACTGGACCAAAGATTTTGGCACAGAATAAACCATCACGTTCAGGTTTGAACGTACGGTAGTTAATGGTTTCAGGCTTTTTAACTTCACCATGAGACCACGACTTAATCATTTCTGGTGACGCAAGACCAATACGGATGCGATCAAACTCTACAGGAGCATGACCGTCTGAATCCGTCTTTTTGCGCATGATATCGAGCAAGTCTTTCAATTTTTTTCTCCGTGTGTTGTGGAGATTTTCACTTCACAACTGGGTCACAAATATTGTTTTTTTAACTGAGAAATCCCCCTTGCCCCTCTTGATTAAAGAGGTGAGAAGCACTGCTTCACAAGGGAGATTCAATGGAGCTAATTAGTCACCATTTTTCAGTTCAATGTTGATACCTAAAGAACGGATCTCTTTGGTCAATACGTTGAACGATTCAGGCATACCTGGGTCCATGTAATGGTTACCATCTACAATGTTCTTATAGATACGGGTACGACCTTCAACGTCATCCGACTTCACAGTAAGCATTTCTTGAAGTGTGTATGCTGCACCGTAAGCTTCGAGTGCCCATACTTCCATCTCACCGAAACGCTGACCACCGAATTGTGCTTTACCACCAAGCGGCTGTTGAGTTACTAGAGAGTAAGAACCAGTAGAACGCGCATGCATCTTGTCGTCAACCAAGTGGTTCAGTTTCAACATGTACATGTAA
The DNA here is from genome assembly GCF_013416965.1 of Acinetobacter sp. YH1901134. Classification (NCBI taxonomy): domain Bacteria; kingdom Pseudomonadati; phylum Pseudomonadota; class Gammaproteobacteria; order Moraxellales; family Moraxellaceae; genus Acinetobacter; species Acinetobacter sp. YH1901134. The sequence continues at coordinate 7,952 of NZ_VPEW01000015.1, read as the reverse complement.
CCCACAGTTACTGGACGGTCAAAACGTTCACCTGTACGACCATCATACAATACTGTTTGACCAGTACGTGAAATGCCACCAAGTTCTAACAATTCTTTGATTTGTGATTCTTCAGCACCATCAAATACCGGTGTTGCTAAAGGAACACCTTTACGCAAGTTACCTGAAAGCACCAAGATTTCTTCATCAGTCAAGCTATCAAGATCTTCTTGCTCGCCACCAACTTTATTGTAAATCTTGTCTAAGAAATCACGAAGCTCAAGTACAGTACGTTGCTCTTTCATCATCTTGTCGATTTGATCGCCAAGACCTTTAGCCGCCATACCTAAGTGAGTTTCAAGAATCTGACCCACGTTCATACGTGATGGTACACCCAGTGGGTTAAGTACAACATCAACTGGAACACCGTTTGCATCGTGTGGCATGTCTTCTACAGGTAGGATGTTTGATACAACACCTTTGTTACCGTGACGACCCGCCATTTTATCACCCGGTTGGATGCGACGTTTTACAGCCAAGTAAACTTTAACAACTTTCAATACGCCAGTTGTCAGTTCATCGCCTGTAGACAATTTACGTTTTTTCTCTGCAAATTTCTCGTCAATTTCAAGGCTCTTCTCTTTCAAGAACACTTGAATTTGAGTTAAACGTTCAGCAATCGCTTCGTCAACTGGTTGGATTTCAATAAGATCAACCAACTCAAGACCAGACAATAACTCTTCAGTTAATTTGTCACCGCGTTTAGTTGTACCGCCACCATTCGATTCTTGACCTTTCAACAAACGAACAATACGTTCACGAGCTGCTTCTTCAAAGATTTTGAATTCTTCTTTCAAATCTTTACGGTAAGCATCTAATTGAGCTTTTTCAATTGCTTGAGCACGTTCGTCTTTTTCAAGACCATCACGTGTAAACACTTGAACGTCAATAACAGTACCTTTAACACCAGAAGATACACGTAAAGATGAATCTTTAACGTCAGCCGCTTTTTCGCCGAAGATTGCACGAAGAAGTTTTTCTTCCGGAGTAAGTTGAGTTTCACCCTTAGGTGTTACTTTACCTACAAGGATATCGCCCGCTGTTACTTCTGCACCGATGTAAACAATACCTGACTCATCAAGTTTAGAAAGTGCTGCTTCACCCACGTTTGGGATATCGGCAGTAATTTCTTCCGCACCCAATTTAGTATCACGTGCTACACATGACAATTCTTGAATGTGGATTGATGTTAAACGATCTTCTTGAAGCACACGCTCAGATAATAAGATCGAGTCTTCATAGTTGTAACCGTTCCAAGTCATGAATGCTACGCGCATGTTTTGACCCAATGCCAATTCACCGCCATCTGTAGATGGACCATCAGCTAATACGTCACCACGACCCACTTGATCACCAAGGCTTACAAGCACTTTTTGGTTAATACAAGTGTTTTGGTTAGAACGTGTATATTTGATCAGGTTGTAGATATCTACACCTGCTTCACCCGCGATCATTTCGTCTTCGTTTACACGAATAACAACACGAGACGCGTCGACGAATTCAATACGACCACCACGTTTCGCAAGAACACATACACCTGAGTCGTGCGCTACGTTTGCTTCCATACCTGTACCAACAAGCGGCTTGTCAGCGATCAACGTAGGTACTGCCTGACGTTGCATGTTTGAACCCATCAATGCACGGTTGGCATCATCGTGTTCAAGGAATGGAATAAGTGATGCAGCAACAGATACAACCTGCTGTGCAGATACGTCCATATGCGTCACTTTTTCAGGAGGCATACGTACGAAATCACCTTGGTGACGTACAGAAACAAATTCTTCTGTTAAATTACCGTCTTTATCTACACCTGAATCGGCCTGTGCAATCACAGTACCTACTTCTTCAATCGCAGAAAGGTATTCAACGTCATCCGTTACACGACCATCAACAACTTTACGGTAAGGCGTTTCTAAGAAACCAAAATCATTCGCTTTCGCATAAACAGAAAGTGAGTTGATCAAACCAATGTTTGGACCCTCAGGAGTCTCAATTGGACATACACGACCATAATGAGTTTGATGTACGTCACGTACTTCAAAGCCCGCACGCTCACGAGTCAAACCACCTGGGCCCAATGCTGATACACGACGTTTGTGTGTAATCTCAGACAACGGGTTGTTTTGATCCATGAACTGAGACAACTGGCTTGAACCAAAGAATTCTTTGATTGCAGCAGCAACTGGTTTCGCATTGATTAAATCTTGCGGAGACAAGTTATCAGTTTCAGCTTGAGATAAACGTTCTTTAACAGCACGTTCAACACGAACTAGACCAACACGGAATTGGTTTTCTGTCATTTCACCAACAGAACGAACACGACGGTTACCCAAGTGATCGATATCATCGACTTCACCTTTACCGTTACGGATTTCAACTAATGTTTTCAATACATCAGTGATGTCTTCGTTCGAAAGAATACCTTCAACTTCACGAGACTTCTGATCCGTACCCACTTCGTAAGGACGACCCAAACGACGGTTGAACTTCATACGACCTACTGGTGATAAGTCATAACGTTCAGAAGAGAAGAATAAATTGTTGAATAAGTTTTCAGCAGCTTCTTTTGTTGGTGGCTCACCCGGACGCATCACTTTGTAGATTTCTACAAGTGCTTCTTCACGACCAGTTGTAGTATCTGCACGTAAAGAGTCCGCAATGAATGGGCCACGGTCGATGTCATTGGTATAAAGTACGTTGAATTGTTTAACGCCGCCTTCAGCCAATTTCACCATAATTTCATGGCTTAGTACTGTATTTGCAGCAATTACTTCGCCATCACGTAACGTTACATCTTCAGCAACAATACGTTCATATAGGTATTCATCAGGAACAGAAAGTTTTTCAAGACCTGCTGCTTCCATTTGACGAACATGGCGCGCGTTAATACGTTTACCTTGTTCAACAATTGTTTTACCGTCTGTACCCACGATATCAAACTGTGCCATTTCGCCACGTAGACGTTCTGGAACCAAGTCAATTTGATAGCTACCCATATCAAGATATACAGGTACTTTTTCGTAGAACATGTCTAGGATTTGTTCGTTGTTATAACCCAAGGCACGAAGCACAACAGTCGCAAGTAATTTACGACGACGGTCAATACGAACATATACAAGATCTTTTGCATCGAATTCAAAGTCTAACCATGAACCACGGTAAGGAATGATACGAGCAGAGTAAAGAACTTTACCGCTAGAGTGAGTTTTGCCTTTATCGTGGTCAAAGAATACACCTGGTGAACGGTGTAATTGAGATACGATTACACGCTCAGTACCATTGATCACAAAGGTACCGTTGTCTGTCATAAGTGGCATTTCACCCATGTAGACTTCTTGCTCACGCACATCTTTGATTGTTTTAGTTTCGCGATCTTTAATGATCAGACGAATTTTTACACGCATTGGCGCCGCATAAGTTGAGCCACGAAGAATACATTCGCGCACATCAAATTCAGGCTTACCAAGACTATACTCAACAAATTCTAAAGCAGCATTGCCAGAATAACTTTCAATAGGAAAAACTGAACGAAATGCGGCTTGGAGACCGATATCTTCGCGGTTTTTTGGAGTTTTGCCGTCTTGAAGGAAAGTTCGGTACGAGTCGACTTGAATCGCGAGCAAGTACGGAACATCCATTACCTTGGGCAATTTACCAAAATTCTTACGGATCCGTTTCTTTTCGGTATATGAGTATGCCATCTGGAGTCCTCGGAAAGTAAACTAAGTCCGCCTGCAGAACGAACTTAGAAGGAATTACGCAGGCCGATATGGCCACCACTTTCACAAATGCTGCAATTTTTAGTGGTATTAAAACGCTTAACAATATTTTTTTACTGAAAAATATTGGTAAGCGTTTGGTTTTATCAATTATTTTTAATTTGTATGATTTTTATATCATGCAAACAAAAATCGAGCCGATTATTGTAACGCAAAAAGGCTGATGACCCAAGGGCCACCAGCCATTTTTTGGAGCCGATTATAAAAAAATCGACTCCCCTTAAGATTACTTAAGTGTAACTGTAGCACCAGCTTCTTCAAGTTTTTTCTTAAGTTCTTCGCCTTCTTCTTTAGAAACGCCTTCTTTAAGAACTGAAGGAGCGCTTTCAACAAGATCTTTAGCTTCTTTAAGACCAAGGCCAGTAGCTTCACGAACTGCTTTAATTACAGCAACTTTGTTAGCACCGAAAGAAGTCAACTCAACGTTGAATTCTGATTGTTCTTCAGCAGCAGCACCAGCAGCGCCAGGAGCAGCAGCAACTGCTACAGCAGCAGCAGATACGTTGAATTTTTCTTCGAAAGCAGAAATAAGTTCAACAAGTTCAAGAACAGTTTTTTCAGCAACTGCGTTTAAGATTTCTTCGTTTGTTAAAGCCATGAGAGTAACTCCAAATGGGTATTGAATGGTGTGTAAATTGATTTAAGCTTAAGCAGCTTCTGACTCGTTTTTCTCTTTGAGCGCAGTAATAAGGCGACCCAATTTCGAAATAGGAGCTTGAAGAACGTTTGCAAGCATAGTAAGCGCTTTCTCTTGGTTTGGAAGGTTCGCGATAACGCTAACTTCAGCACCTTGATAAACCTTACCGTCAAATGCAGCAGCTTTAAGTTCAAATGCTTTATTAGTTTTAGCAAATTCTTCGAACAAACGAGCAGCTGCGCCCATGTCGTCTTCAGAAGTTGAGAAAGCTAAGATTGTTGGGCCAACAAGGTTGTCGCTCAAGATATTGAATTGAGTATCTTGAAGAGCACGTTTAGCCAAAGTGTTACGAACTACACGAGTAGCAACACCTAGTTTACGAGCTTCAACACGTAGAGCAGTTAATTGCTCAACAGTTAAACCTTGATAGTCAGCAACAACAGCAGCATACGCAGTAGAGGCAACTTCAGTTACTTCAGCTACGATCTGTTTTTTGCCTTCGATAAGAAGAGCCATTGTAAAACCTCCTAACGGTGATTTATGCACCTATACAGATGCACTCCCAATTCGTTAGCTCATCACTGAACCAACACGCGGAGGAGGAACAAATCACACCACCGCGTCTACTCAGGCTGGGCTATTAAGAAGAAAGCATAAAACTCCCCTCGCCTGAGGTCTTTGACGCTGATAAATCTAAATTTATCAATTCAAAGTTTGCCTGAATCACGCAATATACGACGGAGCGTTTCTTGCGTAATATTTAAAGCGGTGCTTCAAATATTACTCAGGGCTTTAAAATTCTGTAATAAGTCGAAACTTATTTAGAAACGTTTGCCACATCAACAACAAGACCAGGACCCATAGTAGAGCTTAGAGTGATCTTTTGGATGTAAACACCTTTAGAAGTAGCAGGTTTTGCTTTCTTAAGGTCAGCTACAAGAGCTTCAACGTTTGAACGAACAGCTTCAGCAGTGAAACCTACTTGACCGATCGCAGCGTGGATGATACCCGCTTTGTCTACACGGTAACGTGCTTGACCAGCTTTCGCATTTTTAACAGCAGAAGCTACGTCAGGAGTTACAGTACCCACTTTAGGGTTTGGCATTAAGCCACGTGGACCAAGAATCGTACCTAACTTACCAACAACGCGCATTGCATCCGGAGCTGCAATTACTACGTCAAAGTCAAGGTTACCCGCTTGGATGCTTTCAGCAAGATCATCAAAACCAACAACGTCCGCACCTTCAGCTTTAGCAGCTTCAGCAGCAGCGCCTTGAGCAAACACAGCTACACGTACAGTTTTACCAGTACCTGCAGGAAGTGTAGTCGCGCCACGAACAACTTGGTCAGATTTACGAGGATCAACACCTAGGTTTACAGCAACATCCAAAGATTCTTTGAATTTTACTGCTGGAAGGCCGTTAAGAACTGCAACTGCTTCTTCCAAAGTGTAAACTTTGTTAGCTTCAACAGCAGCAACAATGGCTTTTTGACGTTTAGTTAATTTAGCCATGTCTTATAGCTCCACTTCCAAGCCCATAGAACGCGCAGAACCAGCAATGGTACGTACACGTGCGTCTAAATCAGCACCAGTAAGATCTGGTTCTTTAGTAGTCGCAATTTCTTCTAATTGAGCGCGAGTCAACTTACCAACTTTAGTTTTGTTAGGTACAGCTGAACCCTTTTGGATGCCCGCAGCTTTCTTAAGAAGAATCGCAGCAGGAGGAGTTTTCATGATGAATGTGAACGACTTGTCGTTGTACACAGTGATCACTACTGGAATTGGAAGACCAGCTTCAACTTTTTGTGTCGCAGCATTGAATTCTTTACAGAATGCCATGATGTTAACACCACGTTGACCTAGTGCAGGACCAATCGGTGGAGATGGATTTGCTTTACCAGCTGGAACTTGCAGCTTGATATAGCCGTCAATCTTCTTAGCCATTTCAATTACCTCTGGGTACTAACGCCGCTAGGCTCCCCATACATATAAGTAACGATACCGTTACAACAACAATGCCCGACTCATCATAAATCGGGCGTTTATCAACCAAGTTAAATTAAACCGATTTTTCGACTTGGCGAAATTCCAGCTCAACCTGAGTTGGTCGATTAAATACATTAATCGTCAACGTCAAACGTGACTTATCGTATAGAACTTCTTCCACCACGCCTTTAAAATCGGTGAATGGACCGTCAATTACGAGTAATTCTTCACCTGGTTCAAACATCGTCTTAGGACGAGGTGCTTCGCCAGTATTGCGTACACGTGCAAGAATCGCATCAGCTTCTTTTTGCGTAATTGGTGCAGGCTTTTCTGCAGTACCACCGATGAAACCTAATACTTTTGGACATTCTTTAACAATGTGCCAAGTTTCATCATTCATTTCCATCTCGACTAACACATAGCCGGGAAAGAATTTACGCTCAGATTTACGTTTCTTACCATCCTTCATTTCCACTACCTCTTCAGTAGGGACAAGGACTTCACCAAAGCTATCGGCTACAGCGCTACGCTGGATTCGATCATTAAGTGAGCGTAACACTTGTTTTTCATAACCAGAATAGGCATGAATAATGTACCAACGTTTCATAGCTCTCTTACCCGATAATAAACTTCATTAACCAGCTCAAAGCATAGTCAAAGCACCATAATAAAATAGATGCCACTAAGACTACCGCAAGTACCTGCCAAGATGTGGTCATGGTCTCTTGCTTGGTTGGCCAAGTCACTCGACGCAACTCAATTCGAGCATCTTTCAACAATCGAACAAAGCCTTTGCCTTGATGGGTGGCGTATAATAAACCTAAAGCCACGATGATACAAGCCAAAATTACCCCAACACGGACCCAAACATCATTCGCTAGTGCCCAGTATGCTGGCAAATGTTGATTCACCATCATAGAACTACCGAGTAAAATCAACGCGATAACCCACAGAACATAGTCTAAAGGGGAACCAGAATTAACAACTTCAGCAGGATTATTTCTTTGAGGAATTGGCGCGTCGCTTAATGCGTCACGCGATTTATCATTCGACATTTTTGTACTCGTCGTAGGATTCGCGACTTATTATATGACCAGTTGAGCCAGCATCAAGCTTCTTTTTAAAAAAATTTGGCAGGCCAGGAGGGACTCGAACCCCCAACATTCGGTTTTGGAGACCGACGCTCTACCAATTGAACTACTGACCTGCAGAGCAAATCGAGAGTCGAAACTCTCGATCTGTACAAAGATAACTGTATTATATTATGCAGTTACTTTAGAAACAACACCCGCACCAACTGTACGGCCACCTTCACGGATCGCGAAGCGTAAGCCAGCATCCATTGCGATTGGGTGGATTAATTCTACTGACATTTCTACGTTATCACCAGGCATAACCATTTCAACGCCTTCTTTAAGCGAGATCGCACCAGTTACGTCAGTTGTACGGAAGTAGAACTGTGGACGGTAACCGTTAAGGAATGGAGTATGACGGCCACCTTCGTCTTTAG